>CAYSYF010000008.1:0-59874 GCA_964435155.1 uncultured Ruminococcus sp. | reverse complement strand
GAAAACTATTTCTGGACGAAGATGATAGGCTTTGAGGGGAAAATTCAGCGCGAGCTTATGGCTAAGGCGCAGCTCATGGATCTGAAATGCTATGACATTCCCGAGTATTTCGACGATTTCGTAATTGCAGCTTCACAGTCGGAGGAAATGTGCAAAAAGGCTATAATGAGTGCCGCAAGCATTATTTCCACCGTGGTAGCAATGATCGTTTCGGGAACGATGATAATCACGATCAATCCCACCGTGGCGGTTTTCCCTGTGATCGGATTTATTGTGAATATCATAACCCGCTTTATGATAACAAAGCTTGAATATGAATACAACCTTGAAAAGCAGCGTATCGGCAGAAAGGCTGACTATTCAAAGCGCGTATTCTATCAGCCCGAGTATGCAAAGGAGATAAAGCTGACAGGTATCGAAGAAGCTCTTATGGAGCAGTACGACGAGGCGATCGCAGAGGAGCGCAAAATGGCGCTGGGTTACAGCCTAAAAATACTTGCGCCTACGCTTATCAACTGGATAACCGTGTTTACGCTGTGTCAGTTTTTTGCGGTTCCCGTGTATCTTGCGTACCTTGCGATTGAAAAGAAATCCATTCAGCTTGGCGAGGTTGCTTCGCTGAAAAATGCAACGAACTTGATCAAAAGCCAGCTCGATCAGATGAACTACGCGCTGGTGGATTTCCAGAACGTCGGACAGTACGCCGAGAAATTCCGCCGCTTTATGGATTATGAGATAAATATCGAGGGCTGTGAGGGCGAGGTGCCTGTTCCCGAAAACGACTGCACGCTTGAGCTGCACAATGTAAGCTTTAAATACAAGGATAACGAAAAGTATGTGCTGAAAAACGTAAGCATGACGATACGCAAGGGTGAAAAGCTTGCGCTTGTAGGCGAGAACGGTGCAGGTAAATCCACGCTGATAAAGCTTATCATGCGCTTGTATGATGTCACAGAGGGCGAGATACTTTTCGGCGGTGTTGATATCCGCAAGCTGAACACAAAGGCTTATCGCGAGAGGATAGGCGCGGTATTTCAGGATTTTCAGATCTACGGCGCGACACTTGCGGAAAACGTAAAGACGGACTTTGTTGCTGAAGGTGACGCTGAAAAGATCATTGACGCGCTGAAAAGAGCGGATTTCGGCGGCAAGCTGAACACTCTTGAAAACGGAATTGACACAGAGCTTACCAAGGAGTTTTCCGAAAACGGAACGATGCTTTCGGGCGGCGAAGGTCAGAAAGCGGCAATTGCAAGAATGTTTATGCGGGATATGCCTATTGCTATCCTTGACGAGCCAAGCTCAGCACTTGACCCGATCGCGGAGTATCGGCTTAACAAGAGTATGCTGAAAAATGCTGAAAATCAAGCGGTAATACTTATTTCGCACAGGCTTTCCACGACTAAGGACGCTGACCGTATAATTCTGCTTGAAAACGGCAGCATTGCTGAAAGCGGCACTCATGCCGAGCTTCTTGCAAATAAAGGCATCTATGCTGAAATGTGGAACGTTCAGGCAGAGAAATACTGCGCTTCGATCTACGCATAAAAAGACAAGACCACCTGCTTTTTCGCGGGTGGTCTTTTGTGCTGTTTGCTTTTTATAGCAGTCTTTTGAAACTTATCTCGGGCGAGCGGAATTATTTTGCAGCTTCGCCTTTTACGGCTTCGTCGCTGCTGTCATCAAGATCGGGCGTATCGGTATCTACTACGATATCTGCATTGGCGCTGACAGGCACTTCGATGCCCATTTCTGAGATCACCGCAAGCACCTCTTCGGGGAGCTCGGCACCGTTTTTGATAGCCTCGGCTGCCTGTGCCATCTGCTCGTCGGTGAAGCCTGCGGCTGCTATCTCGTCGGCATACTCGGCGATAACTGCGTCAACGTTTTCGGCGTTGATGTCAAGACTCATTTTCTTGTCGGGTATCTGCCTGCCATTAACATCTATAGTGTAGCTGTCAGGGTAGATAAGCTCGCTTACTGTAACAAATTCAAATCCTTTGTCCTTAAGCTGCTGAAGCAGCACAGGAAGCGCCTCGGTAGTGTTCTCCAGGTCATTATGGAACAGCAGGATCGAGCCTGATTTTGTTCCGTTTACCACCTTGGTCACTATTTGCTCGGGGGTCGGCTCCTTCCAGTCTATGCTGTCGACGGTGGATATAGATGGAAAAGTGCATAGTCATGCGGTTAGTCGTTGCACTTTTCAATATTTATTTCGTACAAGCTGTAATATTTTAGATTTAGTCTAATATATTATATCAACAGCTTACATCGAAAGGAGCGCAGTTATGACTTACATAATTACTACTACCGTCCCCGAAACTTCAAGCGTTCAGCTTCGGCTTGACGCCGCACAGCGCGTATACGAGGAGCTTCTCCGTTACATAAGCAAGGAAGATGTGAGCGCAGACTGATCTCGGGAGGACGTTAAATGACCGCAATATATGCGAGACAAAGTATCGACAAAAAAGACAGTATCTCGATTGAAACGCAGATAGAAGCCTGCAAGCGTTGCGTCGATGAGGAGTACCGCGTCTACTCTGACAAGGGCTGGAGCGGAAAGAACCTCGACCGACCCCAGTTCAAGAAGCTTATGGCAGATATAAGGACAGGCGAGATAGACAGGCTTGTTGTTTATAAGCTGGATAGAATAAGCCGCTCACTCAATGATTTTTCCAACCTTATGGAGGAGTTCAAAAGGTATAATGTGGAGTTTGCTTCTACTGTCGAGACCTTTGATACCTCAACGGCGATAGGCAGGGCTATGCTCGGCATAATCATGGTGTTTGCGGAGCTTGAGCGCGAGAATATCCTGCTGCGTGTTAAGGACAACTACTACGCGCGAGGAGAAAAGGGGCTGTACCTCGGCGGAGTGGCGATATACGGTTTTGATAAGATACCCACGAAGCTTGACGGTATAAAGACCTCGGTTCTTGTGCCTAACAGCGACATGACCACAGTAGAGTATATTTTCAGCGCCTATCGCGAGGGCGGCTGTTCTCTCGGAGATATCGTGCGTACGCTGAACAAGCAGGGGATACCCTCGCCTGCGGGAGCTTTTTGGGACAGCAGCAAGCTGAGTCGTTTGCTCAGAAGCCCTGTGTATGTATGCGCTGACATGGAGGTGTACCGTTATTTCAAGGAAAAGGGAGCGCAGATAGCAAATCCTGTTGAAAGCTTTACAGGTGAGCGCGGCTGCTTCCTTTACGGCAAGCGCGAAGCAAACGAGCGCAAGTATACCGATGTGCATGATCATGTGCTGTCGATAGGACTGCATGAGGGCGTTATTGCCTCCACAGTATGGCTTGATGTACAGCGCAAGCTTGACGGAAATACACAGCTTAAAAAGGGCAGGAGCGGCTCGTATTCATGGCTGACGGGTCTGCTGAAATGCGGTAGGTGCGGCTATGCTATGAGAGTGATGTCGGGGACGTATTTCTACTGCTCAGGCAAGGCTAATCACCATGTCTGTGAGGGTATATCGGGCAAGCCTGAGATAGAGGCGGCAGAGCAGGCAGTGTATTCTGAACTGAAACAGAAATTCGAAGAAATACGGGATCTGCACCCCATGAGCAAAACGCAGACCTCGCCGAAAGCAAATAAGCTGAAAATGAAGCTTGAAACGCTTGATTCGCAGATAGACAACCTCGTTTGCAAGATAGCCGAAACCACTGCTGTAATAGGAAAGGTGCTTGAAGAAAAGCTGGGAAAGCTTATTGCGGAGCGCGAGAGCATCAAAGCAGAGCTTACTAAGCTTGGCGAGCCGAAACAGCGTCAGAGCTATGAAACAGTCATACCCCTGCTGGACAAGTTTCCCGAGATGCCTGTTGAGGTGAAACGACAGATAGCGGAGCAGTTCATTGCAAAGGTGCTTATGTGGGAGGACAGGCTGGAGATACAGTGGAGATTCTGATAAAAACAACCGCCGCAATTATGATGTGAACCCTAAAGTTTAGACAAAAAAATTAAATTATATGAGAATGAGCTCGGTATTGCATCGGGCTCATTCCTTTTAGTTTGGTAGAAATTCTATTATTGTTGTTGTAAAAATAGATATATCTATTCAATCCATCTGATGAGATGCCCACTCAAATTGGTTTAATTGCTAAAGAAAAATGCTTTTTTGTCGATATAACATATATGATTATTTTTGTTGAGGTGTACTTATGAGAAAAGTAATGAAAGAAAACCTTATGGACGTGTTCAAGACCTTATACGAGGCTCACATTGTCGTTAAGGATTACATAGATAATGACATGCGCCAGAACGCTTATGAGCTGCTTTGTGATTGTCAGAATACGGCTGTTGATCTTGGAAATAAGATATATGAGATCGAAGGCGACAGCTTTAGCGGACTGAGGTTTTTTGAGGAATACTGCGAAGCGGTTTATCAGACCGCAATAAACGAGGAGATCAGCGGAGAAGCAGCTAAAGCTGCACTTGATGAGTCGCTGAAGACTGCTGAAGCAGCCGCAGAGGGGATACCCGCAAAGCTTGAGGTGGTGTTCCTGCCCTATAAAGCGTCTATGTGGGATTCTCTGGAAAGTATATGGCGTGCTGCCAATGCTGACCCTGACTGCAATGCGCGTGTTATTCCGATACCTTACTATGACAGAAAACCCGATCACTCATTCGCTGAAATGCATTATGAGGGCAAGGATTTCCCTGATTATGTTGCGATAACACATTATTCCGAGTATGACATTGAGAGCAATCAGCCTGACATCATATACATACATAATCCTTATGACAACCGTAACTATGTAACCAGCGTTGCCCCCGAATATTATTCATTTGAGCTTAAGAAGCATACGCCTATGCTGGTGTATGTGCCGTATCATATTTCGGGCCATTTTGCAAGCGTGGAGACCGTAGCGAATAGTATTCCGAGCGCATTCAAGTATGTCGACAGGATAGTGCTGCCGTCGCATAACCAGAAGCGTTACTATATGGCAGGCGGTATTCCGGAGCATAAATTCATGGTGCTTGGCAGTCCGAAGCTGGACTATATCGTTGCGGGAATGGACAGCGTGGAGATCCCCGAGGCATGGACAGAGCGCTGCAAGGGCAAAAAAGTCTTTCTGCTTAATTCCACCATTTCGAGATTGCTTAACGATCCGAACTGGGGCGCTTCCATGCTGGAATTGCTGAAATGCTTTGACGAGGCCGAGGATATGATCCTGTTGTGGCGTCCGCACCCTTTGCTGAAAGCTACGATCACATCTATGCGTCCGCATCAGGCAAAGGAATTTTCTGATGTTGTCCGCGCTATGGAGATGCACAGAAATGTGATAATAGACGATACTCCCTCCGTTCATTCAGCAATGAAGCTGTCGGATGCGCTTATCAGCGATTATAGTTCGATCGTTATGCAATACATATTCACCGGGAAGCCTGCTCTTCTGACTGTCGGTTCGTCATCTTTCAGAAACAGCAGGATCGTATGTACGGATTATTTCTCTAATTATTTTATGAATGATGGCATGACTGTGGACGCTTTTGTGGAAATGATATGCGATGGCCGCGATGAATTGAAGGAAGAGCGTATAAGAACGTCAACGGCCAGCGTGGTCAACACTGACGGCAGCTGCGGAGCAAAGACGCATGAAGCGATCAAAAGGGCTGCGGGGGTATAACAAATGGAAGTTCTGCAACTAAATGAACAACAGCTGAAGCAGACGCATGAGATTCAAGTTGAACTTCTGGATCAGGTGGACAGGATATGCCGTAAGCACGATATAAAATATATGATATGCGGCGGCACACTTATCGGCGCTGTAAGGCACAAGGGTTTCATACCATGGGATGATGATGTTGATGTTCGCATGGAGCGAAAAGAGTACGAGAGATTCTGCAAGGTATGTCAGCAGGAGCTCGACGGAGATAAGTTCTTTTTTCAGACCCATAAAACGGATAAGAATTATCCGTGGTATTTTGGAAAGCTCAGATACAATTACTCCCGATATGTCAGAGTGGGACAAGATCATCTTAACATGAATGACGGAATTTTTCTGGATATTTTTCCGACGGACGGTATACCGAACAATTCTGTTGCGAGAACCTTTGTTCTCATAAAATGCAAACTTTTAAAAAAGATGCTTTACTCCATAGTCGGAAGTGTGCATGAGAAAAATCCGATAAAGCGTACAGTTTATAAGGTGATGAACAAGTATCCGAAAAGGCTTGTTTATAAGAGCTTTGATGCTATGGCTAAAAAGTATAGTGATCCCAGATATCGTTGCGTTACAGACTATTCTTTCCCGTCAAAGCTGTTCCGACCTGAATTTTTCCAACGAAAATGGGTCCTGGAGCTTGTTGAACTGGAATTTGAAAACAGGAATTACTATGCAACGGCCTTTTATGATAAATGGCTTACGATTGGTTACGGCAACTATATGGAGCTGCCGCCTCCCGAAAAACGCCACGGCAATAACGATATCGTTATTTTCAGCATTGATGATGAAAACGTACAGAAGGATCGCTGCTACTGCTTTGCTGAGGAGCATCACGATCAAATATAAGCAAAGGACATAAGCCACTATGAAAAAATACGGAATAGTGACCTATTCAAAACATTTCAATTTTGTCAATTTCGGCTCTATGCTGCAGTGTTATGCGCTTCAGCAGGCGCTCAACAAGCTTGGCGTTGATAATGTGGTTATTGATTATAGGAATGACGCCTTGCTTACAAAGGATATCAACGATCCGTTGAGAAATATGCGTGATGGTCGTTTTCTCAGTAGGCTTGGCTGTCGCCTGAGCTATCCTCAAATACGCAAGGCAAACAGAAAATTCGATGATTTCTGGAACGATCATTACAACAAAACTGACATAGTTTATACCTCCCATAATTTTAATGAGCTTGAGTTCGACGGCTTTATCTGCGGCAGTGATACTATATGGGATATAAATGAGTCAGAGGGCTTTGACAAAGGATTTTTTGCGGATTTCGAGTGTATGCACGGCAAGCATAACATATCGTATTCGCCAAGCCTTGGTGACAGACCTTTTGTGGAAGCAGACCGTAAAAGGCTTACAGAGGTGCTTCGAAATTTTTCTCACATATCCATGCGAGAGACAAATAACATCGGCATTATCGACAGCTGTACTGAGCTTTCGATAAACAAGACGATAGATCCTACATTGCTGTTGGACAGGAGCGACTACGAAAGAATTGTTTCAGAGCCTCAGCAGGACAGACCATATATTTTGTTGTATTCCAGGACATACAACTCCGAAATGATAAAGTTTGCTGATAAGCTTGCAAAAAAACACAAGCTTAGGGTGGTTGAGATAAGTCTTAGGATACAGCATTTCTACAAGCACAAAATGGCGTACAACACAGGCGTGGATGAGTTCCTCGGACTGGTAAAGAATGCGGAGTTCGTTGTAACCAATTCCTATCATGGAGCGATCTTCGCAATGCAGTTCAGACGCGAATTCTATGTGTTTTCGCGTGCGGACTGCAGCAATAAGATAAAGGTGCTTATGGAGATGGCAGGACTGAATGAGCGGTTACAGGTGACCGCTGACGGCGAGGAGCAGCCTGTTATAGATTACGTAGATGTATGGGACAGGTTGTTAAAGGAACGCGAAGGATCGTTGCGCTACTTAAAGACGGCATTGAATATCGAATAAATTTTTCAGGCAGGAAGAACAATGAAACTATTTACAATAGGCCCTGTTCAGATGTACGAACGCACATTGAAACAGAAAGCGGAGCAGGTGCCGTATTTCAGAAACCGCTCATTCTCTGAAATGATGCTGGAAACAGATGCGCTGCTTAAATGGGCATTGGATACAGACTCGTCCACGCACTGCATGTACCTTACAGCATCGGGCACAGCCGCAATGGAGGCTGCTGTAATAAACGTGTTCAACAAGGACGACAAACTACTTGTTGTGGCCGGAGGAACATTTGGAAAACGCTTTTCGCAGATATGTGAGATCCATGGAATCTCTCATACAGATATCGCACTCGGACAGGGCGCTCAGCTTACCGAGAGCATTCTTGCCGAATATGACGGAAAAGGCTACACGGGCTTTCTGGTGAATCTCGATGAGACTTCGACAGGTCAGCTGTACGACATAAATATCATCAGTGCATTCTGCAGGCGCAACGGCTGTGTTCTTGTGGTTGACGCGATAACCTCGTTCCTTTGCGATGAATACAGCATGGATAAGTTTGGCGTAGATGTGACGATAATGAGCTCGCAGAAGGGCTTGTGCGTATCCCCTGGTGTTTCGGTGGTTGCGGTCAATGACAAAACCTTTACACAGCGTGTCATGCAGAATTCGCCTGCTACTCTCTATTTTGATTTCAAGGACTATGACAGAAATATATTGAGAGGCCAAACACCCTTTACTCCCGCGGTAGGCATTATGTACGAGATACACGATTTTCTCCTCTATCTTAAAGAAAAGGGTATCGAACGGCATCTCGGAGAAATAGATGAACGCGCAAGGTATTTCAGAAACCGCCTTTCTGAGATAGGCGGAAGCATTCCTGATTATCCGCTGTCAAATGCTATTACACCTGTTGTTTTCGATAGACCGATAGCAAGAACTTTATATCTGGAGCTTGCCGAAAAGTACGGTATGGTAGTAAATCCTACGGGCGGCAGCATGGAAGAGTATCAGATAAGAGTATCGCATATCGGTGATCTTTCGCTCGGGGATTATGATGAGCTTATCGAAGCCATGAAGGCGATAATTGCAGATCTGAACTAAGCGATATGGAGGTAAAAATGAAAGCAGTATTATTAGCCGCAGGCAAAGGCACAAGAATATCACGAATGATCGAGCAGGTACCTAAAAGCACACTTCCGATCGATGGAGTTCCGCTGATCAGGTATACAGTGGAAATGCTTATGGGACGCGGCATAGAGTGCTGTGTTTGCGTGGGATATGAAAAGAATAAGATTTACGAGGCACTTAATGGCCTGGAAATAACCTATTTTAACAATCCGTTCTACAATGTTACAAACAGCATAGCAAGCCTTTGGTTCGCGAAGGATTTCATGGACGATGACATGATAATCATGAATGCTGATGTATTCATTTCTGAAGAGATATTGGAGCTTGTTCTGGCGCAGAAACATGATAATGTAATGGCAATCGACAAGACAAGAACTGAGATAGGTGATTATTTCTTTCAGACCACCGACAGCGGAAGCCTGAAGAAATACGGCAAGGAGCTTCCGTTGAGAGACAGAAGCGGTGAGTATGTCGGCCTTGCAAAGCTTGATAAGTCTTTCCTGCCGTGCTTTATTGGCAGGCTTGATGAAATGATCGACGAGCTTAAGCATGACAAGTGGTGGGAAAACGTGCTTTACAGCATGACGGAGGAGCGAAGCATAAACACCGTAGATATCAATGGCCTTTTCTGGTCTGAGATTGACTATTTCGATGATTACGAGAGAATCCTGAATTATATTGAATCCAGTAATAAGGTCATCACAAGCAATACACTATGAGGGTTATATGGGCGCGATAAGTTATGAATTCAATGAGATATCAAGGTGCGTGAAAGAATATTCGCATGGCAGAAAAATCGTGATCTGGGGCTATGGAGATTATCAGGACGATCTTACGGAATATCTTCGTGAAAGTGGTATTCCCGTAGCATTTTACGTTGATGATGACATGGCTCAGTATGATGATAGCATAATGACTGCTTCAAGGTATTTTTCCTCATGCGCTGCATCGGAGCATTATCTTATTGTGACAGCGCTGCATAGCGAAAAGATGCACAGGCAGCTGACAGAAAGCGGACTTCTCGCCGAAAAGGATTATGTGTATCCTGTGCACGCTCCCGTGACAGCAGAGATCGACGGCAACTATGCCGACGAATACGGGAATACGGTAGTGTTCGAGGGAGAGCCGAAGCTTTCTCAGAAGCTCAGTATCACCTTTAAGGGTTATGGCGCGGCAATAAAGATCGGACGCTCGTTCAGTGCGGGCGGAGCTGTCTGTATTTCCTGTGACAGCAACAGCACTCTGAACATAGAAGATAATGTAAGCTTTGGCGGAGACGTTCTCTTGACGTTATATAAAACCTCCGTTATGCACTTCGGAGACGACAGCGAGGTGCTGGGAGGCAGGGTAAGCACTATGAGGAGTGCGCATATCTCGGTAGGCGACAGGTCTTCGATAGGCCGCGACTGCCTGATTCTGGCCCATGTTTACACAAGCATTTCCATTGGTTGTGACTGCTGTATCAGCAACGATTTTCATGCGCGCACAAATGATGGTCATGTGATTTTTGATATAGAAACAGGAAAAGCCCTGAATGTGTCGATTGCAGGTAATAAGACACTGAAAATGGTGATTTCGGATCATGTCTGGATCGGAACAAGGACCGTGGTGCTTGGAGATTCTAAGATAGGAAAAGGCTCGATAATCGGAGCGTGCAGCTTGGTGAAAGGCATTATCCCTAACAATTGCATAGCAGTTGGAATACCGGCAAAGGTTAAAAGGAAAAATGTGGCATGGTGCAGGCGGAATTACGCCGAGGACATTGATCTTATTCCCGAACAATACGTGAATTACACGGACGACAGCATTTTATAAATACATTCACAATAGGAGAATAATATGTCGTATATCAGTAATGAAATCCTTATTTCACTTCTTAAGCAGTACGGAATATCAAAATTGGTATTGTCTTCCGGTTCGCGCAATATACCTTTCGTGTCAGCGGTTGAGGTCGATGATGCGTTCAGCTGTTTTTCGGTGGTTGACGAAAGAAATGCTGCATTTTTTGGATTGGGTCTTTGCCAGCAGGGAAATGAGCCTGTTGCTATAGTATGTACCAGTGGTACTGCCGCATCTAATTATCTTTCAGGTGTAACAGAGGCGTATTATTCTAATGCTCCGCTTGTCGTTATCACATTTGACAGGAGTCCGTATACGCTGAATCAGCTTGAAACACAGAAGATCGACCAGCCTGCCATATTTACAAGTGTATGCCGAAAGAGTGTTTCTTTACCGGTCATCAAGGACGATGACGATGTCTGGTACTGCACAAGGCTTATTAACGAGGCTTTGATCGCGTTAAACCAGTATGAAACAGGTCCTGTCCATATAAATGTTCCTTTGATCGGAGGACAGAACGACCTTGTGGATGGAAGTATCACCTATAAAAAGGCTGATGATGTAAGAAAGATCAAATATATTCCAACAGATGATGACGCGAAATGGAGAGCTATGTCTGAACGGCTCAATGCCTCAAAGCGCGTTCTGGTCGTTATGGGACAGCATTCTAATGTCAATGAAAGAACAAGGGCAGCTCTTGACGATTTCTTTGAAAAGCATAACGCCGTGCTGCTTATGGATAATCTTGCGAATTACCGCTGCAAACAAACGGTGTTTGCTGAAAGCACTATAAAAGCATTGGATCCGCGCACGATAGCACCGCTTATACCTGAAATAATAATCACGTTCGGCTGCAACTTCCAGGAACGTATCAAGGATATATTCAAGGCTCATAAAGGAGAATTTGAGCATTGGTCGATCGAGCCTTTCGGTCAGGTCAAGGATGTATTCAAAAGCCAGACAGCTTTGTTTGACTGCAAGCCGTCGGTGTTCTTCGAGAAAATGGCGGCTCTCAGCGACAGCGACACGAAAAGCAGCGATTATCTGGACAGATGGAAGCGCATAGAGGATGCGGCTGTTTTGCCTGAGATGGAGTTCAACAATTTCTATACTGTCGGCGAATTTGCAAAGTGTATCCCCGAAAACTCCGTGCTGCACCTCAGCATTTTAAATAACACAAGGCTGATGCAGTTTTATCAGCTTGATCCGTCTGTAAAGGTATACAGCAATGTCAATGCTTTTGGAATAGACGGCTGCCTGCCGACATTTATGGGACAAGCTATTTCAACAGATGAGCTTGCATTTCTTGTTATAGGCGATCTGAGCTTTTTCTACGGCATGAACGCTATTGCTATAAAGCACAGAAAAAACAATATTCGTATCATGCTTATAAACAACGGCGGCGGAGCGGAATTTCATATCATGCCCGACAGCAATGCCATTCCTACAATAGATCAGCACATAGGAGCTGCGCATAGCAGAAAAGCAAAGGGCTGGGCAGAATCTCAGGGCTACGAGTATCTCTGTGCGGATAGCAAGGAGTCTCTTGAAACTGCTTTGAACAGCTTTGTCAGCCGCGAGCATGACGCACCTGTTTTTCTTGAGGTGTTTACCGACATGAAGAATGATGGCGAGCATCTTCTTTCTGTCTACCGCTATCTGGAAGCTGAGATACAGCCTGTTTTAAACGAAATGGAGCTAGAACGATGAAAACTGCATTGATACTGGGCGGCACAGGTGCGATGGGCAAATATCTCACAGATATTCTTGCGCAAAGCGGAGCATGGGATATTTACGTAACATCAAGAGCAAAGCATGACGCTCATTGTGATAATGTTCACTTTATTCAGGGAAATGCGCGCGACGAGAGCTTTATTACATCTGTTCTTAAATCTCGTTATGATGTTATTGTGGACTTTATGAACTATGGCTATCAGGAGTTTTTGGACAGGCATGCTCTTTTGCTTGGTAGTACACAGCATTATGTATTCCTGAGCTCTGCAAGGGTATATGCAGATTCTGATGCGCCTATAACAGAGGAGCACCCGCGTTTGCTTGATACCACAGAGGACTTGGAGTTCCTTGGTACGCAGCGTTATGCGCTCAGAAAAGCACGTCAGGAGGATATGCTCAGAAGCTCAGGCAAAAACAACTATACTATAATACGCCCGTATATAACATATAGCCCTGCAAGGCTTCAGCTGGGTGTATACGAAAAGGAACAGTGGCTTTATCGCTTGCTGAACGACAAGCCTCTGGTGATACGCAGGGAGATATTGCAGAAAAGGACGGCGCTGACAAGCGGAAAAGATGTTGCGTATGGTATTTCCAATCTCATGGGTAAATCAGAAGCTTTTGGTGAAACAGTGCATATCGCTACAGAAGAAACTATGACATGGCTTGAGATACTGAAGCTTTACACAGATGTGTTGGGTAAAACAGCCAATATATACACCACTGAGAGCTTCCCACTTGTAGAGCAATGCTTCGAAGGCGGATACAATACAAAATATGATCGTTTGTTTGACCGAAGCTTCAACAGTGAAAAAGCCGGAAAGCTGTGTGGGATCACAAGATTCACTCCTATGCGCGAGGGGTTGAAAGCCGCTCTGACTGCTTTTCTGAACAGTGATCGTCAGTTTCTGACACTGCAATATGATTATGAAGCTCTGATGGACAGAATGACGAAAGCAGATTGCCCTCAGATATTTCCCGAATCAACAGAGATCAAGGAATATTCCCGCTTTTATAGCAGCGATGAATTCTCTGAGGTAGATGCATATAAATATGAACGACTGGTATTATAAAACAAACCGCTCCACAGCCTAAATCGGCTCGTGGAGCGGTTTTCCATCTGTATCAAGTGCTTCAACGTCCCACTGGATCACCTTCATTCCCATGCCCTCTATCGTTGTGAGCATCGAGTCGTCGTACTCGCCGTAGGGCGCGCGGTAGAGAGTAGGCTCTTCACCTGTTATCATCTCGATCTTGCGCGAGCATTCCTTGGTGTCGGAGATAAGGTCGTTTACGTTGATGCCCTCAACGTGCGGGTGCTGGTCGGAGTGGTTTTGTATCTCGTGCCCTGCGTTGTGGAACATCTCCACGTCCTCGGGATAACGGTCACACCAGTCGCCTGTGATGAAAAAAGTAGCCTTTGCGTCGAACTCGTCAAGGATCTCGATAAGCTCTTCGGTGTTGGAGTTCTCCCATGCCACGTCGAATGTAAGCGCGATCTTGTTGTCGCTCCTGTCTACACTGTAGATAGGGAGCATCTTGCCTGCCGCCTGCGTTCCCACCGAGGTGACTATAGCCACAGCGCCCACCGCAACAGCCGCGACAGCCATTGAGGAGATCGCCACAACTCTTTTTATCTTCTTTTTTGTAAATGTTATCATACGCATGATATATACCTCCGTAAGCAGAGTGATGGTCGTTTTTGTAGCAATATATGCTCTCTTACGGACAAATATGACAGGCTTTCGCTTGACATATTTCTGCAAAAGGAGTAAAATCAGTATAATGTATTACGAAAGGAGTTTTATCAATGAGCATATTGCACACGGAAAGACTTATCCTACGTCCGTTTCAATCGGGAGATGCACAAGCTATGTACAAAAACTGGACCTGTGATGAGCGAGTTGCAAGATACTGCCGCTGGTATCCGCATAAAAGTATTGATGAAACAGAAGGATATCTGCAAATGTGCCTTGAAGCGGAATACAGCTGGGCTATCACGCTGAAGAATACCGACGAGCCGATAGGCTGTATTGACGTAGTTGGCGAAAATGACGAAGGCGTCCCTGAAATAGGCTATGTACTGGCGTATGACTATTGGGGAAAGGGCATAATGACGGAAACTGTAAAAGCAGTGATCGGCGAGCTGTTCAGGTGCGGCTTTGAAAAGGTGGGCGCTTGTCATGATGTTGCTAATCCTGCGTCAGGCAAGGTCATGGAAAAATGCGGTATGACCCATTTGAGGAACTATATAGCACAGAAGAAATTCGGCTCAGATGAGCAGTGCGAAGTAAAATACTACGAGATAAGCCGATGAAACCGATTTTTATATAAAAACAGCCCGAGAAGTTCTCGGGCTGTAGCTATAATATGCGAATATCAGTTCTTCAGGCTCTGCATGGGGGCAGGGATTCTGCCGCCGCGGCTGATGAACTTGGAGGAAGAGTACTTGTTGATCTTCATGACAGGGCCGCTTCCGAACAGACCGCCGAATTCCAGCATATCGCCTTCCTTCATGCCGATCGCAGGAATTACACGGACAGCAGTCGTCTTGCTGTTTACCATGCCGATAGCAGCCTCGTCCGCGATGATGGCGGAGATGGTGTCAACGGGAGTATCGCCCGGGATACAGATCATATCAAGACCTACGGAGCAGACCGCTGTCATGGCTTCAAGCTTATCAAGTGACAGCGAGCCGCAAACAGCAGCGTCGATCATGCCTGCGTCCTCGGATACGGGAATGAACGCGCCCGAAAGACCGCCGACGTGCGAGGAAGCCATTACGCCGCCCTTCTTTACTGCGTCGTTGAGCATAGCGAGGCAGGCTGTTGTGCCGTGAGTGCCGCAGCTTTCCAGACCGATCTCCTCAAGGATATGAGCAACGGAGTCGCCCACAGCAGGTGTGGGAGCGAGCGACAGATCAACGATTCCGAAAGGAACGCCCAGTCTGCGGCTTGCCTGTGTACCAACGAGCTGACCCATACGTGTGATCTTGAATGCGGTCTTTTTGATGATATCCGCGATCTCTGTCATATTAGCCTCGGGGTGCTTTGCGATAGCCGCCCTTACAACGCCGGGACCCGAAACGCCTACATTTATCTCTGTATCATACTCGCCTACGCCGTGGAATGCGCCTGCCATGAAGGGGTTGTCCTCGGGAGCGTTGCAGAATACAACGATCTTGGCTGCACCGAAGCAGAAATTATCCTTTGTAGCCTCGGCAGCGTCGTATACTACCTTACCCATCATAGAAACCGCGTCCATGTTGATACCTGCCTTTGTAGAGCCGATATTTACGGAGCTGCATACGTTTGAGGTTTCGGCCATAGCCTCGGGAATGGAGTTGATAAGCTCCAGATCGCCTGCTGCGAAGCCCTTGTGTACCAGTGCAGAGTAGCCGCCTATGTAGTTTACGCCTGTACCCTCAGCAACGCGCTGAAGTGTCTTAGCGAACTTTACGGGGTTCTTGCTGTGAGTTGCAGCGGCAACGATGGAGATAGGGGTTACGGAAATTCTCTTGTTGATGATCGGGATACCGTACTGCTTTTCGATATCCTCGCCTGTCTTTACGAGGTTTTCAGCCTTGCGCATCATCTTGTCATAAATTCTGTCGCAGGCACGGTTCTCGTCGCTGTCGATACAGTCTATGAGGGAGATACCCATTGTGATGGTACGGATATCAAGGTTCTCCTCCTGTATCATCTTTATCGTTTCAAGTATATCGCCTGAATTAAGCATGATTTTCTCCTTGTTTTTTGTTTTTTCAAAGGGCAATACCGCGCAAATAATGTGCGTGCATTATTTGTAAGGTTTGACCTTAAATTCTGTGCATAGCGTTGAAGATGTCCTCATGCATCACGTGCACCTGAAGCCCCATCTCATTGCCTGCCTTTGTAAGCTTGTCGGCAAAATCAACATAGTCGATGGTAAGATCGGAGATCTCGATCATCATGGTCATTGCAAACAGATCCTGCATGATGGTCTGTGTAACGTCCATTACATTTGCCTTACATTCTGCGCAGATACCGCTGACTTTTGCCAGAATACCTACAGTGTCCTTACCGATAACAGCTACAACTGCTCTCATTTTGTCCTCCTTGCTGCATGACGGGTGTGTGCTGATTGTATAAAATCACCGCCTGCATACCTTAATTTTAATATTTCTTATCTATTATACTAAAAAATTCAGAAAAAGTAAATGTATTCATAGACAAAATTAAAAATTTGTGATAAAATAATAAAAAAACTGTCTGCGGAATAAGATTTATGTGTAAAATTTCGTCGGCGGTGAAAAATAAAGGACAAAAGAATTGAGTACAGACAACATTTTGGCAATTCCTGTTGATTGCCACACACATTCGACATTATCTCCCGATGGCAACGACTCTCCCGAAATAATGGCAAAGCGCGCGTTTGCGCTTGGAATAAAGCATTTTACACTGACAGACCATATTGAGAATGAAAAGCTGGAAAGCTGGCATTATGCCGAGGCTATGGAGCGCTCCTTTGAGGTCTACAAAGCTCTTAAAGCGGAATATGACGGCAGAATGAACGTTTATTTCGGTGCGGAGCTTGGACAGCCTTTGTATGATCTGCCGCAGGCGGAGGAGATATTGCAGAAATACGACTATGATTTCGTGCTTGGCTCGCAGCACAGGACAAAAAGCTACAAGCGCGTTGATCTTCTGCCCAATGACAAGGCGGTAAAATACGCTTATCTTGACGAATATTTCGAGGAGCTGCTTGCTCTCGCAAAATGGGGCAAATTCTGCTCGCTGTCCCACATGACGTTTCCTATGCGCTTTATAAGCGGCGATGTCGGCGGCGGAGAGCTTGATATCGGCAGATATTCGGCTGTGATAGACGAGATACTTGATGTTATCATTAAAAGCGATATCGCGCTTGAGGTAAACTCCTCGGGTATACGCAAGGGACTTCATGCCCCCATGCCGAGCGCGGAATATATACAGCGCTACCGCGATAAGGGCGGCAAGCTGATAACTGTCGGCTCAGACGCTCACAGAGTGGAAGATGTGGGAGCGGATATTCCGCAGTGCATCTCCATGCTGAAAGACATCGGGTTTTCTGAAATTTGTGTATTTAGCAGGAAAAAACCTGTTTTCATTACTATTTAACGGAGGACAACACTATGAACAAGCTGCTGGATTTATTAAGACAGAACGCAAGACTTTCCAACGCGGAGCTCGCCGCGATGCTCGGCTCTACCGAGGCGGAAGTCGCCGCCGAGATCAAACAGCTTGAAAGCGACGGTATACTTATGGGCTATACCGCTATCATAAACGAAGAAAGCGTGGACGAAACACGCGTTACCGCTATAATCGAAATAAAGGTCGCTCCCATGAAGGGAAAGGGCTTTGACGACCTTGCACACACCATCATGGAGTATGACGAGGTCGACAGCGTGTTCCTTTTAAGCGGCGCATACGACCTTTCTGTGACGGTAAAAGGCACATCTCTGCGTAAGGTGGCTCTGTTTGTATCGGAAAGACTTTCCGCGCTGGACGGCGTTATCTCCACCGCTACACACTTTATCCTCAAGAGATACAAGGAGAAGAACCATGTGTTCAGCGAGGATACTACCGACGAAAGGAGCTTGGTATCTCCGTGATAGATTACGAAAAAATAATTCCCGACAAGATAACCGGTATCCAGCCGTCGGGAATAAGAAAGTTTTTTGATATTGCACAGCAGGTAGAGGGAGTTATCTCCCTTTCCGTCGGCGAGCCTGATTTCAAGACTCCGTGGGCTGTCCGCAAGGAGGCTATCCGAGTGCTTGAAAAAGGAAAGACTGCATACACTGCAAACAGCGGTCTTGCTGAGCTTCGCCGTGTTATTTCGGAGTATCTGCTTGAAACTATCCATACAGAGTACAGCCCCGACAACGAGATAATCGTTACCGTCGGCGGCAGTGAGGCTATAGACATGGCGCTGCGTGCGCTGGTGGCAGTAGGCGACGAGGTGCTGGTGCCTGAGCCAAGCTTTGTCTGCTATTCGCCTATCGTGTCGATGTGCGGCGGTATTCCTGTTCCTATCGTCACAAAGCGCGAGGATAATTTCCGCCTTACTGCAGAGGCTTTAAAGGAGAAGATCACTCCTAAGACAAAGGCGCTGGTGCTGCCGTTCCCGAACAATCCTACGGGTGCTGTTATGCGCCGCGAGCATCTTGAGGCTATCGCGGAGGTAATAAAGGACACCAATATAATGGTGCTGTCCGATGAGATATACTCGGAGATGACCTACAACGGCGAAAAGCACGTTTCCTTTGCGGAGCTTCCCGATATGCGTGAGCGAACTATCGTTATCAACGGTTTTTCCAAGGCTTTCGCAATGACGGGCTGGCGACTTGGCTATGCCGCAGGACCTCAGCCTGTCATGAAGCAGATGCTGAAGCTTCATCAGTACTGCATCATGTCAAGCCCTACGGTCAGCCAGTATGCTGCTATCGTCGCAATGACGAAATGCCGCGAGGAGGTAGACAAGATGGTGGAGGAGTACGATATGCGCCGCCGTCTGCTTGTCAAGGGCTTCAATGATATGGGACTTGACTGCTTTGAGCCTGAGGGCGCGTTTTATGTGTTCCCATGTATAAAGTCCACGGGTATGACCTCTGCGGAGTTCTGCGAGAGGCTGATATATGATAAGAAAGTCGCAGTAGTACCCGGAAACGCATTCGGAGAAAGCGGCGAGGGCTTTGTGAGAGTTTCCTATGCATATTCGGTACAGCATTTAACAACAGCTCTCGGACGTATCAGAGAGTTTCTTGAGGAAATAAAGAAGTGACTGTAATTGCCAATGCAAAGCTCAATCTGTATCTTGATATAGTCGGCACGCGCGAGGACGGCTATCATCTGCTTGAAACCGTCATGCAGAGCATAACTCTGTCCGATGTGCTGGATATAGACATAACCGATGGCGATGGGATAGAGCTGTCCTGCGACAGGGCGGATATTCCCTCTGATGAGCGTAATATCGCGTACAAAGCGGCAAGAGCTTATCTCAATGCGGCAGACATAAAGGCTAAGGTGCATATTTCAATACAAAAACGTATCCCGAGCGGCGCGGGAATGGGCGGGGGCAGCGCGGACGCTGCGGCTGTGCTGGCTGCTCTCAATAAGCATTTCGGCGCGCTTGACAGAGAAAGACTGTTTGAAACAGCGCTGTCTGTTGGCGCGGACGTGCCGTTCTGTCTTGCAGGAGGCACTAAGATATGCAAGGGCATAGGCGAGCTGATTTCCGACGCGCCGAAAGTCAAGGGCTGCGCTTTCCTTGTTGTAATGCCCGATTTTACCTGCCCTACGGGTGAGGCTTACAGAAAGTATGACAGCGCTCCGATAGCTGCGCGCAATGACTTTTCGGAGTTTTCGGAAAGCCTTTCGGACGGCGGCTTCGCGGATAAAATGTATAATGCCTTTGAAGTGCTCTATGCAGACGAGCGCATTGAGGCTATAAAAGCGCGGCTCATCGAAGCGGGCGCTATGGGTGCAATGCTTACAGGCAGCGGTGCGGCTGTGTTCGGCGTTTTTTCGGACGAAACGGCTGCTGCAAAGGCTGCGCAAAGCTTCCCGATGAATTTTACATCGGTATGCTGCCCCACTGAAAACGGTATATTATTTGCTTAATATAAATTTAAGGAGGAAGTTATGATAAGAGTAAAAAATCATCTTGGCGAGATAACCATTTCGCAGGATTATTTCATGTCCCTCATCAGCAACACGGTAACAAGCTGTTTCGGCGTAGTTCAGATGAACATCGGCAGCGCAAAGCAGACGATTCTGGCTTCGCTTCCGTTCAGAAAAGGGAAGAAGCCTGTGACTGGCATTGACGTGCGTGTTGGCAAGGATAAGCTGGTGGTGGAGCTTCACATCACTGTTATGTATGGTGTGAATGTCGGCGCGGTGGTAAAGAGTATTATGAACAAGGTGCGCTATGTTGTGGAAGAAAACACAGGCATCTCTGTTGAACGAGTAAATGTTTACGTTGACGGAATAAGAACGTAAGAAAAAACGTCGAAAAGTCCCGTTGTACGGGCGAGAAAAAAGGTTTTTGAAAAGCACTATATATACAAGGAAGGAATCATTCGGAAATGAAGATAACAGGAAAGCTCTACAGAGATGCGGTCATTTCGGGAGCTAACAACATCACAAATCAAAGACAGGCAGTTGACGAGCTTAATGTATTCCCCGTTCCTGACGGCGATACAGGTACAAATATGTCGATGACTATAGGCGCGGCTCTTGCTGAGATGAAGAATGCAAGTGCTGAGATCACTGCGGGCGACGCTGCGAAAACTGTCGCTTCGGCAATGCTGCGCGGCGCAAGAGGAAACTCGGGCGTTATCCTGTCGCTTATTTTCAGAGGTCTGTCAAAGGGTCTTGCAGGAAAGAGCGAGGCTGATGCAAAGGATCTGTCCGATGCGTTCAAGCTCGGTGTTGACGCGGCTTACAAGTCGGTAATGAAGCCCACAGAGGGAACTATCCTCACGGTAGCCAGAGAGGCTTATGAGAATACTGTTTCTCTCGGTGTAGAGGGCGGCGATGCGGCTGGATTTCTGAAAGCATACATTGCCGAGGCTGAAAAGACTCTCGCCAAGACTCCCGAAATGCTTCCTGCGCTGAAAAAAGCAGGCGTTGTTGACGCAGGCGGACGCGGACTTATCGTTATCCTTGAGGGTATGATGGAGGTTATCGGCGGCGGTCAGATCATCACCTCCAACAGCGAGGTTAAGCCCTCCGCTCCTGCTGCTGTTGCGGCTTCGGGTGCGGTGCAGGAGGAGATCACATTCGCGTACTGCACAGAGTTTATCGTAAACAAGAAGCAGAACGCAAATGACGCTACTGCGCTGAGAGCGTTCCTTGAAACTATCGGCGACTGCGTTGTAGTGGTTGACGATGATGATATCATCAAGGTGCACGTTCACTCTAACCACCCCGGTAAGGCTATCGAGGAGGGTCTGAAGTTCGGCGAGCTTACCAAGATGAAGATCGAGAATATGCGCGAGCAGCACAACAACATCATCAAGGCTGACGAGGCTGCACAGAGCAACAGAAAGGCTCCCGTAAAGCCTGAAAAGGACATGGGCTTTGTTGCGGTAGCGGCAGGCGCAGGACTTGAATCGCTGTTCCGTGACCTCGGTGTTGACAATGTCGTTCGCGGCGGTCAGACTATGAACCCCTCCACAGAGGACATTCTCGAGGCTATCGGACAGACCCCTGCACACAATGTATTCGTGCTTCCCAATAACAAGAACATCATCATGGCTGCCGAGCAGGCTGTAAAGCTTGCTGACAGAAATGTATGCGTGCTCCAGTCCAGAACTATCCCACAGGGAATAACTGCTATGATGGCATTTGACCCAAGCTCCGATTTTGTTCAGAACAGAAGCGGCATGACCGAGGCTATGGGCAATGTACAGAGCGGTCAGATCACCTTTGCTGTGCGCGACAGCGAGTACGATGGTCACAAGATCAAGCAGGGCGAGATACTTGCTATGGATAACGGCAAGATCGTATTCACAGAAACAGATGTTACAAAGTCGCTTGTAAAGCTCACAAAGCGCCTTGTTACCTCCTCCAGCAGCTACATCACTGTGATCTACGGCTCAGATGTGAGCGATGAGGACGCTGAGGCGGCATACGAGAAGCTGCGCTCTAAGATCAGCGATAATATTGATATCGTGCTTGTAAACGGCGGACAGCCTGTATATTACTATATCATTTCCGTAGAATAAGCCTTGCGAAAGGTGCTTTGATGGATATAACATATCTTAAGGGCGTTGGCCCAAAAAGAGCTGAATTATACAAAAAAATAGGCGTGGAAACGGTGGAGCAGCTTGTCGAGCTATATCCTCGGGATTATGTTGACTTTACCGCGCCGCGCTCCATTGCACAGGTGCAGCCCGGCGAGGTCTGCGCCTTTCGTGCGTTTGTGGCAAGGAAGATATCGCCTTTCAGCGAGTATGCGAGAATGGCGATATACAAGGCTGTGCTGACTGACGAAACAGGCAGTATTACAGCCGTTTTCTTCAATGCGAAGTACACCTTTGAAAAGCTGAAAGAAAACGAGGAATACCTGTTTTACGGCAAGATAACGGGCGACCTTATCGGAATACAGGTGTCGTCACCGATGTTTGTGGGAGTTGGCGAGGGCGGTCTGCTGCCGAAATATCCGCTCACCGCAGGGCTTACGAACAACATGGTGTCGCAGAATATTAAGACCGCGCTCACTATGGTAAAGCAGCAGGAGGCGCTCCCCCGGCATATCAGGGAGAAATACTCGCTGCTGACAAAAGCTGAGGCGGTGCAGAAGATACACTTCCCGAAAAGCCGCGAGGAATACACCAAGGCAAGACGTGCGCTGGTTTTTGAGGAGCTGCTGACCTTGAAGCTCGGGCTTTCCCTCATGCGCAGCCGCGGCAGGACATTGAGCGGCGCGGTGATGAGCGAAAAGAGCCTTGCGTCTTTCTATGACGCGCTGCCCTTTGAGCCGACAGGCGCACAGCTTCGCGCAATATCTGACTGCATTTCGGACATGAAGCGTATCTACCCCATGAACAGGCTATTGCAGGGTGACGTTGGCAGCGGCAAGACCTTGGTTGCGGCGGCAGCGGCTTATTTCTCTTATCTCAACGGCTTTCAGACGCTTGTTATGGCGCCGACGGAGGTGCTTGCAAGACAGCATTATGTTACATTCGAGAAAATGCTTGGCTCGCTCGGCGTGAGAGTAGAATTGCTTTCGGGAAGTCTTACGGCAAAGCAGAAAAAGGACGTCCGCGAGGCTGCCGAAAACGGCGAGATAGATGTCCTTGTAGGCACTCAGGCATTGATACAAAAGACCTCGGTCACAAAGAACACGGGTCTTGTCATAGTCGATGAGCAGCACCGCTTCGGAGTTGCGCAGCGCTCTGCTCTTGCGGAAAAGGGAATTGCTCCGCACATACTTGCTATGTCTGCAACGCCTATCCCGAGAACGCTCGCGCTGATAGTCTACGGCGACCTTGATGTTTCGGTGCTGAATGAAATGCCAAAGGGCAGGATACCGATTAAGACCTATGCGGTGGATACCTCGTTCAGACCGAGGATATATAACTTCATAAAAAAGCATATTGCAGAGGGCAGACAGGCGTATATCGTATGTCCGCTGGTCGAGGAGAGCGAGAACACGCGCAGCGAAAAAGCGAGCGCTATCGAATATTACAACAGGCTTTGCGAGAACGAATTTCGCGATATCCCTGCCGGGCTGCTCTACGGCAAGATGAAGCAGGCGGACAAGGACGAGGTCATGCGGAAATTCCGCGATAATGAGCTTAAGCTGCTGGTTTCGACTACCGTTATCGAGGTTGGAATAGATGTTCCGAATGCAAATGTAATGCTTATCGAGAATGCGGAGCAGTTCGGGCTTTCGCAGCTTCATCAGCTTCGCGGAAGAGTCGGCAGAGGCTCGGAGCAGAGCTATTGCGTGCTTATGACGGACAACGGCAGCGAGTACACAAAGGCGCGCACCGACGCTATGGTAAAGACTGCCGATGGCTTTGAGATAGCAAGGCAGGATCTTGCGCTTCGCGGACCGGGTAACTTTTTCGGCAGGCAGCAGCACGGACTTCCGCCGATGAAGGTTGCGGACATTGCGGACGACGCAGAGGTGCTGTGTGAAGTTGACGAGCTTTCACAAAGGCTGCTGTCCGATGACGGTCTGCTTCAAAAGCCCGAAAATGCAGAGCTTCGCAGGAATGTTGAGCAGCTTTTCGGACAAAATGATATATACGGGTGGAATTGATGACAGCAAAAGAATTGCTCCAAAAAATATCCGCGGAATACAGCGTAATCCTCGGGGAAAAGCTTGTGGGAATTTATGTCCACGGCTCGCTTGCTTTCGGGTGCTATAACGAAAAGACAAGCGATATTGATTTCATTGCAGCGGTGAATGAGCCGCTGTCGCTTAATGAAAAAACAGCACTGATAACAGTTCTTATGAAGCTTGAACAGTACGCGCCCGAAAAGGGCTTTGAGATGAGCGTTGTGCTGTCGGAGCACTGCAAAAGCTTCGTGTATCCCACGCCGTTTGAGCTGCATTATTCCATCGCCTACCGCGAGGACGCGCTGAGCGACACCGAGGGCTTTGCCGAGCGTATGCACGGCAAGGACTATGACCTTGCGGCGCATTTTACGGTAATACGCGAGGTGGGCTTTGCGGTATGCGGCGCGGAGGTTTCGGAGGTATTCGGTGAGGTGCCGCGCGAGCATTATCTCGACAGTATAACGCGCGATATTTCGGGTGCTGCGGAGGATAGCGAGTACAATCCCGTGTACTACACGCTGAATTTATGCCGCGTTCTTGCATATAAGCGAGGAGCGGGTGTGCTTTCAAAAGCGCAGGGCGCTGAGTGGGCGAGCGGAAATATCCCGCCTGTATTTGCGGCAGTTGCAGCCGAGGCGGTCAATAGCTACCGCACAGGCGAGCCGTTTCCCGAGGATATGCCGATAACGGCATTCGCGGAATATATGCTTAGTGAGATCAACAGTTAAAGGGGAGTAAAAATGTCACAGCAGGAGCTTGAAATCAAAATGGAGCGCTGGCGTTATCCGCGCTTTTTCACAGAAAATATATCTGATACAACAGCCGTGCTTTCGGGAGAGGACTCAAAGCACGCGGTGCAGGTGCTTCGCATGAGAGAGGGCGACTATGCCGTTATCTGCGACGGAAAGGGCATGGACTATCTCGGAAAGCTGTGTGAAACGGGCGGCGAGTGCGTGTTCGAGCTTATCGAAAAGTCGAAGAACGAGGCTGAACCCGGCGTTCGTCTGCGCCTTTTTCAGGCAATGCCGAAAAGCGATAAGATGGAATTTATCGTGCAGAAAGCCGTTGAGTGCGGCGCGTGCGAGATAATACCATTCTTTTCAAAGCGCTGTGTTTCGCGCCCCGATAAAAAGCAGCTTGCCAAAAAGACCGAGCGCTACCGCCGCATAGCTTATGAAGCTGCAAAGCAGTGCGGCAGAGGAATAATTCCCGAGGTGCGCGAGGCGGTGGAATTTTCCGCGCTGTTTGATATGCTGGGCGAAGAAAATACGGGCATACTGTTCTATGAGTGCGCAGGGCTGCCGCTCTCCAAGGCTGTATCTGAGTTTAAGCAGAATATAGATATCGTCATCGGCAGCGAGGGCGGCTTTGAGCAGAGCGAGGCTGCGGCACTTGCGGAGCATGGCTTTATTCCCGTATCGCTAGGAAAGCGGATCTTACGGTGCGAAACAGCGCCGATAGCGGCAATTTCGGTTTTGATGAATATGACAGGAAATATGTGATTTTTTTATAAAAATTAGACAAAATTCGTGGTAATGTATTGCAAAAATTCGTAAAAAGGTATATACTGTATGTTGTAGATTTATTCTATGAATGTTAGAATATGATTGTTAGGAGGATTTATATATGGCTAAAGGATTTGGCATTGCGCTGGTAGGTCTGCTCGCTGTTGCGGGTGGTGTTGCTGCCGCTGCATATCTTACAAAGAAGAAGCTCGACAAGGAAAACGAGGCTGACTACTACGATGAGTGGGACGACGCAGAGTGGCTTGACGACGAGGATTTTGATTTTGACGACGCTGATGAGTGCATTTCTGACACTGCCGCTGAAACTGCTGCTATTATCGCAGAGGTAAACAAGCAGAATGATGAGCTTATCGAGGAAGACGGCGATGCTCCCGAGGATACCGAGAGCCAGCTTTGATCTCAAGGCTTCAAACAGGGCGTGCGCTGCATTGCCCTGTTTTTATGTGTTTCGGAGGAATTATGAAAAAAAGTATTTTATGCGTACTGCTGTGCTGCTGTCTGCTTATGACGGGCTGCGGGGGTAATACTGACAGCGATACTACGGTGCAGGGCGACGCTACCACTGCGTCAACTTCCGCTGCGGAGCAGACTACCGCGGCTGAAGAAAGCGAGCCTGAAACAACATCGGCTTATACCGAGCACAGCGAGCCTGTTGAGGTCACGACCACGCAGAGCGAGCCGACGGAAAGCGATATTGTTATTGAGGTGAGTGACGCTCACGCTGAGATGATAACCGTATTTGATAATACATATCTCGGACTTCCACGCGAGGACAAGATATATGTATTCCAGAGCACAGGCGAAAGTGCCGAGATAGGCGGTGAGCTGTGCTATGCGGTATCGTGCTACGACGAGCATGAGGGCACGCTGTACTATATGTGTGATTATTACATAACCGAGGACGGCTCCGCGGTGTACCGCTATTATCTGTCGGAGGATAAATTTGTGCTGCTGCCCGAAAGCAAGGGCTTTGCGCAGATGGATCCCACGACGCAGACGGCTGACGAGATATTTGCGGTTGCGAACGAGCTTTACGGCTATTTCGATCTTGCGGCTCTTGACGGACTGAGCGAATACACTCTTGAAGCTGAGGTCGACGGCAGCACATGGACATATTACATGGTGGCTGACGAGCGCCTTGATACTAAGGCGGAGCTTTTAAGCGCGCTTAGCTGCTATTTCTCGGCGGACATCATCAATTCGCTGATGGATACCTCAATGTACCGCGAGGGCATGGACGGAAAGCTTTACTCCACAGGCGGCGCACGAGGCAGTGATATCTTCCACCAAAAAACGGTTTACGAGCTGGTTTCGCTCACCGAGGACACCGCTGTGTTCAAGGGCTACGCAACATACAGCGACGAGATAATGGAGGATACATACACAGAGGAGTATACATACAATGCTGTAAAGCAGGACGGCAGATGGGTGTTTACAAACTTTGAACTACCCTATTAATAGGCTTTATATTACGCTTTTCGGCGGAGAAATATCTCCGCCGAAAATTTTTTTAGAAAATTTATGAAAAACTATTGACATGGGCTGTATTACGTGCTATAATACAACTGTACTAACACAAATAGTACAGTTGATACAGATGATACATACATGATACAAAGGAGGTCAGAATGTGCTTGATATAAGGCTTGAGGGCAAGACTCCCATTTATGAGCAGCTTTTCAGCGGCATTGCGGGATTGATATCCTCGGGAGAGCTGAAGCCTGACGAAAAGCTGCCCGCAGTGCGCGAGGTGGCGAAGCAGCTCGGCATCAACCCGAATACAGTGCAGAAAGCGTATGTACAGCTTGAACAGGCGGGGCTAATCTATTCCATGCCTGCCAAGGGCAGCTACGTTTCGCCGCGGACGCAGGCTGTGGAGGCGCTGCGTGCAGAGGCGCTGAAGCGGCTGGAGGAAGAGCTTTCGGCGGCGAAAAAAGGCGGAATTACCAGAGATGAGGTACTTGACTCAATAAATAAAATATGGTCTGAAGACAGAAATGAGGGGAATTTATGATAGAGATCAAAAATGTGGTAATGCGGTTTGACGACCGCAATGCTCTTGACGGTATCAGCTTAGAGATACCCGAGGGCTGTGCGTACGGTCTGCTTGGCAGCAACGGCGCAGGTAAGTCCACGCTGTTAAGGCTGCTTTCGGGCATTTACAGACCCAATTCGGGAGAGGTGCTTATCGATGGACAGCAGGTATACGATAACGTTCCGATAAAGGAGCGCGTGTTCTTCATCAACGACGAAACAGCGCAGTTCAACGACATGACGCTTGCCGAGATGAAAGCCTACTACAAGCGCTTTTACAACAGCTTTGACGACGCGCTGTTTGAAAAGCTTCACGGCGCTGTCGAGCTGCCTATGAAAAAGAGGCTCAGCACCTTTTCAAAGGGCATGAAGCGACAGGCGGCTGTTATCTGCGGTATTGCCTGCAAAACTCCGTACCTGTTCCTTGACGAGGCTTTTGACGGACTTGACCCCACTATGCGAATAATCGTAAAGCAAATGCTTATAGACGCTATGCTTGACAACAAGCTGACAGTCATCTTCTCCTCGCACAACCTTGGCGAGATAGACGAATTTTGCGACCGTGTGGGACTTCTTCACGCAGGCAAGGTGGTATTCGACCGCGAGCTTGATAATGTAAAGGGCAGCGTTGTGAAGATACAGACTGCATTTGACCGCCTTGTTGCAAAGGAAGATTTCAGCGGCTTTGAGGTGCTGCATATCGAGGCTATGGGCAGTGTTACCCATATCATCGCAAAGGGCGACCGCGAGGCTATAAGAAACAGCGTGAACGCGCTTTCTCCCAAGCTGTACGATGAAGTGCCGCTCAGCCTTGAGGAGATATTTATTTACGAAATGGAGGTACTGGGCTATGACAGCTCCAAGCTTGACAGGTAATTTTTCTAAATTCGGCACGTATTATCTCTACAAGCTGCGCACTTTGCGCTCCATGATAATACTTAACAGCATCTTCGCGCTGCTCAGCTATCCTCTTGCATTCGGTATTGCTATACCTACGCTGAAGATATGGGAGGATATCGCGCTGTATCAGATACAGACCGAATACCGCGATACTCCGCGGCTTCAGGAGCTTCTTGCACAAAGCAGCAGCTTAGAGAGCCTGTTTATAGCGTCTATCGTTATCGGCTGTATCATGCTTGGCGCGATATTTATCATGAATTTCGTTGTGACAAACAAGTCCTTCCGCTGGCTTTACAAAAAGTCTATAGTGGATATGGATTATTCTCTCCCCGTTTCGGGCGATACGCGCTTCTGCGGCGATCTGCTCGCAACGCTCACTACCTGCCTTGTGCCGCATCTTCTTGCGATATGTGCAGGTCTTGTGCTGTGGCAGTTCGTGCCCAAGGGTGAG
The DNA here is from genome assembly GCA_964435155.1 of uncultured Ruminococcus sp. Classification (GTDB taxonomy): domain Bacteria; phylum Bacillota; class Clostridia; order Oscillospirales; family Ruminococcaceae; genus CAG-115. The sequence goes on along the minus strand of CAYSYF010000008.1, from coordinate 30,819 downwards.
CGCGTTGAGAGCGCTTCGGGTGCAATGAACGAAGCAATGGTACTGCTCGGTAATATGATTCCCCAGCTTATGTTCACAGGCTTTATTGCAAGTATCATGCTTATTGCGCTGACGCTGTTTATCATGTCGCTGTGCGGACGTGATGCGGAGTCGAGACTGTACCCTGCGGTGTTCAATGTCGTTATCCCCGTGGTGCTGTCGGTATGCATTGGTATCGTTATAAGCAACACCTACGGTGCGTATGACAGCGTTTACGGCTTTACGGGCGAGAGCCTCAACAGCTATACCGCGGTAGCTTCCACATCGCCGCTCGGACTGTTGTTCTATACGTTTGTCTACACATTTGATACAAGCTCCTGGGGATATGCTGATGTTGTATATACTGCGCCGATACTCCGCCCCGAGATAATCATTCCGCTTATAATCATCACACTTGCTCTTTTGGTCGGCGCTTATTTCCTTGTGAGAAACCGCCGTGCGGAGCGCGTAGGAAGTGCATTTGTTTACAACGTGATAAAATTCGTTATCCCTGCGCTGGTCATCTTCTCGATAGTTGCGTCTTTTTCGACATATATTCTCGGCGGACTGTTCCCGAACCGCACCATTGACGCATATATGTCGTCCTATTATGGATATTCCAGCGAGCAGGATGTCAGCGGATATATCATTGCAATGCTTATCATAACCTTCGTGCTGTATGTTATCATGGAGCTTATCAGCGGCAAGGGCTTCAAGAAATTCCATATCACGCTGCTGAAGTACGTGATAACTGTCGGCGGAAGCTTTCTTATCTGCATGGGTCTGTTCTTCTCTAACGGCATGGGCGCGGGATATTATGTTCCCAATTCGTCCGATGTTGTTTCGGCATACGTAGGGCTCCATGACAATTCCGATACCTACGGATACAGCGTCTATGGAGAGGTAAAGCTTCCCGAAAACGTGCAGGCTGTTGTAGATGTTCACAATGATATCCCGAAGAACGGTCTTGAGACCAACGCTCAAGGATATTCGTTCATGGTGAATTACCATCTCAAGGACGGTACTACCCTCGGAAGATATTACTTCATCAGCGAGGAACGCTACAATGAAGCGTGCGAAAAGCTGTTCAGTGCGGAGCTTTATGCTTCAAGCGAGCTGACATCAACTATTACCGATATCCCAACTGAGGGTATCAGCGAGTTTACGCAGATAGTAACAGATACAGGTATAAGCTATGATTGCCATATCCCTGCGGCGGAGCTGCGCGACGCGCTGCTTAAGGACAGCGAAAAGGCAAGCCCTGAGCTTATGTATGACCCGACAAAGCGCGGAGCGTCGGTGTATCTTAAGATACAACGCACCGATACTGTCGGAGATTCCGCGTCCGTATACACAACAGGTCTTGATCTTTATGCGTGGTATGACAATACCATCGCGCTGTTTGAGCGCTATGGTGTAACAGGTCTGTTTGATGTTGACACCTCGCAGTTTGAGATCGCGTATTTTTTGAAGATAGATAAAACGGCGTATATCGATCCTTCAAGCCATGAAGATGAGATGAATATCGAGGCATGGTATATCGCAACGCGCGAAGCTCCGACTGAAAACGACTATCTTATCGCAGGCTTTGAAGAAGAGTACATGAAGTACGGCGATGAGGCTAAAGAAGCTGTTCTGAACGGATATCTCAGTGACGCTATCGACGTTGTGGCTGTCCCGATAGACAGCGATGTCATTGATGAGCTCTATATGCACAGCTTCAGCGACTATTACGGCGGCTATGACGAAGATGTGGTATATGAGCTTGTGCTGAGTATGTATCCTCATAAAACGTACGGAGTGAAGAGATTCTTCATCTCCGAGGACTATATCGACAGAGCAGAGGAGATATTCGCGGCTCACAAATAACAAACGCTAACCTCACAACCCCTCAAATAATATGGAAAAACGCAGCTTCTTTTCGGAGCTGCGTTTTTCTGCGTTTATTATTCTGATTGGGCTGTTTTCCCAATGTAAACGTATTCAGTTCTAATATATGGCAAAAAACTGTTTGGGTTTGTACGACTTTCATAAAAATATGGTCAAATTTTTTTCGTTTTCTTCTAAGTTTTTTCAAAAAAAGTCGCAAAAAAAGTTGCAAAATTTGTTCAAATAGTGTATAATTATAATACGAATAACCATGTGAATTTGTAAGTTTTTTACTATCGATAGGATACTTATTTAAAAGGGGAATTGATATGGCACTTTTTGATACTACCGCATTCCGTATATTAGAGCAGGGAATGAGCGTTTTGTGGCAGAAGCAGCAGGTGATATCTCAGAATATCTCCAACTCGGACACGCCTGATTACAACTGCAAATATCTTGAGTTCAGCGGTGTTCTCCGCGAGAAGCTCCGCGCAAACGGAACGATAAAGCAGGAACTTAATCTCAGACAGGAGATCGTTATTGACACTGTTACAAGAGATCAGTTCGACGGCAACAATGTTGACCTCGACACTCAGATGGCTGAGCTTACAAGCACACAGCTCCAGTACGACGCGCTTATAAACTCCATGAACGGTAACTTCACGAGAATGAGAAGCGCAATGGTAACGAAGTAACGGAGGTAACAGATGGCATTTTTAAGCTCGCTTAATATTCCTCTCTCGGGAATGACCGCTGAGAGGCTCAGAATGGATATAATCTCGCAGAACGTCGCAAATGCCGACAGCGTTGCAACTACCGCCGAGGAGGCTTACAAGCGCCAGATGGTAGTGTTCGGCGAGGACAAAAGCTTCAAAAATCTGCTTTGGACAAAGCTTGGCAGCGGAGAGGCTCATTTCCATAAATACATACAGTACAAGGGTGTTGAGGTAACTCGCATCGTCGAGGACGAAACTCCCGCAGAGCCTGTATACGATCCCACTCACCCGCTCGCGGACGAGCTCGGATATGTTTATGAGTCCAACGTTGATGTTGCGGTAGAGCAGATCGACGCGATCGAGGCTTCAAATATGTACGACGCAAACCTCGCGGTGTATGAGGTGGTCAAGAGCATGGCTCAGAAGGCGCTCAACATCGGCAAGAGCTGATAAGCGCGGCATACGATTATCGAAAGGATTGATATCATGATAGATTTTGTACCGATCTCAACGATCAACGCAATGGAGCAGATGACTCCCATGGATACCGAAAGCAGACAGCAGGCGGTAAACGTAGAGGACGCCTCCTTCTTAGATGTTTTCAGAGGTCTTGTTGACAATGTTGTAGAAACAAATGAACAGGTAGACAGAGATGCTATCGACCTGATGCTGGGTAATATTGACGATCTCGCACAGGTGCAGGCTAATATCGAAAAGGCTAGTGTTGCGGTAGATCTGCTTGTTGCGGTAAAAAATGAAGCGCTGAGCGCTTACAATACAATAATCAATATGCAGGTCTAATAAGCAGGAGGCTTATGATTAGCTTGCGTTGGAGGTCACTTTTTAAATGAACGAAAAGCTTAAAAACACGGTGACTACCGTGAAGGAAAAGTGGAGCGGCACATCAAAGGTTGCAAAAGTGCTGCTGGTTACTGTTCCGATCGCGATAATCGCCATTATCATCGTGATCGTGATCCTGCTCAATCAGAAGGGACACGCTGTTCTGTTCTCGGGTGTGAATAACTCGGAGGCAGGCGAGATCGCTTCCGCTATCACTGCTCTCGGTGTTACTGACGTAACGGTTGAGGGCGACGGCGATATCATAGTTCCCGAGGATCAGGTGGATTATCTCAGAATGCAGATGTATATGCAGGGATATCCCAGCTCGTCCACTGACTATGAGATCTGGAACAACGGCGTGGATCTTTGGTCTACCGATTCCGACAAGCGTGAGGTAAAGCGTCAGCAGCTTGAAACTCGTATAGGCGCAGCGCTCGCAACGCTTGATGATATCAGAAGCGCAACGGTAACACTGGTGCTCCCCGAAACATCGGATTATGTTATCACCACCAATCAGGGAGTTTCCTCCTGCTCGGTAATACTTGAGCTGAAGTCAGGCGCATCTCTCAGCAATGAGGAGGTTCGCGGCATCTACCGCGCTGTTACAAAGAGCGCTGAGAATCTTACAAACGACAATGTATCTATTCTCGATACCACAGGAAAGATGTATGCCTGGGTAGATCCCGAGGACGACGCTGCCGCTGAGATAGACCCCTCCGGCGTGCAGGTCGCAGAACGCAGACTTCAGTTCCAGAAGGAGTTTGAGGATCAGCTTTCCGAAGGTCTCGGCGATATGTTCGACAAGGTGTACGGCGAGAAGAATTACGCGTTCAACGTCACTGCGATCCTGAACTACGATCAGATGACAGTTGACGAGGAGGAGTATATCCCCGTTGGTGATACCGATCACGGCGTAATAAATCATGAAAAGGAAGTAGGCGAGGGCGGCTATCTCGGAACTGAGGACGGTCTCGTAGGTACTACCGTCAACGCTGACGAATCTCCCGATTACCCTGAGTATATCGGTCTTGAAGATGGTCAGAGCTATTACTACGACAGCCACGAAACACAGTACAGCGTTTCCAATATCAAAAAGTCGCTCACCAAGGACGGCTACAGCATCGAAAGACTCAGCGTAGCGCTGATGATAAACGAAACAAATATGACCGAGGCTGAGCGCGAGGCGCTTTGCGACATCGTTGCAAAGGCTGCGGGCACAGATATTGCAAACGTTTCCGTATACAACACTCCCTTTGCACTTCAGGGCAGTAACAGCGGAACAACTATCAGCGGCTCCGAGGACGGCTTCAGGGTCATCACTCCCGAGGACACCTACCGCGATATGCTGCTGTTTGTTGTTATCGGTCTTGGCGTACTGCTTATCGTACTGCTTGTCGTATCGCTGTTCATGAGCAGCTCCAGAAAGAAGAAGATCAGACGCAAGCAGGAGGCGGCTCTTGCTGCTGCCGGTACGCAGTATGAGGCGATGGGAAGCTCTCAGGCTCCCGAGCCTATCGAGGAAGTGGACTTCAATATTGCCAGCCTTACAGAGGAGGCAGGCAAGGACTCCAAGGAAACTATCCTCAAGAGAGAGATCAGCGAGTTTGCAAAGACAAATCCCGATATCGTTGCTTCTATTATCAAAAATCTGCTTAGAGAAGAATAAACCCATCGGAGGGATATAAATGGCAAGAGAAAATACAAGAGACCTCTCTCCCGCGCAGCGAATAGCGCTGGTAGTAGCATCTATGGGCGCGGAGAACGCATCTAATATTTATAAGCACCTCTCCGATGAGGAGATCGAATCGGTATCTGTAGAGCTGGCACGTCTTGACTACCAGCCTATCGAGGTAGTTGAAGAGGTACTTAACGAGTTCTATGAGCTTTGCCTTACTCAGAAGGTCGTTACCGAGGGCGGCGTTGACTACGCAAGAGAGATCCTCGAGAAGGCGTTCGGACAGGAGGCAGCGTCAAATCTGCTTGCACGTATCACAAAACAGCTTAAAACGAAGTCCTTCGACTTTGTAAGAAAGGCTGACTATAAAAACCTGCTGGCTATCGTTCAGAATGAGCACCCTCAGACCATCGCACTGATACTTTCCTACGCAAGAAGCGATCAGGCTTCCGCTATCCTCGCGGAGCTTCCCAAGGAGAAGCGTGTTGAGGTAGTTGAACGTATCGCGCGTATGGACAGGGCTTCACCCGAGGTGGTAAAATCCATCGAGCAGGCGCTTGAAAAGAAGTTTGCGAGCCTTGTTACTATGGACTCCATGGAGGTCGGCGGTATCAACTATGTTGCAGAGGTAATGAACAACGTTGACCGTGCGACAGAGAAGTTCATCTTCGACGAGCTGTCGGTACGTGATCAGAAGCTTGCTGATCTTATCAAGCAGAAGATGTTCGTATTCGAGGATATCGTAAATCTGGACGCTTTGTCTATTCAGGCATTCACAAAGGAGATCGACCCGAAGGATCTTGCGATCGCGATCAAGGGTTCGACTCAGGAGGTTGCGGAGTGTATCTTCGCGAATATCTCCTCCCGTGCAAGAGAGAGCCTGCAGGCAGATATCGAGTATCTGCACAATGTTCGTATGCGTGATGTTGAGGAGGCTCAGCAGCGTATCGTTTCCGTTATCAGACGTCTGGAGCAGGAGGGTGTTGTTACTATCTCCCATGGCTCGGGCGGCGACGAAATTATTGCATAACTCTTGATTTCGGAGGGATTTTGATTGGCAGTTTTAAAAAGAAGCTCCGTTTTCTGCGGCGGCGGCGTGGATATATCCAATAGGGTAGTTATCAACCGTACTGTTGTCACAGAGGAGTCGCACGCTGACGCACGGACTGTTCAGTCTGAAGAGCTTGCACAGGTCGAGCAGCGTGATATATCGGCAGAGCTGGAGCTTCGTATGCAGCTGCTTGAGGAGCGCGAGGCGCAGATAAATGCTCAGCAGCAGGAGCTGGCAGCGCTTAAAGAGCAGTACATAGAGCAGGGCAAGGACGTTATCCTTGAAGCCAAGCGCAGAGCCGAGGTCATAATTCAAGACGCTGACGCAAATGCGGCGCAGATAGTTGCAGACGCTGAGGCGCAGCGCGATGATGTGTTCATTAAGGCGCGTGCCGAGGGCTATGAGCAGGGTAAAAAGGACGGCATAGATGCCTGCCTTGCGGCTGAACAAGATATTCTTGAAAGCGCTAAGGCTTATGCGGAGAAGATAAACTCCGAGAAGGAAGCACTGTTCGAGTTCTACGAAAGAGATATCTACGACACTGTGATGGAGATAGCGAAAAAGGTAACGCTTGACAGCCTTACCGCTAAGGACAGCACGGTGGTTAAGAAGCTTATAAAGAAAGCCGCCAAGGACTTCCGAAACACTGACCGTATACGCATTACGCTGGACAGAAACGGTGCAACGGAGGAGCTTGCTTCGGACTATGAGTATCTTAAGGAGCTTTGCGGCGGCGTTCAGCACGTTGAGGTGGAGCTGCTTCCCGATGCAGAGCCGGGAACGGTCATCATCGAGAGCGGCGGAGATATCACCGACGCAGGTATTCAGACGCAGCTTCGTATGATACAGGAGCTTGGCGAGGGTAAATTCCAGCTTCCGAGAAAGCGCAGAACAAAGAAAGCGCAGACCGAGGACAGCGAGGAATAACAATACTATTATAATAACAGCGGAGGTCACAATTTGGATTTCGCAGCGTTTCGTGATGAGGTAACTAAATATGACACCTTCCGCTACATGGGCAAGATCGAGAAGATCGTCGGCATGACGATCGAAGCAAGCGGTCCTACCTGTAATATCGGCGATGTGTGCCGCATATATTCAAAGGATATGGCGTCATACATACACGCAGAGGTGGTCGGCTTCAACAAGGAGAATATCCTGCTGATGCCGTACACCGAGATAGAGGGTATAGGCCCGGGAAGTATCGTTGACAACACAGGCGACAAGCTTGTGCTTAAGGCAGGCGAGGATCTTATCGGAAGGATCGTTGACGCAACGGGAAATCCTCTCGACGGCGGCGAGCAGCCGAATTGCCCCGACACCATATCAATTACGGGAATCCCCGTAAATCCGTTTACAAGACCACCTATAAAGGATACCATAGAGCTTGGCGTCAAGGCGATAGACGGTATGCTCACCATGGGCAAGGGACAGAGAATGGGCATCTTCGCGGGCTCAGGCGTTGGTAAATCAACGCTTATGGGCATGATAGCGCGAAAGGTAAAGGCCGATGTCAATGTCATTGCACTGGTCGGTGAGCGAGGCCGTGAGGTCCGCGAGTTTATCGAGCGCGATCTCGGTCCTGAGGGCATGGCACGTTCCGTGCTTGTCGTGGCGACTTCAGATCAGCCTGCCATGATGCGAAGCAAGTGTCCGCTTACGGCAACTGCGATAGCGGAGTATTTCATGAAGCAGGGCAAGGACGTACTTCTGATGATGGACAGTCTTACGCGTTATGCCATGGCGCTTCGCGAGGTAGGGCTTTCGGTAGGCGAGCCGCCTATTGCGAGAGGCTATACGCCGTCTATCTACAGCAATATGCCGAAGCTTCTGGAGCGTGCGGGAAACTTCCCCGAGGGCTCAATCACAGGTATCTACACCGTGCTCGTTGAGGGCGATGACACCAACGAGCCTATTGCAGATACAGTCCGCGGTATCATCGACGGACATATCATTCTTTCGCGTAAGATCGCGGCGCAGAACCACTACCCCGCGATAGATATATTGCAGAGCGTCAGCCGTCTTATGTCGGAGATAGTACCCGACGAGCACAAGGACGCCGCAGGTAAGCTCAGAAACCTGCTTTCGCTGTACAACAACAACTACGATCTGATCTCCATAGGCGCTTACAAGCATGGAACAAATCCCGCGCTTGATGAGGCGATAAGAAAGATAGACCGCATCAATGAATTTTTGATGCAGAAGGTCGAGGAGTCGTACAGCTTGGAGGAAACGACGCTGATGCTGCTGCACGCAGTCAGTGACGATAAGATCTGAGCGGCAAATATCACATAGGTGATGTAAATGAAGAAATTCCAGTTTTCGCTGCAGAAGCTCATGGACTTCCGTGAGCAGGAGCTTGACCGTCAGAAGAACATATTAAGTATTTTGCAGGGCGAGCTTCGCACTATAGAGGAAACTACAGAGCAGCTCAGACGGAAGGTGTACGCTGAAAGTCAGGAGCTTGAGCGTATCTGCTCAGAAGGTGCGCCTGTCTATGAGGTATCGGTGCGAAAGCGCTACATAGTAACGCTTCAGCAGGAGATACACATGAGAGAGGCTCAGGCTGTGCAGAAAAAAGCGGAGATCGACGCGCAGCTTGGCGTGGTGGTCGAGGCTACCAAGGACGTAAAGACCCTTGAAAAGCTGGAGGAAAAGCAGCTTGAGGAATACAAGGCTCTTGAAACCAAGGAGAATGAGCAGTTTATCGAGGAGTTTGTTTCAAACGCCGCGGCAAGAGGCTCAAATTGATCTGATATCACGGCGAAAGCCTTGATATATACTATTATAATATTAAAGGAGGTGAAAGAGAAAGTGGCAGTATCAATGAATGCCGGTTACATGAGAAGCGACTACATGATTTCCGACGCTGCACTGCCAATGAGAATGGAAGAGCTCGAACAGCTCGAACAAACGGCAAAGTTTTCCGAAATACTCGGAGAGATCGGCAACGCGACTGCAAAGGAAGCGCCCGCACTCAATGAGCAGCCTGTTGTTACACAAGAGGCGGCTGACGGTGAGTCGCTGCCCATGCTTAGTAAGGCAGAGCTTAAAGCGCTTGCAAGGTCGGTCGTCAAGGGCGAGGTAAAGCTTGAGGATATCCCCGAAGAGCTTGTTACCGATGCGCTGCTTGAGGTCATTGCGATGATGATGCTTGACATTCCTGAGGACGAGATACCTGCATTGCAGGAATACTCCGAGGAGCTGATGCCTGTCCGGTTGGACGTTGAAACATCCGAAGCGTTCATCAATGTGGTTAAGGAGCATGAAAATGCAGAGATAACACTTGATATCGCGAAGGAGCTTGTACAGCAGACAGAGCAGCTTGATATCCCTGAGGAGATGAAGCAGGAGTTTGCAAAGCAGGTAGAGGTCGTTGTTTACACAATGAACGAAGCCGCAGCGAACACAGCGGCACCCGAAATGACAGGCGAGTTCACACGCGAAACCGATGTGCAGACAGCAGAGCTTTCTGCGGAGGTTGAAGCAGTAGCGGCTGTAACAGAGCAGGCGGTAACGCAAAATGCTACAGCACAGCAGAACAGTGACAGCAACGCGCAGAGCGACACACAGCAGTCAAGCGTGCAGTCGGCAAGAGCGGCACAGACAGCAGACTCTGCGGAACAGGTGAGCCTTGACGAGGAGTTCCGACAGCTTAAGAAGGTCATCACAGAGTACACTGTGAAAAAGTCTGAGCCTGAGCAGCAGAGCTACAACGCACAGCAGACGGCGGTTGTCGAAAGCACAGCGAAGAACAGGCTTGTATCCAAGTCTGAAGAGCTGATGATGCTGAAAAATGCAGCTAAGCCCGCGGCAGAAACCGATGTGACAGCACAGCCCGCAGAGCTACCTCAGACGATGGCGGCACAGCTTCCCGCAGTGTTCACAAGAACAGACGGAACTGAGATCGCAGTAAAGCCCGAGGAGATAGTTCAGCAGGTGACCGCAAACATCATCGAGCAGGCGACAGCTTCCGAAGAGGGCGACACAGAGTACAGCTTAACGCTTAACCCCGAGGATCTCGGCAGTATCACCGTAAAGCTTACCAAGACAGTCGATGGCTCGCTTTCGGTCAGCATTATGGCTGAGAACGCAAAGACTCAGCGCATTATCGACCAGCACAGCGCAGCTATCCAGCAGGGACTTCGTCAGAACGGTATCGAGCTTGAGAATTGGCAGACAGTAACCGAGTCGCAGCACGAAAACAGAGCCGAGGATTACAACGGCAGCAGCAAAAATCCTTATTACAGCAATGAGGATAATTCCGAAAACGCTGATGAAGAGGACAACAGCTTCGCAGAGCTTATATCGGCAATGTAAGAAGCAAAAATCTTATGAAAGGAGTAAAATATGTCAGATACATTGATAACCAACTACCTGACCAGTTATGAGCAGATCCAGTCCAACCACGAAAAGTATGCGGACAGATTTACCGATTCAAACGATGAGTTGATAAATTCCGAAACCTTTCTCAGTCTGCTGGTTGCTGAAATGACCAATCAGGATCCGCTGGAGCCTACATCGAACACAGAGTTCGTTTCGCAGATGGCACAGTTCACTCAGCTTTCTTATGCGCAGGAGTCCAGTACATACGCAAAGGCAAACTACGCAGCGTCGCTTGTCGGCAAGACCGCAACCGCAACCAAGGCGGACGGATCGGAGCAGGTGACAAAGACAGGTATCGTAGAAAGCGTTACAAAGAGCGGAAATACTTATATCGTTAACATTGACGGAGAGAGCTTCGATATTTCAAAGATAACAAGCGTAAAGGAAACTGAGGCTCAGACCGAAACCGACAGCAGTACAGAGAGCATCATCTCCACAGGCAGCAACCTCGGTGACATGATCTCCAGAGCGTCCCTGATGATTGGTATGTACGCAACAGTAAGCGCGACTACCGATTCGGGAACAGTTGTTGACGCAGGCACTATCGAAGCTATTCAGGTAAAGAACGGCGAGATATACATCGTTATTGACGATATCTCTTACAAGCTTTCCGATACTGTTGAGGTAAAGTATCCCGAGTATACCTATGAAGGGGACGCTGATACAAGCACTGAGGCAGTTGAAAGCGTTACCGATACCACAACAGCCACAGAAAGCACCCTGACAGAAGCAGAGCAGGCGGTTTCTGACGCTATCGATCAGATGGTAGAGGAGATGCTGGAGGAGCTCAAGGCTGACGCAGAGCAGGAAGAGGATCTTTCCGATCTTGAAGATATCGAAGATATCACAGAAACAACAGAGGAAGTATAACATAAGCACGGAGGCTTGAATTTATGCTGATAAGCGAGTATTTGGCGCTTCGCAATCAAATCAGCGTTACCACAGGAGCTCCGGTCACTGCGAATATTCCATCTCCCCAGACGGAGCAGGCTCCGCAGGAAGGCTCGTTTGCAGCGGCTTTGCAGGAAAAGCTTGCAGAAAAGCAGCAGACAGGCGGCGTGGAATTTTCCAGACACGCGATCCAGCGTCTTGAGCAGAGAAGCATTGATCTCGTATCGGGCGACACTCTCGAAAGGCTCAACAAGGGCGTTGAGATAGCGGCTGACAAGGGCAGCAACGAAACACTGGTTCTTGTGGATCAAACGGCATTTGTTGTAAGCGTAAAAAACAACAAAGTCATCACAACACTCTCAAACGAAGATCTGAGAGGCAACATTTTCACTAACATAGATTCGACCGTTATTATATGAACGGACCTTTACAGGAATTCATGCCGATGCTCCGATTGAGCAAAGGCTGACGGTGGATCTGCACTAACATACTATGGAGGTCAATTATGGTAAAATCACTTTATTCGGGCGTTACAGGTCTTAAGACACACCAGCAGAAGATGGACGTTATCGGTAACAACATTGCTAACGTAAACACCACAGGCTTTAAGACAAGCGTTGTTACATTCTCCGACGTATACTACCAGACCAAGAAGACAGCAAGCGGCACTACCGCTACTCTCGGTGGTACTAACCCCACACAGGTTGGTTACGGCGTTCAGATGAACACAACAACTCCCAACATGACACAGTCCGGCTTTACATTCTCCGACAGCATCTATGATATGGCTATTGACGGAGAGGGCTTCTTCCAGTTGATGGACGGCGCAGGCAATGTGTTCTATACAAGAGCAGGTATCTTCAATGTTGACGAGATGGGCTATCTCGTTGACGCTAACGGTTATCACGTTCTCGGTGTATCGGGCGATTCTTCCAACCAGCCCGGCAGCTCTGAGATCATCAGAATTACCGTTCCCGAGACAGAGGCTAAGTGCTCCTCCGCTACAAAGGAAGTAAACGGCACAAACGTTACTATCTCCGTATCTGCTCCCTCCGATAACACAGATATGTCCGTAACATTCACAAACGCTCAGTATCCCTTTGCTACATATGCAAACGGTATCCTGAACATCTTCTTCGATATGACAAAGCAGTACAACTCCGATGTTGAGTTCGAGTCTGCTATCCAGTCCGCTATCAAGGCAGGCGGTATCACGCTTCCCGATGATGTTGAGCTGAAGTTTGAGTTTGAAACTATCCCCGACGATCCCGACGCTAAGATCGCAAGCAACTCTATTGACGCTTGGAACTACAAGACAACATCTGCTTCCGGCGAGAGCTACTGGGAGTATACATACACAAGCCCCACAGACGCAACTGTAACAGAGACCAAGACTGCTCAGCTTGCATTTGATACAGACGATCTGCTCCAGAACGATATCGAAGTTTCCATCGAGTGGGACAGCAGCGCTATCGAAACAAAGGTTGAGGGTCCCACAGTATCAGATGACGGTACTATCAGCGGTAGCTGGACCATCACACTCTGCCCCACCTCTACAGCTTCTGAGATCAACAAGGCTATCGAGGCTTATATTGAGGAGCAGCAGGCAGCAGGTACTACAGTTCCCAGCCTTACCTGCACAAAGTTCATCATGCCCAGCGACTCTGCTAACAGAGAGGCTGCTATCACAGCTATGGGCGATCCTATCGTGCTTGAGGGTACAGAGGAAGGCGCACTCGGTGTTACCATCACTGCAACAGAAGCAGGCGAGTACGCTAACAACTACAAGATCGTATTTGCTTACTCCGCAAGCTACGACAATACAAAGGCTATCTGGGACGAGAATACTCTCACTATCACAGTATGCAACAACACAACTCTTGAAGATATCAACGCAATGATCGAGAAGGCTGCAAACGGCGATGACAAGAAGCTGCTTGAGGTTTCGGGCATGGTTGAGCTTGACAGCATGAACGCTGCTGCAAGAGAAGCGCTGTTCGGCGGCAACCCCTCCCTCTCCCTCGGCGGCGGCGAAGACAGCTTCTACACAGAGGTTGCAAAGTACCTGACAACATTCGGTCTGACAGACGGCCGCAGCGGCTCTGAGCAGAGCTACAAGGATCTTGAGAACGTAACTGTTCAGACAGACGGTACGATCATCGGTCTGCACAGCGTTCACGGCTATATCACACTCGGACGTATCGACATCGCAACATTCGACAACCCCAACGGTCTTGAGCAGGTAGGCGGTACAATGTTTGCTGAAACAGTCGCTTCCGGTGCTGCAAAGGTTGAGGTCGCCGGCTCCAGCGGCGCAGGCGAGGTCATTTCCGGTGCGCTGGAAATGTCCAACGTTGACCTTTCTCAGGAGTTTACAGACATGATCACCACACAGAGAGGCTATCAGGCAAACTCCAGAGTTATCACAACCTCCGATACAATGCTTGAAGAGCTGCTCAGCCTCAAGAGATAATTTGATCTAACAATTCTGACTGATTAACGGCAAGCCCCCGTCTTACGGGGCGGGGGCATAGCTGTTGAGGTAAATATTATGATATTTCTTACAAAGCTTGACGGAAAGGAATTTCTGCTCAACGAGCAGCTTATAGAGACCGTCACCGAAACTCCCGACACCGTTATAGTCCTTTCAAACGGTCATAGCTGCATAGTTCGTGAGAGCATGAGGGAGATACGCAACAAGATCATCGAATACAACAGGAGTCAGCGCCGCCATATCCTAAGACGAACAGAAGCGGCAGGCGACGAGCCTTTAACATAATCCGCGGACAAGCACACGCTTTCCGAAGCATAGACATTAAATAAATCTCAATAAAGAAAAGCGAGGGATATATTTTGAATATTTCACTTATCGTTGGCTGGGTCATTTCGATCGGACTGGTTGTTTTCGGTATCTTCCAGGGTGGTGAGATCGGCTGGTTTATCGACGTTCCGTCACTGGCTATCACCGTTGGTGGTACCTTCGGCTGTCTGATCGCGTCATTCCCGCTGTCATATCTTGCGGGCGTGCCCAAGAAGTTCGGTCTTGCGCTGTTCCCCAAGAAGTACAAGCCCGAAAAGTATATCGATGAGATCGTTGAGTACGCTAAGATCGCAAGAGGACGCGGTCTGCTCGCTCTCGAGGAAAGCGCAAACGGCTGTCAGGATCCGTTCATGAAGTCCGCGCTGATGCTCATCGTTGACGCTAACGACGCTGACAAGGTACGCGGTATGCTTGATGACGCTATCAACTTTATGTGCGAGCGTCACGAAAACGGTCGTGCATTCTTTGAGAAGGGCGTTGGTATCTTCCCTGCATTCGGTATGCTGGGTACTCTGGTAGGTCTGGTAAACATGCTTAACACCATGAGTGACGACCCCGATAACCTTGCAAGCGGTATGGCGGTTGCCCTTATCACAACATTCTATGGCTCGCTGTTCGCGAACGTGCTTTTCGCCCCGCTGGCTGCTGCACTGAAGAACACCCACGAAGATGAGCTGCTCTGTATGCAGATAATCGAAGAGGGCGTACTTGCTATTGCGGCAGGCTCCAATCCCAGATATATCCAGGAAAAGCTTGAATTTATGCTTCCCAAGAGCAAGCAGAAGTCCGAAAAGGCGTCATAATTGATTTTTTTTAAAAAAATATTGAAAATTTGAGTAAAATGTTTGCAAAATCCGCAAATATGTGGTACAATAATATAATGGGTGCAATGTATATGCCTCATTAGATGAAAAGGGGGGACGCGTTATGGCAAAAATACAGAAAAAGCCGCAGGAAAACCATGATAACGACTGGCTGAATACCTATGCCGACATGGTTACGCTGCTGCTTACATTCTTTGTAATGCTGTACGCTTCTTCAAGTATTGACGATCAAAAATGGCAATACATATACCAGGCGTTCCAGGCCAGAGGTAAGTATCTTAATGAATATGTAGACCAGCCTGAGCACACAACAGAGGAAGGAAACTTCATCAAGGACGAGGTATCAGAGGGCGCACAAGGATCAGGTGAGCTTCCTCAGAGCTTTGACCAGTTGTATGTTTATCTTTCGGAATATGTTGAAGATGAGCAGCTTTCTGACGCCGTGTCGGTATCCAAGGACTCCGCTCATATCTACATAAGATTTGACAGCAATGTATTCTTTGACGGAAACAGCGCTGATCTGAAGCAGGCAGGCAAGGATATCATCGACGGTATACTTCCCGGACTCGGTGCCGTAAAGCAGTCTATCCAGCTCGTGACAGTCAGCGGTCACACCGCTGAGGGCATTTCCGCTGTAAACGACTGGGAGCTTTCGTCCGAACGTGCAGTAAGCGTTGTTAAATATATGGATTACAAGGCTATACTTGAGAGCGCACAGTTCAGAGTAAAGGGCGTAGGTCCTTATGAGCCTGTTGCGGACAATTCCACCGAAGAGGGCAGGGCGGCAAACCGCCGTGTGGATCTGGTCATACTGCGTAATGATCTGGATCTTACCGATCCTCAGGTGATTCAGGATATACTCAAGTATGACTATAATCTTGGCTCAGATGTTACCGATCCCGATGATCCCGGCAGCGAAGAGAGCAAGCTTCCCAATGACGCTGCACAGGGTGTTATCGACATGATCGAGAGCCTGTTCCCGAGCGGCAGCACAGTAAGCGCGTCCGATGGTGCAACAGGACCGATAATCTTCGATGAATTTGAAAACTTCATAAAGGCCGAGGAAGAGGCTGACGCAGGAGATGCGGCATCTGCCGCAGACTCTGTTGCCGACAACGCTTCCGCAGCCGAGTAACATAAAATCTTAATCAATCCGAGGGGGGGATTTCGATGGCTGACGTTCTGACGCAAGCGCAGATAGATGAAATGCTTAGAAACGTCGCATCAGGAGCTGCTCCGCTGGTAACTCAGAAGGAAGAGGAAAAGATCAAGGAATACGATTTCCGCGCTCCCAAAAAGTTCACCAAAGAACAGATCAAGGTGCTGGACAGCATTTTTGAGAACTATTCGCGCTTGATGTCCTCGTATCTCACCGGCTTGCTCAGACTGTATTGTCGGGTTTCGCTGGTGAATATTGAAGAGCAGCGTTACAGCGAATTTAATAATGCGCTTCCCGATTACGTTATGATGGGCATGGTAGACATGGGCATCGTAAACGACGAGGTCAGCGAAACCAACGTTATCGTGCAGGTATCAAACGCGATCACCTACACAATGATCGACCGTCTGCTTGGCGGTAAAGGCGAATATCGCGATGTAAACCGTGACTTCACAGAGATAGAGATCACCATAATGAACGATGTTATGGCTTCTATCGCAAGTCTGCTGCAGGAGCCTTGGTCGATGCATATCGAGCTCAATCCAAAGCTCATCGGCATCGAAACAAATTCCAGAGTGGTACAGACCATCGGTCATGAGGATACGGTAATCATTGTAGCGTTGGAAGTAGAGATAAACGGTGTTAAGTCGATCATTTCCGTTTGTATCCCTGCAATCAATCTTGATGAAATTATGGGTAAGTTTATTCCCAGATATACATCTTCCAAGCGCCGCACAGATGCAAGCCGCGAGGCAGAGCGCCGCGAAAGCATCATGAACGGCATCAGCACCACAGAGCTTGACATAACGGCTGTGCTGGGAGAGATCAATCTCGACCTGTACGAGGTGCTTACACTTCAGGTGAATGACGTCATTCCTCTGGGCAAGAACATCAATACGAATGTTGTTGTCAGAGTAGGCGGAAAGCCCTGGTGTGACGGTAAGATGGGTACCTATAATAACAAAAAAGCTATTATGATAGATAATTTTATTCAGAATTGAGGTATGATAACTGATGGCTAACGAATTGGATACAAACGTTGAGTTCAGCTCCTACGAAATAGACGCAGTCGGTGAAATACTTAATATCAGTATGGGCGCTGCGGCTACAGCAGTATCGGAGCTTCTGAACGCTAAGGTCTGGATCACAACTCCCGAGGTCAGTGTAACAAAGGTGGCAGATCTGAATTACACAAAGCTTGAGCCTGCTATCTGCGTAAAGATCGTTTACGTTGCCGGTATCAACGGTGTAAACATGATGGTGCTAAAGCAGGACGACGTTCAACTGATCCTTAATCAGTTGATGGGTAATCCCCTCACGATCTCTCCCGACTTTGAGTTTGATGAGCTCAACATAAGCGCCGTTTCCGAGGTAATGAATCAGATGATGGGCGCTTCGGCAACAGCACTTTCCGACTTGCTCGGAACATCTGTTGACATTTCGACTCCTACACCCTACATAATCGAGCAGACAAACTTCTGTGAGCTTTCGGAGCTAAGCCCCGAGGAAACAGTCGTTACCGTAAACTTCACACTGAACGTTGACGGTGTAATGAACAGTGAGTTCATGTCTATCATGTCGGTAGAGCTTGCAAAGACTCTCTCAGGCAAGATGATGGACAGCTTCGTATCAGAGCCCGAGCCTGAGCCTGAGCCCGCTCCCGCCCCTGCTGCTCCGGCAGCAGCCCCGGCTCCTGCAGCACCCCAGCCGATGGCTCCCGTTGCTGCTGCGGCTCCCGCACAGCAGCCTATGTATGCTGCTCCCCCCCAGCAGCCTTATCCCACACAGGGCTACGGCTACCCACCGCAGTACGCGGCATACGGTGCATATCCGCCTCCCGTACCGCCTGTTAATATCCAGAACGCACAGCTCCACCAGTTTGACAATGTTGATTTCGGTCTTCAGGGTGATCAGCAGGATAACCTGAAGCTTCTGATGGGCGTTCCGTTGGAGATATCCGTTGAGATCGGCACGGCAAAGCGCAAGGTCAAGGATATTTTGGATTTCACACAGGGCACTATCATCGAGCTTGAGCGTCAGGCAGGCGCACCGGTCGATGTTGTAGTAAATGGCAACCTTATCGCACGCGGCGACGTTGTCGTTATCGATGATAACTTCGCAGTAAGAATCACCGAGATCGTGAAATCTAAGTTCATGGACAGTCTTGGAAAAGAATAAAATTTAATTAAATTATTACATTCAAGGAGATACAGTAATGGACAAGAAGATATTATTAGTTGACGACGCAGCTTTCATGAGAATGCTTATCAAGGATACTCTCACAAAGAACGGCTACACAAATATACTCGAGGCAGCAGACGGTGCTATCGCCTGTGAAGTATACGGCTCTGAAAAGCCCGACCTGGTTATCATGGACATTACAATGCCCAACAAGACAGGTATTGAGGCTCTTAAGGATATCAAGGGCAGCGACCCCATGGCAAAGGTAGTTATGTGCTCCGCGATGGGTCAGGAAGCAATGGTAGTTGAAGCTATCAAGCTTGGCGCTCTCGACTTCATCGTTAAGCCCTTCAAGCCCGATAGAATTTTACAGACTGTAAAGAAGGTCCTCGGCTAATTCCGTAAATAAATCCAAGGCGGGGACGTGTTATCCCGCCTTTTGGTTTTTCGCGGCAGGTAAATTTTAGACAACACCGCACAAAGACCACTGGAGTTTTGCACGCACCTTGCTTGCAGATTTCC
The DNA here is from genome assembly GCA_964435155.1 of uncultured Ruminococcus sp. Taxonomy (GTDB): domain Bacteria; phylum Bacillota; class Clostridia; order Oscillospirales; family Ruminococcaceae; genus CAG-115. The sequence goes on along the minus strand of CAYSYF010000008.1, from coordinate 11,866 downwards.
CGTTATATTGTACAAATTCTCCTTGACAGGCGTCAGCCTGCCTGTGTCGAATTCATACAATCTAACGAAAAATCTGACAGCGAAATCTGCGCGCAATCTTTGTGCAATGCTGTCTTATCCGCCGTAATTCTGCCATTTTTCGCGAAAGGAGGCTGCGTTGTGGAGTATTTTCAGATGATAATGGCGCTTGTCGGAGTGCTTGCGCTGGTCTTTCTGCTGTTTTGGCTCATGAAGAAGCTGAACAAGCGCGTTATGGTATCAGACAGCCGTCACATGAAGGTGCTCGAACGCATAAACCTCGGTCCCGATAAGATGCTGCTGCTTGTAAGCGTATGCGGAAAGTGCATGGTGCTTGGAATAACTTCGAACCACGCAGAGAAGATATGCGACCTTGAGCAGACAGAGGAGGAGCTTACGCGCAGAGATGAGAACGAAAATCCGTCCTTTGGCGAAAGCTTCAAGACCGTACTCGGAAATATGGTAGGAAAAGATAAAAAATAAATAGGAGGAGCGGATTTGATAAAACGCTTGATCGAATCGGACAAAAAGCTTGTGACGAGATTTGTCGTATCGCTGCTCCTGTGCATTGCACTTACCGTTACGTTCTTCAGCGTGTCGGCATGGGCAGAAACTTCAGAGGCAGCCGCAGAAACCGTCGAATCGGGACTGCAGGCAGGCGATTATCTTGACACAGATGCAGTCGATGTCGGTGACGACGCAGGCTCGTCCGTGCTGCAGGAGCTTGTCGGCGTAGACGCTTCGCAGCCATTAGAGGTAGTATTGCTGCTGACGGTGCTGGCACTTGCTCCGTCGCTGCTGATAATGATGACCTGCTTTACGCGAATAGTCATCGTCCTCAGCTTTTTAAGAAGTGCGATGCAGACGCAGACCACGCCGCCGAATATGGTCATAACAGGCATGGCGCTGTTTCTGACGCTGTTTATTATGGCACCCGTTTTCGGTGAGATAAACGAGGTGGCATATCAGCCTTATATCAACGAAGAGATCACGACTGAGGAGGCGCTGGAAGCTGCCACAGGTCCGATAAAGACCTTTATGCTGAAGCAGACCTCGCAGGACGACCTTGATTTCTTCATCGGACTTGCAAACATAGAAACGCCCGAGGGCGGCTTTACCGAGGAGTACATACAGAACGACCTCAGCATGACCGTTATCGTGCCTTCGTTTATGATAAGCGAGCTGAAACGAGCCTTCCAGATGGGCTTTATGATCTTCATACCGTTCCTTATTATAGATATCGTAGTCGGCAGTACGCTGATGTCGATGGGTATGATGATGCTTCCGCCCGCTATGATCTCAATGCCGTTCAAGATACTGATATTCGTTCTTGCGGACGGCTGGAACCTGCTTATTGGCTCAGTAGTTTCCAGTTACAACTGGTAGCTGCGCTGAGATTTTCTGATCTTCCGCGAAAGGAGATGAAAAAAATGACAGAGGATATTGTGCTGGTCATCTTTCAGGAAGCGTTGATGCTGGCGTTCAAGCTGGTGCTTCCGCTGCTTCTTGTTGCGATGATAGTCGGTCTTATCGTTGCTATCCTACAGGCGGCAACTCAGGTGCACGAGCAGACGCTGTCCTTCGCACCGAAGGCTGTGGCTGTCGGTCTGACGCTGTTCTTCATGGGACCGTGGATGACCTCGGAGTGCATAGACTTTGTCAATTTCATCTTTGAAAAAATGGCGGAGATCCCGATAACGTGAGGAAGCTGCCGTGTCAGAAGTTTGGGAGATAATACAGACAAATGCCATTATTGTGGTAATGGCGCTGGCAAGGCTAAGCGGTATCTTTACGTTTAACCCGATATTCTCACGAAATAACGTCCCCACCTACATAAAGGCAGGCATGACCTTCATACTTGCTGTTGTGATGACGGTAGGCGGCGGTATCGAATACACTCTGCCGACAGGACTTTTCCCGTTTCTGTTTGACTTCGCAAAGGAGCTTTTAGTCGGAGCGGTGCTGGGCTTTTTCGTGAATATAATGCTTCAGGTGTTCGCGCTTGCGGGCGAGGTCGTGGATATGCAGATAGGCTTATCTATGGCAAGAAGCTACGACCCCACCTACGGTAACGCAGGTCTTATGACTCAGTTGTACAGCTATTGGTTCATGCTGTATTTCTTTGCGGTAGGCGGTCACCTTTCTTATATCGAGCTTTTCTCGATATCCTATGAAACTATCCCGATAGGCTTTGATAATTTCAATATCAACATTGGCTATCTGCTGGTGCAGTACTTCCAGACGGTGCTGATACTGGGGCTCAAGCTTGCGATGCCTGTTGTTGCGGCGTCGATAGTGACGGAGTTCTGTGTCGGCGTAATGATGAAGGCTGTGCCGACTATCCATGTTTTCGTTATCAATATTCAGCTAAAGCTGCTGGTCGGCTTTGTCGTGCTTGCGGCAAGCTGTAGTATGGTTTCTGAGTTCATGGGAGAGATAATGGGGCTTATGTTTGAAAACCTCAACGGTCTTCTCGGGCAGATGACCATAACTTAGCATTTTTTCCTGCGCGAAAGGGCGGTGGTTAAATGGCAGGCGAAGAGAAAACCGAAAAAGCCACGCCAAAGAAACGCCGCGATTCGCGAAAAGAGGGCGAGGTCCTTCAAAGTAAGGAGATCGTTACCGCCGCATCGGTGCTTGGCATTTTTGCGGCGATGAGGCTGTTTATCGGCTTTATGGCTGAAACTGTGCTTGCATATACAGGTTCTGTGTTTGAAAGCGTCGGACAGACCACCATAACGCAGGATAACATGATGTCGTTATGGATAAACGTTATCACTGTTGTGGTAATGGCTATCGGTCCGATATGTGCGGTGGCTATCGTGCTGGGTATAATCCCCACCATAGCGCAGACCAAAGGTCTGTTCACCATGAAGGCGCTGCGTCCGAAGTTTTCAAGGCTCAGTCCGCTTTCCGGTATAAAGAAGCTGTTTTCGCTTCAGTCGGCGGTAGGCATACTGAAGGGACTTATCGAGGTCGCAGTTATCGGATATGTTGTCATCAGCGAGGTGCTTGGGCGTATGCCTAAGTTTATTGCATTGATGAATGTCGGCATAATGCAGGGCGTTACATACGCGTTCTCAAGCGTGTTCGACCTCGTCATGCTGATATGTATTCTGCTCGTTTTCGTGGCAGCAGGAGATTTCCTGTTCCAGTGGTGGCAGTTTGAGAAAAAGCTCAAAATGTCCAAGCAGGAGGTAAAGGAAGAATACAAGCAGACTGAGGGTGACCCTCAGGTAAAAAGCAAGATAAAGCAAAAGCAGCAGCAGATGGCAATGTCCCGTATGATGCAGGAGGTGCCAAGCGCTGACGTTGTAATCCGTAACCCTACTCACTTTGCGGTCGCGCTGAGATACGATCAGGACAAGAACCGCGCTCCGCAGGTGATTGCAAAGGGCAAGGATTATGTTGCTTTGAGAATAGTAAAGATAGCAGAGGAGAACGATGTGTACGTTACCGAGGATCCTCCGCTTGCAAGACTTCTGTACAGCACTGTGGACATCGGTCGTGAGATCCCTGTTGAGCTTTACAATGCTGTTGCAGAAATACTGACAGTTGTTTATAAGGTTAAGAATAAATCGCTTCACGCTTAAAATATAAATACAAATCGTTTATTTTCGACAGAATATTACAGAAAGGAGAGTGGAAAGCATAGTACGCAAGCTGTTAAGTAATTCACTTGTATTGTTTGTAATTTTCGTTGTATTAGCTATTATCATTCCGCTCCCTTCATGGTTGCTGGATTTCATGATACTTATGAATATAGCCCTCAGCCTTGTAATTCTGGTAATGACTATGTTCATCAAGGAGGCGCTTGAGTTCTCCGTTTTCCCGACTGTGCTGCTTATCACCACAGTATTGCGACTGTCGCTGAACATTTCCACGACAAGAGGTATCCTTTCGTCGGGATATGCGGGCGAAGTAATCGAGGCATTCGGCAGCTTCGTAATGGGCGGCGACGCTATCGTCGGCTTCCTGATATTCATTATTATCGTATTGGTAAACTTTATCGTAATCACCAAGGGCTCGGAGCGAGTATCCGAGGTTGCAGCCCGCTTTACGCTGGACGCTATGCCCGGTAAGCAGATGGCTATTGACGCCGATCTGAACTCAGGTCTTATCAACGAGGAGCAGGCAAAGCTCCGCCGTTCAAACGTACAGCGAGAGGCTGACTTTTACGGCTCCATGGACGGTGCTACGAAGTTCGTTAAGGGTGATGCGATCATGTCTATCATCACCACTCTCGTAAACCTCATCGGCGGCGTTATCATCGGTATGATACGCGACGGCGGTGATTTCGGAACTATCCTCAGTACATATTCCCTCGCAACTGTAGGTGATGGTCTGTGCTCGCAGATCCCCGCACTTCTCATCTCTGTTGCAACAGGTATGATCGTTACCCGTGCAGCGAGCCAGGACAGCCTGATGAACGATGTAAAGTCGCAGTTCACAGCGCAGCCGTTCGTTCTGCTCATTGCAGGTCTTGTAATGATCGTAATGATGCTGATTCCGGGCTTCCCCACAGTTGTCTGCCTTATTTTAGGTGTGCTGCTTATCGTGGGTGCGGTTATGCTTGACAAAAACAAGAAGAAAATGGCTGAGTTGGAGCTTGCTCAACGAGCAAAGGAAGAACAGCGTGAGCTTGAAAAGGCTACCAATGCCGACAATGACTACTTCCGCGACATCGACAATGTGTTCAAGCTGCTGAACGTCGAGCCGATAGAGATGGAGTTCGGCTATTCGCTGCTGCGTCTTGTTGACGAAAAGAGCGGCGGTAACTTCATCGAACGTGTCGTTATCTTCCGTAAGCAGTTCGCCCTTGACATGGGCATGGTAATCCCGTCGGTAAGAATGACGGATAACCCCGAGATAAACCCCAATCAGTATATCATCAAGATAAAGGGCGAGGAGGTAGCCCGCGGCGAGATACTCGTTGACCACTACCTTGCGCTTGACAGCGGCGATATTACCGCTCAGGTCGAGGGTATCGACACGGTTGAGCCTGCATTCGGACTTCCCGCAAAGTGGATATCCGAGGACAAGAAGATCATGGCGGACGTTGCAGGCTACACGCTTATCGATCCTGTTTCGGTAATGATAACCCACTGGTCGGAGATCATGAAGCGCTATGCTCATGAGATACTCTCCAGACAGGACGTCAACACAATGGTTGAAAATGTTAAGAAGACCAACCCGATCATTGTCGAAGATCTTATACCGAAGGTAATTTCTGTCGGATATTTACAGAAAGTATTGTCGAATCTCCTCAAAGAGGGTATTCCGATACGCGATCTGGAAACTATTCTGGAAACACTGGGCGATCACGCAAATGTCCTGAAGGACATGGATATCGTTACCGAGTATGTCCGTCAGGCGCTGAAGCGTACCATCACAAGACGCTTTGCCGAGGCAAACTCTCTGCGCGTTATCACACTTGACACGCAGATAGAGGATATGATAGTAAGCTCGGTGAAGAAGTCCGATCAGGGCAGCTATCTTGCTATGGCTCCCGATGTGATACAGCAGATAGTAAGCGCGACAAATCACGAGATCGACAAGATAAAGGACGTTATTCCGACCGTAATTATTCTCACTTCGCCTGTTGTGCGTATCTATTTCAAGAAGCTCACCGATCAGTTCATACCGAATATAACGGTGCTTTCTTACAGTGAGATAGATGCAGCGGCACAGATACAGGCGATAGGAAATATCTCGCTCAGTCCCGTTATGGCGTAAGAAATTCACCGATAACAGCAGAGATCATGTCTGCTGACAGAAGGGGGTGCGGACAATGGATAACAGTACAGCGGCTTTGCTGCAGGATTATATGTACAGCCGCGATGAAGCTGTGCGCAATGAGATAGTGCTCAAAAATCTCGGACTTGTCCGTAGCTGCGCACTCGCACTGAGAAACACCTACGTAAAGTTCGGTGATGTTGACGATGTAGTGAATGAGGGCGTTATCGCACTCATGGAGGCTATAGAAACTTACGACCCCGAGCGCGGTGCAAAGTTCGAGACCTATGCGACGCTCAGGATACGCGGTGCGATCATCGACTATGTGCGAAGTCAGGACTGGGTGCCGAGAAGCGTACGCAAATTTGCCCGTGACCTTGACAATGCAAACAGTGTGTTGTATAATCAATATAACAGAATGCCCACTACCGCAGAGCTTTCGGAGTATCTTGAGATGACGGAGGAGAAGCTGCTGAAATGTATGGCAGAGGCTTCGACCACCGTTACACTATCCTTTGAAGAGCTGCTGTATGAGGACAATTTTGAAGATCACCCTGCTTCCGTGGGCGAAGCGACTGACGCAGGCGTGCTCCGCGAGGAGTGCCGCCGTGTTATAGCACAGGCGATAGAAACGCTTAAGGAAAAGGAAAAGCAGGTTATCACTCTTTATTACTATAAGAATATGAAATATTCGGATATAGCAAAGACGCTCGGCATTTCGGAGTCGAGGGTTTGCCAGATAAACACCAAGGCGACCCTGACGCTGAAAACTTTGCTGGAGCCGTACATAAAAGGAGGTAAGCAGTCATGAACAGAGGCTTTTATTTAGCCGCCAACGGCATGATAATGAACCAGCGCAAGCTGGACTGCATCGGTAACAATCTTACCAATATGTCAACGTCAGGCTACAAGGCTGATACTATACTCACTGAGAGATTTGACGAGGCTATGATACTTGTAAAGCACCGTGAGGAGCTTTCAGGTGCTTTCGGTATGACTTATGTCGATACTTCCTATACAAATCTCGAACAGGGAACTTTTGAGATGACCGACAGCCCGTTTGATGTGGCTATTCAGGGCAATGTTTATTTTAACGTTGCGGCTTACAACGGTCAGACCATGCTTACAAGAAACGGTCAGTGGGAGCTTGACAGCGAGGGTTATCTCTGCCTGTCAAATTCCGGACGTATACTCGGTGAGAACGGTGAGATATTCGTAGGCAACAAGGACTTTGTCATAGACGTTGACGGTACTGTATATCAGGACGGTCAGGCGGTTGACAAGCTGCTGCTCTCCTATATCAACCCCGAGGGCAATATTGATAAGTTTGGCGCAAACCTGTTCACCTCGGTAGAGGCGACAGAGGTTCCCGAGGGCGAGCGCTTCGACATAATACAGGGTGCTTATGAGCGCTCCAACATCGATCTTAACTATGAGATGACAATGATGATGAATGCAAACCGCCTTTATGAAGCCTCAAGCTCGATACTTCAGCTTATCGACGGCATGAATCAGAAGGCTGCTTCGCAGATATGCAAGCTTTAATGAGAGATCACGAAAAGGAGTAATATATGAATATAGCATTCCATACCGGTAAAACTGCCATGATCGCTCAGGCTCAGGCACTGAACGTATACGGAAACAATATCGCTAATATCAACACTGTCGGCTATCAGACCGTCCGCCCCAGCTTTGCGGATTGTCTGTACTCTGTTCAGAGAGCGCCCGAGGAGGACTGGCAGACAGGTCACGGTACTTATATCCAGAAGACAGATGTAATGTTCGGTGAAAGCTCACTGTACTATACTGACAGAATGCTGGACTTCGCGCTTCCCAACGAGGGCTTTTTCGCTGTACAGGATCGCTACGGTGATATCAACTATACCCGCGACGGCGCTTTTTCCATGACACAGGCTGAAACAGGCGAGTGGTATCTCGTAAGCGGCAGCGGCGAGTATGTTCTGGACTACGATCTCAACCGTATCGTTGTTCCGTTTAATGACGAGGGCACAGTTGCAGATTACGGCACACTGGCTGATATGGTAGGCGTGTTTGAGTTTGAAAACCCCTACGGCATTGAGGCGCTGGGAAATAACCGCTATCTCGCGACTGAGAGAAGCGGCGAGGTGACCGCAAACGTAAATCTCGACAAGCTTCAGGGCGTGCTGTCCATGTCCAATGTTGAGCTTTCTGAACAGATGGTAAAGCTTATTGAAACACAGCGCGGCTATCAGATAAGCTCCAGAGTGGTTACGACCTCGGACGAGTTTACAAGGATCGCAAATAATCTGAGATAATTTTTACTGAACACCATTAAAGGGGGCGTGATGTTATGCTGAATAATTATGATGAGCTTTCTCCCGTAGCGATAGACTGTCTGCGCGAGATAGGAAATATAGGCTCGGGCAGTGCCGCAAATGCGCTGTCATCAATGCTTGGCAAAAATGTTGTCATGCGTGTCCCCGATGTAAGCGTTATGGATTATCAGGAGGTCATTGACCGCATGGGCGGTCCCGAAAAGGTCATCACAGGTATACTTGTGCACCTTGAGGGCGATGTAAACGGAATGATCATGTTCCTGCTTGAGGACAGCTTTGCGAAGGTGGTACTCAGCACATTCCTGCAAAGCGAGAATGTGTCGGTTATGACGCTTGATGAAACTCAGCTCTCCGTTATCAAGGAGATGGGCAACATCATGGCAGGCAGCTATCTTAATGCTCTGTCGCAGCTCACAGGACTGACCATTGATATGACAGTACCGTCCATGACGGTAGATATGCTGGGCGCTATCATGAGCGTTCCGATAATCGAGTTCGCCGAGGTAGGCGACAAGGTGCTCTTTATTGATGATGGCTTTGTTATCGACGGAGTTGATATCAAGTCCAACATCATTCTTATTCCGGAGATGGCTTCTCTGGCAACACTAATGACAAAGCTTGGAGTAATGTAATGGGTAGTAATACTGTCGGAATATCCGATCTCAAGGTATGCAAGGCGCCCGATACGTTGGTTACATACGCTCTGGGCTCTTGTGTAGGTATATGTATGGTTGATGAGGCGACAGGTGTTGGCGGATTATCGCATATAATGCTGCCTGACAGTAATTTGTCAGCAAATGGCAAGGATATGCCGATGCGCTTTGCCGACACTGCGGTCCCCATGCTGATTGATAAGCTGGTGGCGCTCGGTGCGAGCCGCGCAAGACTTAAGGCAAAGATAGCGGGCGGCGCTCTGATGTTCGCCACCGCAAGCGATCGCTTCAATATAGGCGAGCGCAATATTGAGGCGGTGACAGCCGCACTGAAAAAAGAGAATATCCCGATCGTCGCAAAAGACGTGGGACTTAATTATGGTCGCACTGTGTACTTCTATCCCGAAACGGGTATCATGGAGGTAAAGGCAGCGGCAAAGGGTACAAAACAATTGTAAGACTGCTCGCAGGTTTGCGGGCAGTTTTTGCTTAAATGGCTTTGCTGAGCCAACTCCACGATTGGTAGAGTTTGAATTTCTCCGCAATTCTACGCCCCGTGGGTGTTATTTTTGCATAATTTCCGCTATGATGAGGTCAAGGAGGTAATGAAAATGGATCAGGTAAAGATCGGAAGGTTTATCGCACAGATGAGAAAGGAAAAGGAGCTTACCCAGCGTCAGCTTGCAGACGAGCTTCTCATCAGCGACAAGACCGTATCCAAATGGGAAACAGGCAAAGGGCTTCCCGAGGTATCCTTGATGATACCCTTATGCGACACTTTGAACATCACAGTAAGTGAGCTGCTCTCGGGCGAGCGTATTCCCGAGGAGAGCTACAAGGAGAAAGCGGAGGAAATTATGGTAGATTTAGTAAGAGAAAGAGAAGAAAGCAAGAAGAAGATAACCCTGTCCGTGATAGCTGCTGTTATAGCTATACTCGGTGGCTGCGCGCCGATAATGGCAGCGGGATTGTTTGAAATGGATATTTGGGTAAGAGTTGCGTTCATAGCTGTTGGCGTGATAGTTATGGCAGGCGGAATTGCGATAGCCGCAGCGCTTGAAATGAACGCAGGCACATTCGAGTGTAAGCACTGCAAGCACCGCTTCGTGCCGACTTCGGGCGCATACCTCGCAGCACCTCATACAGTAACAACAAGATATCTCAAATGCCCCGAATGCGGCAAGAAGAGCCATTGCAGAAAAAGGCTTACTCATTAAAATAACAACAGCACCCGAAAGGGTGCTGTTTCTTTAATATCAATAATGCGGTGCAGGGTCATTGGTAAGCCCGAGCAGATAATCTGCGCTTACCCCATAAAATCTCGCGAGGGTGATTATGTGGCGCACGGGTATCTCCTGTGCGTATTTCGGGTTGGTACTTTCATACTTTGCGACCTGCTGCTGAGTGGTCTGAAGCAGCTCTGCAATATCCGCCTGCTTCAGCCGCCGCTGGCTTCGTATGGACTTTAAAATAATAGGTACAGAATTGATTTCCATTAGCGCCCTCCATTGTCTTTATTAAAATTATACATCTGATAGTATGTCTTGACAAACACCTAAAAGGGTGTTATAATAGTATTAACATCTTAAAGAGTTTTAATACACTTTTAGAGGTGAATTAAAGGAGGGATATTATTATGAACTTGAATTGTATGTTTCATGATGACAAGGCTGCGGTCGCTCAGTGCGTCGTATGCGGAGTAGGTCTATGCAAGGAGTGTGCTGAAAAGTACGAGCCTATCGTTTGTGAAAGGTGTGCCTCACAGGTGCAGAAAAATGAGCAGAAAAATCTGCGTGGTCTGTTTATTTATGTTTGCATTGCATTCGGCTTGTTTACAGTGATTGGTGTAGTATCTTTCCTTATGGCGTTTGTGACATTGGATTTCGCAGCAGGTATACAGGGCTTGCTGGGAGGGATTTTCCTTGGCTGGGAGATAGCGGGACTGCCATCGGGCTGGAGAGCAGTAAGCAAGATAAAATTGGATATCTTTTTGGTATTGCCGATATTGGGCTGGGTAATGTTGTATGCATTCAAGGTGTTGCTTGCAGCATTTGTTGGCTTTATTGCAATGCCGATAGATGTAGTGAAATACATAAAAACGGTGAAGGATAACAAATAAAGCAAATGAGGCGGCGCTATGACCGCCTTGTTTTTTGTAAAAAGATACGATTATTATTTCATGCTGCTGCGCGTTTAGCAAACTGCCCATAAAACGACCTCTGAAATTGTTAAAAAATTCTCATAAAAATCCGTTTTGCCTATTTACAAAATCAAAGAAGTGTGGTACAATATAAGGTGCAAAATAGAAATACTATGCCTGTGCGAATGCGCAGATATGGGATTTTCTGATATTTTAAGGAGGATAAAACCAATGGCTAGACAAAAGCTTACGATGGACGGTAACAACGCCGCAGGTCACGTTTCCTATGCGTTTACAGACCTCGCTGCAATTTACCCCATCACCCCCTCTTCCGTAATGGCTGAGGTAACTGATTCCTGGGCTACCGCAGGACGCAAGAACATCTTCGGCGAGACCGTTAAGGTTGTTGAGATGCAGTCCGAGGCAGGTGCTGCAGGTGCTGTTCACGGCTCCCTGTCCGCAGGTGCTCTGACAACAACTTACACCGCTTCTCAGGGTCTGCTCCTGATGATCCCCAATATGTACAAGATCGCAGGTGAGCTGCTCCCCTCTGTTATCCACGTATCCGCTCGTGCAGTTGCTTCCCACGCTCTGTCTATCTTCGGCGACCACAGCGACGTTTACGCTTGCCGTCAGACAGGCTATGCAATGCTCTGCTCCACTAACCCTCAGGAGGTTATGGACCTCGGCGCAGTTGCTCACATGGCTACACTGAAGGGCAGAGTTCCTTTCCTGCACTTCTTCGATGGCTTCAGAACCTCTCATGAGATCCAGAAGATCGAGGTTTGGGACAACGAGACACTCTCCAAGATGGTTGACTGGGATTCTATCCAGGCATTCCGTGACAGAGCTCTCAACCCCGAGAACCCCGTTCTCCACGGTACTGCTCAGAACCCCGACATCTTCTTCCAGGCTCGCGAGGCTTGCAACAAGTACTACAACGCTATCCCCGAGGTAGTTACAGAGTACATGAACAAGGTCAACGCTGAGATCGGTACAGA
>CAYSYF010000007.1:0-61766 GCA_964435155.1 uncultured Ruminococcus sp. | reverse complement strand
CTGTGTTTGACCAACTTTGTGTGTTGCGGATTGGGTGTTTTGCTCTTATCTAATAGCTTTAATAACTGAAAGCTAACTTTCGGCTTCTCTGATGATCGTTTTTATATTTTTCTCGCACTTAACACGAGGTGTCATAAAAACATGACCACAGCCCTTGCAGCATAGTCTGAAATCAGCACCGCTTCTTTGGACAAGCATTTCTGTGCTTCCGCAGCCGGGGTGCTGCTTTTTCATTACAAGTATGTCGCCGACTCTTATATCCATATGCTGCATCTCCTTTCAACCATTATCATCTTATTAGTATACCATAAAATGAATATATTTGCAATAGAACTGCATTGAATTCGAGTAAATACTAATAAATTTAAGCAATACTAAACTTTTTTTGCTGCTTTTTTAATGAGTTTTACTTAAAATCTATTGACAACAAAAGCATAATATTTTATAATAATAAAGTATGTATTATTTTTGACAATATGAGGTATTTTAAAATATGGATAAAACTAAAGGAAAGAAAAAAAGCAATAAGCTTAACCTTATAATTTGCGCAATTGCTTTTGTCGTGATGATAGTTTATTTGCTATTTGTAGACGGAGTGGACAATATCATCGCAGCATTTCAAAAAATAAACCCTTTATTTCTTTTTATCTGTGCGGCTTTTATGGTGTTGTACTGGCTATGTGAAGCCGGTACTATTCACATAATGCTCAGATCCATGCACTCTAAGACGCGCTTCTGGCATTCATGGTTTGATACAATCATCGGTCAGTATTTTAATTGTATCACGCCCAGCGCTTCAGGTGGTCAGCCTATGCAGGCATATTACTTGGTGAAATTCGGTGTACCGCTTGGATCAGCTATGACTGCGCTTTTATCCAGATTTATAGTATATCAGTTTACACTTACTATTTACTCAATCTTCGCGCTTATCATTGGATTCAATGAATTTGGCGATGACCTTAACCAAAAGGGACTTATGCCGTTTGTATTCATTGGCTTTGCTATCAATACTGCTGTTATAATATTCCTGATAAGCATTGCTGTCTGGAAGAACGGTACACTTAAGATAGCAAACTGGTTCATTTCGGTGGGAGTTAAGCTTCATTTAGTAAAAAATCCAATGAAATGGCGTTTGTACATAGCAAGAGAGATCGAAAAATTCCATAAGAATTTTAAGTTCATAAAGAAAAATATACCTCTTATCATAAAATCGTTTATCCTCAATTTCATTCAGCTTACGCTGTATTTCAGTATTTCGTATTTGCTTTACTTAGGCTTTGGTCTTGAGGGTACCGGTCTTTTTCAGGTCATTTCATATCAGGCATTCGTGCTTATGATATCCTCTTTCTGGCCGATGCCCGGAGCAATGGGTGCTGCTGAATTTGGCTATGCGGGCTTTTTCGGAACGATCTTTGGCGAATATGTTAATGTATCTACCCTGCTGTGGAGATTGTTCACGTTCTATATGCCTATAATCGTCGGCGTAATCGTAATTATGACGATGAAGAACAAAGGTATTGAAGAGCCCACGGACTTGGACGCAAAGGAAAATGTATATAATATGGAAATGGCTTTAGAAAATTCTGAGGATATTTCCGAATAAACTAAGAATAAAAGGAAGAACTATATGGCTGAATTAAGAAACGAAATAGAAAAACGCCGCACATTTGCGATAATTTCTCACCCCGACGCAGGTAAAACAACACTTACCGAAAAATTCCTGCTTTACGGAGGCGCTATATCTCTTGCGGGTGCTGTAAAGGGTAAGAAAAGTGCTCGTCATGCGACATCGGACTGGATGGAGATAGAAAAGCAGAGAGGTATCTCGGTAACTTCTTCTGTTATGCAGTTCAATTATGACGGCTACTGCATCAATATCCTTGACACACCGGGACATCAGGACTTCTCCGAGGATACTTACCGTACTCTGATGGCTGCTGACAGCGCGGTAATGGTAATTGATGCCGCCAAGGGTGTTGAGAATCAGACAAGAAAGCTTTTCAAGGTCTGCGTTATGCGTAATATTCCCATTTTTACCTTTATCAACAAGATGGACAGGGAGTCACAGAACCCTTTTGACCTTCTCGATGAGATAGAAAATGAGCTTGGCATAAAGACTTATCCTGTAAACTGGCCTATTGGCAGCGGCAAGGATTTCAAGGGTGTTTACGAACGCTCCACACGCCGTATTATCTCATTTGAAGCAAATAACGGCTCGCGTGAGGTTGCCGCTACTGAAGTTGATCTTAATGATGCTTCTCTTGCAAGCATTATAGGACAGAGAAATTACGATACTCTTACTGAAGATGTTGAGCTTCTTGATGGTGCAAGCGAGGAATTTAATATCGATCTTATCAATAGTGGTAAGCTTTCTCCTGTATTCTTCGGTTCTGCTCTTACAAACTTTGGCGTCGAGCCTTTTCTTGAGCACTTTCTCAAAATGACTACTTCTCCCCTGCCTCGCAGCACCGAAGATGGTGTTGTTGATCCTTTTGATGAGGAGTTTTCAGCATTTGTATTTAAGATACAGGCAAACATGAATAAGGCTCACCGCGATAGGATCGCTTTCATGAGAATTTGCAGCGGTAAGTTTGAAAAGGACATGGAGGTACTCCATGTGCAGAACGGACGTACAATGCGCCTTTCTCAACCTCAGCAGATCATGGCGAGTGAACGTGAGGTTATTTCTGAGGCTTATGCAGGCGACATAATGGGTGTGTTCGACCCCGGTGTTTTCTCTATCGGTGATACGCTCTGTTCGCCTAAGAAAAAGGTAAAGTTTGAGGGTATTCCCACCTTTGCTCCTGAGCATTTCGCAAGGATACGTCAGAAGGATACATTAAAGCGTAAGCAGTTTATTAAAGGTACAACACAGATCGCACAGGAAGGTGCTATTCAGATTTTCTCTGAGCCTCAGACAGGTTTTGAGGAGGTTATTGTTGGCGTTGTCGGTGTACTCCAGTTTGAGGTGCTTGAATATCGTCTGAAAAACGAATACAATGTCGATATTATACGCGAGGGTCTTCCCTATCAGTATATCAGATGGATAACCAGTGAAAAGCACGTTGCAGGCGGGCTTGATGAGCTTAACAAGCTTATTCTTACATCTGATACCAAGCTTATTCAGGACGTTAAAGGAAATTATCTTCTGATCTTCACCAGTGAATGGAATATCAACTGGGCACTCGATAAAAACGAAGGACTTGAGCTTGCGGAATTTAACCGCGACTAATAAGTCAGATAACATAAAGCGCACGAAAGGTTTTTCGACCTGTATCGTGCGCTTTTTTTATTTTATTATCATCAAGACCAGTTTTTTTGCTCTTCCTTTTACATAATTCGCATACTATGCGTTGTATAATATTAGCATGGCAAGGAAAAGTGGGGATATTATGGTTGTTTATGCTGATGTGCTTATTGCTGTAAACTTTTACATAAATTATTTTTTGATCAGGGGAACGTCAGTACTGCTGCGACGAAAGATCACTTCAAAAAGGTGTATTTTTGCTGCTGCTGTTGGTGCATTGATGTCACTGGTGATCTTTCTGCCTTCACTTCCATTCTGGTTATCGACCCTGATAAAAGCTGCAAGCAGCATAGTACTGGTCTGGGTTGCGTTTGGTACAGCAAGGGCGCCTGAGATGATCATAAACATCTTATGTTTTCTGATAATAAGCTTTGTTTATGCAGGGCTGATGCTTGCATTATGGATATTGTGCGCGCCTTTCGGTATGTTTTATCGCAATGGTGCAGTATATTTTGATATTCCCATTGTTGCAGTAGCATTGTTCACCGTTTTTGCTTATGCTATTGTTCGGTTTGTTCATTATATTATGACGAAGCGAAGTCTTACTATGACAGTCAGAGAAATCACCATTTTCTCGGGTGAGCATCGTATAAAGCTTGAGGGTATTGCAGATACAGGCAACTCTTTGTGTGATCCTTTCAGTGGCAAGCCTGCTATCATTTGTCATATTGATCACATAAGTCATATCATTCCGCCTGCTGTCATTTCATATCTGAATGGTGATTTTACTGCTGTTGAAGGTGTACGGTTAGCTCCATGCTCGACCATTATGGGTGAATTGCTTATACCTGTTTTCAAAGCAGATAAAATAATCATCGGGGACAGACCTGTTGACGCTGTTATCGGAGTGTGCGTCAAACCAATAGGTACACAATGCCTGTTCAATCCTAAATTGATATCATTATAACACGGAGGGTAAACTATGAGAAAATATCTGAAACAAATTCTATACGAGGGACTTATTGCATTTCTTCACTATTTTACAAAGGCTAACAGAGATTATGTTCATTACATAAACGGCTCTGATACTTTGCCGCCGCCGCTTTCGCCCGAAGAAGAGCAGGAGGCTTTCGACTTGCTTGAAAAAGATTTTGAAACGGCAAGAGATAAGCTCATAGTACATAATCTGCGTCTGGTGGTATATATCGCCAAAAAGTTTGAAAGCACGGGAATAGGACTTGAGGATCTAGTATCAATAGGCACTATCGGTCTTATCAAGGCAGTTAATACTTTCAGCGTTCATAAAAATATCAAGCTCGCAACCTATGCTTCTCGCTGTATTGAAAATGAAATTCTGATGTATCTCAGGAAATCAAATCACTACAAGAATGAGGTGTCGTTTGACGAACCGCTTAATATAGACTGGGACGGTAATGAACTATTACTTTCCGATGTCCTTGGCACTGAAGCTGATTGTGTGAACGCACAACTTGATAATGAGGTAGAGAAAACCTTACTATATGAAGCGATAAACAAACTGAATGAACGTGAGAAGCTTATTATGGAAATGCGATTTGGGCTGAACGGAAAAAAAGAAAAGACGCAAAAAGAGGTAGCCGATGAGATCGGTATTTCTCAAAGCTATATTTCAAGACTTGAAAAAAGAATAATAAAGCAGCTTCGTGAGGAATTGGAACGTGTATGCAGCTAGATCCGGTTCTTGATTTTTTGGAGAGCGCCTTTTTCAAGGCGTGATACCTGCGCCTGACTGATGCCTATCTCCTTAGCAACCTCGACCTGAGTTTTACCACGAAAAAACCTTAGGTTCAGTATTCTTTTTTCACGCTGCCCCAATTGAAGCATAGCTTCTTTTAAAGAGATCTCATCGAGCCAGTTTTCGTCATCGTTATGATCGCCGAGCTGGTCAATAACATAGATGGTATCTCCCGATTCTGAAAAAACAGGCTCATACAGAGAGATGGGTTCGCTGATAGCTTCCAATGCGATTACTACATCTTGGCGCGGGACATCGATCTCTTTTGCTACTTGCTCTATAGTCGGCTCCTTGCCAAGCTTCAGAGTAAGCATCTCCTTCGCCTGCATAGCACGATAAGCAAGGTCACGTATCGATCGGCTCACTCTTACAGGAGTATTATCCCTTAGGTACCTTCGCAGCTCACCTTGTATCATCGGCACAGCATAGGTAGAGAACTTGACAGGCTGCGTAATATCAAAATTATCTATAGCCTTTATCAGACCTATACAGCCGACCTGAAAAAGATCGTCAGCATTTTCACCTCTGCCTGAGAAACGCTGTATCACGCTCAAAACAAGTCTGAGGTTGCCATTTATTAGCTGTTCACGCGCTGCCATATCACCCTGCTTGACTTTTCTGAGCAGCGCCATTTTTTCGGCTTCTTTAAGCACCTTCAGTTTTGAGGTGTTTACTCCGCTTATTTCAACTTTGTTGTAATACAAAAAACCACTCCCGAACAATAGACTTGTTTGTACAAGTATTATTGTCCGAGAGTGGTTTTGTTATGCTTTGGTTTTTATTTTTCTTCAGAAGGCTTTCCGATCTTGTCGATAAGAACCGACACCAATACACCGCAGAATAAGGTTACAAATCCATATCCCGTTTCAATATTGAAGCCGAAGCCTTGCGGCAGAATAGCATATACAGAGCCGATAACAAGACCCATGATAAGGCTGTATACCATGAGGCTGTATTTTTTCAGCAGCGTGGACATCAGCCTTGCTCCGAGTATTATTCCCAATACAGCTCCGATAGCACAAGGTATAATGATCATAAGGTTAAAGTCCTTCAATGCCGCAATTACTGTTGAATAAACACCGAGCAGCATCATAACGAAGCTTCCCGAAACTCCTGGGATTATCATTGCGACAGCCGCTATAAACAACGCCGCAAGCATTGTCATAAAGAACATGACGTCCATCTTATAGCTGACGGTGAGCGACATATCTTGAACCGTAAATGGAAGTTCTGCTGCGCTATCAGCATCTGAATTGGAATAACTGAAACAATAGGTTTCACCCGCTTCGATCTCTACACCTTCAATGCCGGTGATCAGATCAAGCTGCTCGGGTATAGGAGCGCCAAAAAGCTGTTTTATTTTGTCGAATGTGGATACATTAGTGCTTACTTCTGCACCTGTTAGTTCATATCCGACGTCAAAGCAGCCGCCGTTTTCTATTTCTATTGACCAGCTTTCGATGGCTCTGTCACTGTTATTGGTGATCGCGATAGTCGTGATATTGCCGTCGATGCTTTCTGTCATAGAAAAGCTTTCTGTTGCAGCCGTGCCCTCAAGCATCGTCAGACCTACAACTGCCGCAAGACCTATGATAAAAGGCAGTATGCATAACGGCTTAGGCTTTTCAGTCTTGGTTGCTGTCCTGACAATAAGCGGAACGCTTCCCAGAATAAGACCGATGAAAAACATATTTGTTTGTACACCGAACTGCTCAAACAACCATGTTATTACGAATGCAAAACCGAGGATTCCCGTGCCTGCGCCCAAGCAGAAGGATATCAGAAAGCCGATATTCTTGAATATAGCTTTAATTCCCGAGATAGCCTCGGTAAGCTTATCGTAAATACCGAAGACGACCAGCATAGTGCCGCCGCTGACTCCGGGAATAACATTAGCAACGCCAAAGGCGATACCGCATAAAAATGTTTTTAAGTAAAATGAAAATTTGCTCATGATCAGACCTTTATTTGAATTTAATAAGAGATTTCACAATAATATATCCAACGATAGGAATTATTCCTGTCAATACGGAGATGAACAATGCAAGTACATCAATAGAGGTAAGTCCAAATGCACTGTTAATGAACGGAATATACACCATAAGTATAGGAGTAAATATAAGTGCCAGGAAAACGTAAAGTGTTTTTCCGCGAGTACTGATTATAGCCTTGAGTGGTTTTTCCATTGACATTCCTATAAGACCGAATAAACCAAAACTTACACAGAACGTAATCAATGAACAGCTTCTTGCAAAATCTGTGTTTCCGCCATTGTACATGAACATATAGGAAGCAACTGAAACTGCACCGCACAAAACGCCGAGAACCAGAGAATTTACAAGATAAGAATAGTTGATCTTCCGCTTTGCTACATAATCTGAGGGCGGCATCTCCCCTGTCATGTCGTTTTTGTTTTTGTAGTAAGACAGGGCAGCAAGAGGAATAAATACCATTGTGAGCAGTGCCAATAACGAAGGATTGAGCATGAGCTGGTTCTCATTGCCGAAAAGATTCAGTATAGTTAGTACAAGCAGTCCTGCATAACCCGCGATTATCGTGCATACGGCACGCTTGATGTTGCGGTGTATCTGTCGCGCAGAGGTGATCATATTTGAAATTGAATGAAGGTTATCATCATTCATGATGATATCAGCCGCTTCGTATGCGCTTCCTGCAGTGTGCTGAGCTATTGTAATACCTACGTCCGCAAGCTCCAGCGCTTCTGCGTCAGTAGTGCGTGTGCCTGTCATGGCAACAACTTCACCTTGCTTCTTTAGACGATCAAGTATATAAAGCTTTTGCTCAGGTGTTACCTTAGCATAGATATCAGCGTCAAACTGAAGCTCTGAGCCGTACTTAACAGACTGCGATATCTGTTTGCCTGTTATAGTCTTGCCAGATAAGCCGACCATTTTAGCGGTTGCTTCAGCTACGTGCGGGCTGTCCTCGGAAAGCATGACCACCTTGACACCTGCCATTGTACACGCTTTAACAGCGCCTGCAACTGAATCTCTCAAGGGCGCAGAGAATGCTACAAATCCAACAAAGGTATAAGCAAAGCCGGCAGTAGCGTCACAATCACGCTCCACTGCGTCTGCGCAGGCGATCGCCATTACTCTATAACCTGCTGCATAATATTCGTTCTGCTTTTTCTGTATACTGAAAAGCTGATCGCCCTTGAATTTACACAGCGGCAAGATCTGCTCGGGAGTACCTTTGATACAATAAAGACGCGACTCACCTACCTGCCACAAAGCACCGCTTACTACGCCGTTGCTTTCAGGAATACTCTCGATGAAAGTATTTTCATTATAGATATCATTGATGTTTTCATCAAAGAAACCTGCCTTCACAAGCAAAGCGCGCTCTGCCTCGTCGGTGGTGTTCTTATCGCAAGCAAGCACAGCAACCTTATATAGCAGCTCCTCGCTCTTGGTATAAACGCTCTTTACTTCAAGATGACTTTTCGAGATAGCCCCCTGCTTTTCGATGCAAAGTACAGATACGGAATTCAGGCGCTCAACATCGCTGAGTGATTTAACGATGGCGGATCTTCCAATCATGTCAGTAGCGCCCTTTATATAGTAAAAGCGGATTATTGAAGAAATACCGACAGGTATAAAGCAAAGTCCGAGGGTGATTCCTCGCAGAGCAGAGTCGATAACACCATTTCCCGATACTAGCCAGAATATAAGCGAGATCAGCGCAAGAATTGCCGCTATCGCAGACGCAAAAGGAACAATACTGCGCACAGTTCTTTCCATTCGGGTATAATAATGGTGATCATCTGCCTTTTCACCTATCTTCTGATAATACTTGGTATCAATGCCGGCAGCACTGACCTTGCATATCGCAATGCCTGTAAGTATCGTAGTGCCACTATAAATAAAGGATTGGCTGAGTTCTGTCTTGCTCTCGGCACCGGGATATTTAGCTATAGGTTTATTGGAGCCGGTAAAGATGCTTTCATCTGCTGTCATATCACGCGCTTCCTGAATATAAGCGTCTGCAGGAACTCTTTCACCTGCCTGAACAACAATGATATCCTCGGGGACGATGAATTCCTTTTCGATAAATTCAAGCTTTCCACCGCGGATAACACGAAACTTCATTGCTGTCGAAGTTTTTATGTCATGAAGCTTCTTATCTGATTCTATTCCGAAATATATTTCGGTAAACGCATAAACGGCGTCAATAAGTAAGAGCATAAGACCGGCTGCAACGTTTGAAGCGAAAAAACTCAAAACACCTGCGACAAACATCAATATAAATGACGGGGACAGAATGACCTTGACAGGAGAAAATGCCTCTGCTTTCTTTTCGTTTTTTGTATATACATTATAGCCGTACAGCTCTGTGTTTCTGTCAATGTCACTTTCCGTAAGACCGAAATAGTCGCCTTTAAAATTAAAAAACTGTGCCATTATTTACACCTTTCGCAATTGTCAATTTTTAACAATTATAGTTTTCACTATATATAATATTGTCGCACATTTTGCCTAAAAAATCAAGAGGTTTTTTACAATAATTAAGAAATAAGAAAAAACAGCCATGCTTTTTGACATGGCTGTTGCAATTTACATTGACTGCGCTGTGTAGAGCTTGTAATAATCACCTTTTTTTGCAATAAGCTCATCATGAGTTCCTGCTTCGGTTATGCCCTTGTTAGATACGTACATGATCTTGTCACAGCTTCTGATCGTAGAAAGTCTGTGCGCGATAATAAAGGACGTTCTTCCCTGCAGCAGATGATTAAGACCATTTTGCAGATAGCGTTCGGTCTTAGCGTCGATTGAGGAAGTTGCCTCGTCGAGAACAAGTATCTTAGGATCGGAAACTATGGTTCTTGCAAATGCTATAAGCTGCTTCTGTCCTTGCGAAAGACCGGCACCGCGCTCATTTACGACGGTATCGTAGCCTTCCTTCAAGGACATGACATAGTCGTCAATACCTACTATTCTACAGGCGGTCCTTATCTCATCATCGGTAGCGTCAAGCTTACCGTATCTGATGTTATCGCGGATCGTTCCGCTGAAGATAAAGCTATCCTGAAGCATTATACCCATCTGCGAACGTAAAGATTTCAATGTGACCTTTGAAATATCACTGTCATCTATACGCACTGTGCCGCTGTTTATATTGTAGAAGCGGGATATCAGATTGACAATAGTAGTCTTTCCTGCACCCGTAGGGCCTACAAGTGCGATGCTCTCGCCTGCCTTAATGTCAAAGCTGAGGTTTTCAAGAATATTTATGCCCTCCTCGTATGCGAAAGTAACATTTTCAAAATGCACATCGCCCTTTATTTCAGGCATTTCTGTTGCGCCTTCTGCATCGTCAACTGTAACAGGCTCGTCCATCATCTCGAAAATACGTTCAAGATAAGCGACAGCATTGATGAAAGTATTCATAAGGTTAGAAAGATTCATAAGCGGCTGCCAGAAGCGAGCGGAATAATCTGTCATAGCAAGTATAGTACCGAGCGTGATAGTATCACCAAGCGTCAGCAGACCAACACCGAAAATACCTGCTCTGACAATTATTGAGATGATGTCAGTTGTAGGCCATACAAGGTTAGAGAAGCCAACAGCACGCATCCAGGACTTTTTGTATGCTTTTGCAAGCTTGTCGTTGATCTCTGCGTTTTCCTCCTCACGGGTAAATATCTGAGATATCTTTACACCTACTATGCTTTCATGAAGGTATGCGTTCATATTGGAGCTTTTATTAGATACCGACTGCCATGCCTTTCTCTGATGACTTTTGATTACCAGCATGACCACTGCAAAGATCGGCAATCCTGCCATTGTTACAAGTGCAAGCTGCCAGCATACGAAGAACATGAAAACAGTAATGAATATGAGGTTGAAAATTTCAAGAATGAAGTTTATCAGACCGTTTGTCATAAGGTCTGATATGGAATTGATGTAGTTGATGATTCTTGTAAGTATCTTGCCGTGAGGGCGGCTGTCATAGTACTCAAAGGAAAGCCGCTGCATATGCTCAAACAAGTCTTTTCTTATATCGTAAACTATATTTTGTCCTACCTCTGTCATCATCTTGGAGCGCAGTTTAGCAAAAATTACACTGATAACGATACAAGCCAACACTCCTACACCGCTAAGGATAAGCTGAGGAATGGTTTCGGTGCTGTTCATGTAATTATCTATCGCATTCTGAACAATAAGCGGTGAAAGCAGACCGATTATTACTGCTATTGCGCTCAGAGTGAGAGAAAGCGCAACCTTTTTCTTGTAGCGACCTACATAAACCAACGCACGCTTAAGATGCCGTATGTCAAATGGGGTTTCCAGCGTTTCGTCAACGTCGAATTTGTTTCTTGCCACTTTTTCTCCCTCCTTTACTTCTGAAGCTCATATACCTCACGATAATAGCCATCGTTCTGAATAAGCTCCTCGTGAGTTCCCTGTTCAAGTATCTTACCGTCCTTGAGAACTATTATTTTGTCTGCGTATCTGGCTGTAGAAATTCGCTGTGCAATAATGATCTTTGTACATTTGAAATCAAGATCTTTAAGCGAGTCCTGAATATGCTTTTCTGTTTCAAGGTCAACAGCCGAAGTGGTATCGTCGAGAATAAGGATAGCGGGCTTAACTGACAGTGCTCTTGCAAGCGAGATACGCTGCTTCTGTCCGCCTGAAAGACCTACACCGCGCTCACCGACAATGGTGTCATATCCATCGCTCAGACGACGGATAAATCCATCGGCATCGGCTGCCTTTGCATATTTTATTACATTGTCCTCGGACATTGTCGTGTCACCGAAGCTGATATTGCCGTCGATGGTGTCGGAATAAAGCAATACATCTTGCGTAGCTACGCTGATATTACCGCGAAGCTGTTCAAGCTTAAGGTTTACCACATTAACTCCGTCTACCCTTACTTCGCCTGAATTAACATCATAAATACGGGGGATAAGATCGATCAAAGTAGTTTTGCCTGAGCCTGTTTCGCCCATTATTACTACAGTTTCGCCGGGAGCTATTTCAAAGCTGATATCATCAAGTATTTTCGTGTTGCCATAAGAAAAGCTTACATGATCGAATTCGATCTTGCCCTCAAATCTCTCGGGCTTGTCTACCGCGTCGCTGCGGGTAAGTATGCGCGGGCTGCCGTAGTAAATCTCAATGATCTTGTTAGCAGATGCAGTGAAGCGCTGAAGATCGTTGACGATATTACCGAGAGTACGCATTGGGTTGGAAAGGGTCCAAATAAGACCTGAAAACGCGGTATAATCACCGAAGCTGATCCTTCCGAATATAACGAACAGACCGCCGCAAACAAGCATTACAACAGATAAAGCCTGCGCGGTTATTTCAAGATAAGGGAAAAACTTCAGCCACATGAATGCTGCATTCTTATTCGCTGTACTGTAAGACTTGCTGTATTCGTCAAAGCGTTCTATCTCATGATCTTCTCTTGCAAATGCCTTGATTACACGGTTGCCTGAGATATTCTCTTCGGCCGCCGTGTTCATTTTTGAAAGCCGCTCACGAAGGTCAACATACATGGGACCTACCTTGCGCTTAAACAGCCATGTTATGAACATGATAACGGGAGTGAGCGCAATAAGACAAAGCGCCATGAGCCAGTCTATCGAAAAGAAGAATATAAGCGAAGCGGAAAACAGGACTATACATTCCAGCATTGTCTTGATGATCCATGCAACTGAATGGCGGACCATTTCAAGATCGCCTGACACGCGTGTCATAATGTCTCCTGTGCGGTATGTGTTATAGAATTGAGCGTCCTGCTTTTCAATGTTATCAAACAGCACCTTACGTACATTGTAAATGAGTTTCTGCGATGATTGCTCATACATAAGATTGCCGCAATACTGTAGAATACCTCTTAGTAAAGTAAAGCCAACCATTGCACAAAGCATACCGATAAGTACGTCAGAATGATTCCGGAGATTTTCGGCAGCGTTTTCATTCACAATAAAGGTATCTGTTATCTGCTGAGTAAAATAAGGCGTCAGAATATACATCGACTGGCAAATTAACGTCATGAAAAGAGCCGCTATATAAAGCCCTCGTACGCCATTCATATTCTTCCAAAGCCAACGGAACAGAAACATTTTATCCCCTCTTTCACCAATAACTGTAATCGTTTACTATAATATGATAAAATCAAGCGCAAGCTTTTACCGAAGCATTGCACTTTAGTAATTATATCAGAAAATAGTATTTTGTAAAGGGGGTATAAAGAAAAATAATTCACAAAAATACATTTGCATTTTTGTGAATTATCAATAAAATATATAAATTGATGTTGGTTACATCTTTTCAAGCTGATAGTAGTACTTGTAAAGCGACTGAACCGAGTTTTCAAGAAAATAGTAGTGCTTGATATATGGCACCAGAAGAACCAGAAAAAGCGCCGAAAGGATAAGCACTCCTATTTTCTGTGTGACGAGGCACATAAAAAGCGATAACATAAATAAAACAGCAAATGCAAGCGTCACCAGCAGATGAACAAGTCGCTCATGTTGGTACAGTTCTATCCTTTGAAGTAAAAGCTGTTTCTCTTTCTCATATTCTTCGTGAGTATGCTCATTAGCAAAGAATACGGCGATATAAGAAAGGTACTCTTTTATCTGCTTTGTCATTGATCGAATTCCTCCAAAGCGAGCGAAGCTTCTTCCCAAATGGTCATTACTTCCTCCTGTCTGAGTCGAAGCTGCTCTATCTCATTTGAAAGCTCCATAGCTGCTTGATAATCTGTGATTTCGGAAAGCTCATTAGTTTTGGTTTCAATAATAGAATCAAGCTCTTCAATCTCTGCTTCTGCCCTTGTGATCTTGGTGTTAAGCTTGCGGCGCTCGGATTCTCGCTCCTTTTTCAGCTTGTAGTCATTAACTTTTACAGGCTTTTCTGTTTTTGTTACATTGCTTTGCTGCTCTGCGACATTCTGTACAGTAAGTGTATAAGCATCATAAGAGCCGAGATATTCCTTTACACCATCGGGCGTGAGGTAATATATCCTGTCTGCCAGCTTATTGATCAGATAACGGTCATGTGAAATGATGAACATAGTGCCATCATAGTTCATCAGCGCGTTTTCCAAAGCTTCGCATGAAGTGATATCAAGGTGGTTAGTCGGCTCGTCCAGCAGCAGGAAGTTAGCGCCTGAAAGCATCAGCTTGAGTATTGCAATTCTGGCACGCTCGCCACCGCTGAGTTCAGATACCTTCTTAAAAACAGCATCGCCTTTAAAAAGAAAAGAACCAAGCGCGGTACGCACCTGAGTTTCAGTCATTCTGGGATATGCGTCCCATATCTCATCAATGGCAGTCTTATTCTCATCAAGCCCTGCCTGCGCCTGATCAAAATAACCCATCTGAACGCGAGTGCCGTAGTTGAAATCGCCGTTGTCGGCATTGTATTGTCCTGTGAATATCTTAAACAGAGAAGTCTTACCGCAGCCGTTGCTGCCGAGAAGAAAGACCCTCTCCCCTTTTTTGATATCAAGGTTTACTCCATGGAAAAGCCGTTTTCCATCAAATCCTAATGCAATATTGCTTGCGTGAAAAACATCGTTTCCGCAGCCGTCAGCCGATTTGAAATTGAATTTCAGTGATTCGGGAGCGTCCTCGGACTTTACGAGTGTGGCTTCAAGTCGATCTATCGACTTCTGCTTGCTGGCAATAGTGACATAGTTGTGCGCCTGATTCCAGCGTTTCTGCTGGTCGATAATGCCCTCGATTCGCTTTATCTCCTTGACTGTGCTGTCATAGACCTTGCGGCGGCGCTCCATTTCTTCCGCTTTAAGCTGCAAAAAACGTGTATATGCACCTTTGTAGTCGTCAAGGTGGCAATTTTCAAGCTCCAACGTCCTGTTTGTAACCTTATCGAGAAAATATCGGTCATGCGATATTACGATATAGGCACCGCGATAATCATTCAAAAATCGTTCCAGCCATTCTACCGATTTGATATCAAGGTGGTTTGTCGGCTCATCGAGAAGCAGCAGATTTGCGTTTGAAAGCAGCAGCTTTGCTAGCTGAAGCTTGGATTTCTGACCTCCGCTGAGTACTCCGACTGAAAGCTTGAAGTCACTTTCGGAGAAACCGAGACCCGTAAGCGCCGATGCGGTACGGCTTTTATAAGTAAGTCCGCCGTCGCGCTCAAAGCGGTCGGTAAGGATAGTCTGCCTTTCAATAATATCAGCGCTGTGATTACCTGCGTCTATCTTATCATGCAGCTCCTCAAGCTCAAGCTCCATATCCTCCAGCCAATCAAACACCGTCAGCGCTTCATCGAAAACAGTGCGCTCGGTATTTTTACAGGAAAACTGCTCCATAAAGCCCATTTTGCAGCTACCTGCAATGTGTATTTCACCCTCGTCGGGTGTGTGCTCGCCCTTTAGCAAGCGGAACAGTGTAGTCTTGCCGCAGCCATTAACTCCGACAAAGCCTATCCTGTCATCGTCATAAACATCGAATGTGACGCCTGAGAACAGCTCTCTGTCTGCAAACGACATAGCGATGTTGTTTAAATTCATAAGTAACATTTATTTCACCGTAATTATATTTAAGTTATTTGTTTTGAAATGATTTATTTTTCGCTGACAGCGATATCTATCTTAGCATTGGGGAATAAGGAAGAAATATATTCTACATCTTCTGCTGTAAAATTATCACGATCCCAGATATCAATAACCTCCAAACAGTGAAATCGGTTAAAATCCTCCATACTGTCGATGATAATGGGACTTAAATTCAGTTCATTCAATTCAGGCAAGTAATCTGAAATCATATTTAGCGACAAATTGTAACAACTGTTTGCTGCAAATTTAGTGTATCCATTACTATTTGCTTCAAAATTTATACAAAGAGCTTTTGTTGTGTCTTGAAATCTTAAAAATATTGAATAGTCAGCATATTCATTACCTAAATTATTTATTAACGTTTTTGAGATTATTGAGCAAGTTTCAAGAGTTGTTCTCAATCCTTGCTCAGTGCTCACCTCAACATTATAAGAACCGTTCAACCTCTCTTTGAACTGGATTTTTAAACAAAAGTGTAATCATAAAAATGGAGATAACTACTAAAATACAGATAGACAATATTATTATCCTTGATTTGGTCTTGGAATTCATTTTACACTCCTTTTGCATAAGGCGTAAGGCTGCTGTCCGTGTGTTAGATTTGGAATGATGACGCAAACGCACGATGAAACGATATTTCCGTCCTCTTCGGCAATGATTATGTGATGATCCTTATCAGATAAGATCCTATTCCAAATTTCAACAACTTTATCTGTTTTGTCAGGGATAGGATTGTCATGCAGATGTGTATACAACTGCATAAGACCGTCAAAATCATTTGCTGTCAATTCTCTGATCATCGTTAAACTCTCCATAACAAACCATACCGCTCTCGTAAAAACGAAAGCGGTCGGTCACTCTATTATCAATAGTTAGTTTCAAAGCCCTTATAGGTGCTGGGAGCATACTTATTTAAAAGATTCTGATCAAAATTTACCTCATAATCAGCATAAGCCGCTTCGATATACTCGTCGAAAGAATCACCTGTGATCTGGGAAAGAATATAAACCATGTTGTTTTCTTTCCACTGATCCTTTGTTGTAATATCTTCTCTTATAACAAGATATGCAGACTGCTCGCCTTCAAAGTAGTATGCTTTGCCGTCTTCGGCTAAATTCCATACGAACTCGGTAAGTTCCTCGGAAAGTGAAGAAGATTCCTTGCTGATGATCGTTTCAAGCTCTTCAACGGTTTCTGCCTTATCGGCTGTTGCGGAATTTTTAGCCTCTTCCATGTAAGCGTCGAAATCCTCGGGCTGTTCTGCATCTTCGGCTTCAAGTGCTGTTTCTGCATCGACCATAGCCTCATTCTGCGCAATTATAAGATCCTGCTCATAAACAAGATCAATGATGCTTTCTCCTGCATTGAAGCGATCAACATAGGACTTAGCTGTTTCCTTTAAAGCTGCGATCTCCTCTGCGTCCTTCTCAGCATCAAGATTGAGTCCTCCATAATCCTCATAAGGAACTTCAATATACTTTACATTAGCATAGTTGTCCTTAAGGTAGGCATTGATCTCATCTTCGGGAAGCTTTGTTTCTTCTTCATTTGTGTAGATCTCAATGAAGAGCTGATCTTCCTTAAGCTGGTTAAGTTCAAGCTCCTTCAAGGTTTCCTTGCCGATGCCGATAGCTTCGTAATATTCGCCCATTGTAGGATAACCATACAAAGCTTCAACGGAAAGCTGGAAACCATAATAATTTATGGTTTCAGTTTCCCAATTATTATTTATACTATCGCTTACAGAATTGATGTCTTCATCGGGAAGCTGCAGACCTTTTTCCTCAAAAAGCTTTTCGATAGCAACATAACGCTTGGTAAGCTCTATAGCTTCGGTCTTTATCCATTCCTCGGCAGCAACACCTTCGATCTGCTCAGAGAAAATATCGGTTACCTCTGTTGTTTCTCCAAGCTCTTCCTTTGCATCAATTATGTTGCTATAGCCTGTATTGTATGCAGTCATCATATTGGAAAGGTAGATACCATTACGGATCTCCATGCCGTCAATAGTGCCCATATATCCATTATCCGCACATCCCGCGAGGGACATAGTGCATACCAGTGCGGTAGTGATCGCAGCATACTTTTTAAAAGTAAACGCCATTTCTTTACCTCCTAAATATTAAGTTCTAAGAACTATATCACGCTCAGCAAGCGCCTTAAGAACGCGCTCTACGGAGCTGTCCGCTTCCTCATCGGTCATAGTTCCGTCCTTACGAAGTACCATTTTGTAGGAAAGGCTCTTCTTTCCTGCGGGAACCTGTTCACCCTTATACATATCAAATATGGATACGCTCTCAAGGAACTTGGCATTCTTCTTGATGATATCAATGATCGTATCAGAGGTTACTTCATCATCGCACAGAAGGCTGAGATCGCGAGTCATTGCAGGATACTTGGGGAGCGGCTTATACTTGCGCTCATCACCCATTGCATTGAACATCTTCTCCATATAGAGCTCAGCAGCGTATACGCGGCAGGAAACATCAAACTTTTCCGCTGCGAGGGGGTGAAGCTCGCCGATAGTACCAATAACAACATCACCGCAAACGATATTCGCACATCTTCCGGGGTGGAAAGTTCTGTTATCGGATACAGGAACGAACTTAGCCTCAATAACAAGATCGTCGAGGATCTCTTCGATCACTCCCTTAGCGCTGTAGAAATCTTCGTCAGCACCGTAGCAGCACAGACCGAGAACATCTTCCTCGATAGGCAGACGATCGTTTGTAGGAGTGAATACTCTGCCGATCTCAAACAGACGCGCAGAAAGGTTTCTGCTTGCAACATTTGTAGAAACAACAGTCATAACAGAGGGCAGCATTGATGTTCTCATAACGCTGGTATCCTCGCCAAGCGGGTTAGTAAGAACAACACTGTTCTTCTTATCATCAGTAAAGTTCAGCTTCTCATAGCTCTTCGGAGAGATAAAGCTGAAAGTCATTGTTTCATAGAAGCCTTGAGAAACCATGATATCAACGATCTTCTTCTCAAACTTCTGGATAGGAGTTGTCTTGCTGTTGCTTGAAAGCTTGGGGACGGTAGACGGGATCTTGTTGTAGCCGTAGATGCGAGCTACCTCCTCAGCGAGATCACACTGACGCTCGATATCTATTCTTGTATTGGGAGCAGTCACATAACCGTCCTCATAGGTAAATCCGAGCTTCTTGAAAATGTCGATCTGCTGAGCCTCAGGTATCTCGATACCAAGGTGATCGCTGATCCATTTAGCATCGTGCTTAAGCTTTACAGGCTGCTTGGTAATATTGTCAACGTCGATGTACTCGCGTACCACCTCGCCGCAGCCGAGCATCTCAACCAGCTCTAAAGCTCTGAGAAGCGCAGGCTTTGCGTTGATAGGATCGATATCCTTCTCAAAACGAGAGGACGCGTCTGTACGCTTGTTGATCTTTTTAGCTGTCATTCTTACAGAAACGCCGTCAAAGCAAGCAGCCTCGAAAACAACAGTGTTAGTGTCGTCCATGATACCGCTGTACTCACCGCCCATTACACCTGCAACAGCGATGGGCTTCTTAGCGTCTGCGATAACCAGCATCTCGGGGCTCAGAGTAACCTCTGAATCGTCAAGAATAGTAATCTTTTCGTCAGCCTCAGCATTTCTTACCACGATCTTGCTGTCCTCAACATAACGCAGGTCAAATGCGTGCATGGGGTGACCGTATTCAAGCATTACGAAGTTTGTGATGTCTACAAAATTATTGATAGCTCTCACACCGCTTGCGTTCAGGCGCTCTACGATCCAGCGCGGCGAAGGACCGATCTTTACGTTCTTTACAACTGCTGCCATGTAACGGGAGCAGAGCTTGGGGTTCTTAACCTCGACATTGATGTAATCGCTGGCCTTGCCATCGACACCGCTGAACTTGGGCTCAGTATAGTTGAAAGGCAGGTCAAAGGTTGCCGAAGCCTCTCTTGCAAGTCCGAGAACGGACAGGCAGTCAGGGCGATTGTTTGTGATCTCAAATTCAACTGTTGTATCGTTAAAGCCGAGCGCTTCATGAATATCCATTCCAACGCTCATCTTATCAAAATCAGGATCGTCATTCAGAATGAGGATACCCTCATTGCTGGAATAAGGAACATCGGCAAGAGTAAGGTTGAGTTCCTCGTAAGAGCACATCATGCCCTCACTGCGAACCCCTCTCATATTGCCCTTCTTTATTTTCATAAAGCTCATGTCCTTATGATTGTAGCAGGTAGCACCGTGAAGTGCTACAGGCAGATATGCGCCCTCGAAAACATTCTGTGCAGATGTCACGATCTGTATGGGCTCTTCTCCGCCGACATCTACTTTACATACCCACAGGGTATCAGCATCGGGGTGCTTTTCAATAGCAACGCACTTGCCGACAACAACGTTTGTTATATCAGCGCCCTGAACAGCATAGGTTTCAACCTTACTGCCGCTCATAGTCATGCCGTCGCAGAATTCTTTTATAGGCATATCAATCTTAACGAAATCGTTAAGCCATTTCATTGAAAGATCCACTTTTTTATTCTCCTTATGTCAAAACTGTTTTTAGAACTGCTTCAAGAAACGCATATCGTTCTCATACAGCAGGCGCATATCTTCGATTTCATAACGAAGCATTGTAATACGCTCGATACCGATACCGAAAGCAAAGCCGCTGTATTCCTCGGGGTCAATACCGCAGTTTTCAAGGACCTTGGGGTGAACCACACCTGCACCGAGTATCTCGATCCAGCCTTCTCCCTTGCAGAGAGGACAACCCTTGCCGCCGCAGCGGAAGCACTGGAAGTCGATCTCACAGCTAGGCTCTGTATACGGGAAGTGGTGGGGTCTGAATTTAAGATTCATTCCCTCGCCGTAAAGACGCTTTGCAAATTCTTCAAGTGTTCCCTTAAGATCAGCGAAAGTAATATTCTTGTCAATGACAAGACCCTCACACTGGTGGAAGATGGGAGAATGGGTTCCGTCAACCTCATCGCGTCTATAAACACGACCGGGGCTTATAATAGCGATCGGAGGCTTATTTTTAAGCATCTCTCTGATCTGTACAGACGATGTCTGCGTTCTGAGAATAACATCATCGGTAATGTAGAAAGTATCCTGAGGATCACGCGCAGGGTGACCTTCCAACGTGTTGAGCATATCGAAGCAATAGTTGGTAGTTTCAACTTCGGGACCGTCAACAACAGTGTATCCCATGCCACGGAAGATATCCTTAAGTTCATCGAGGACTATGTTCATGGGGTGGCGTCTGCCATTTGCAAAACGCTTACCGGGCATAGTAACGTCGATAGCCTCGGCTTTAAGGCGAAGCTCGGTTTCGGCACTCTTGAGAGCCTCTGCCTTTTCCTTGATAGCGCTTTCGATATCCGATCTGACCTCGTTTGCGACCTGACCGATGATGGGACGCTCTTCAGCGGAGAGACCACCCATCTGTTTCAGGATAGCAGTAAGCTCGCCCTTCTTGCCGAGATACTGCACACGCAAAGCATCGAGCTCTTTAAGATCAGAGCAGGCTGCTACCGCACCGAGAGCGGATTCTTTAATGCTTTGTAACTGTTCTTTCATTGTATTGTCCTATCCTTCCTCAACGGAAATATTTACGCCTTTCGGCTTTTTATACTTTGTCAATTTAACAACGTATTATTATAACACATTATTACATTTTTTGCAAGCCTTACATACCAAGACCTATTGTTGTATCGTAGTCATTTGCGAATTTAACAGATACAAGTGTGCTCTTTCCGTCCCAGTATTGAATGATATATTCCATATACTTATCGGGAGAAACCTCCATGTTGTTGATACCTGTTACAGTAGCAAGTGCAGGAGGCAGATAGCCGACGATAAGATGATAAACACCGTTCTCCTCAGTCATTTCTGCGATCTGAGGCGCATAGGTCAGATATCTTATGTTCTTGCTTGCGCTGTAAGTGTGGCTCTCCTCGTCGTAAGTGAAGCGCACCTCACCTGTTCCTACAGACTGGTGCTCGAGCGATACTGTACTGCCGAATATCTCCTTGCACGATGCCGTAACATCGTACTCGGGGATAGTCAACTGACCTGTTCCCTCGCTGTCATAGGCAGTAGTATCCTTTTTAATGAGTATATTCCATATAGCACACGTTATCTTTGAGGTGTTGGGTATCTCCTCAACGCTTTCAAACGGTGCTATGTCATTTACAACTACAGGAAATATAAACTGAGCAAACTCATTCTTGAGAGATGAGTTGTCAAGAAGCTGTTCAGTAAAGTTGCCGATGAATCTTACTGTTGATATGCAGCCAATGATAGCCATTACAATAACGAAAACAGCAAATCCAAAGAAAAATCTTTTTTTCTTCACAGGCTGCGGTATCTCAACTACTTCATCATCACTGTTACCGCCAAGCTCGGCTATATCGCCTTCGATATCATTTTCATCGTCAAGAGAACCAAAAAGCTGGTTTATCACCTTTTCGCCATTTTGTTCTTTTTTTCTCGCGGCGTCTTTTCTTTTTCTTGCCATAGATATTCCTTTCGGTTATTTTCTGATCTGTCCGTCACCGTTTATAAGATATTTATATGTGGTAAGCGCTTCAAGACCCATGGGACCACGTGCATGGAGCTTTTGAGTTGAAATGCCTATCTCTGCACCCAGACCAAATTCAAAGCCGTCTGTAAAACGGGTGCTTGCATTTACATAAACAGCAGCCGCATCGACCTGCTTCTGGAACTTTTCGGCATTGTTCAGGTCAGCAGTGATGATACATTCACTGTGCTTTGTTCCGAAACGATTTATATGCGCAATAGCCTCATCTACATCTTTAACTACCTTTGCAGAAAGCTTGTAGTCGAGAAATTCTGTTGCATAGTCGCTGTCATCGGCTATTTTTTCTACAGAAACATATTCAGATGTAGCTTTATCGCCGATAATCGCTACCTTGTCCTGCCACACCGCACTGAGTTTAGCATAAAACTTTTCTGCGATCTTTTCATGTACAAGAATATTCTCGATAGCATTGCAGACAGAGGGGCGCTGGGTCTTAGCATTGTTGACGATATCTACTGCCATATCAAGGTCGGCACTCTCATCGACATAAACATGGCAATTTCCTTCGCCTGTCTGTATAACGGGAATAGTAGCGTTTTCGATTACAGAACGAATGAGCCCGCCGCCCCCGCGAGGGATAAGCAGATCAATGTATTTGTTGAGCTTCATCATAGCGTTTGCAACAGTTCTGGAAGTATCCTCCACCAGTTGAACAGCGTTCTCGTCATAGCCGCAATCCTTGATAGCGCCTCTCATAAGCTCAACAAGTGCTTTGTTGGAGTTGATGGCATCGCTTCCGCCGCGGAGTATTACAGTATTACCTGCTTTAAAACAAAGAGCGGCGGCATCAACAGTAACATTGGGACGGCTTTCAAAGATGATTCCGATCGTACCCATGGGAACACGCTTTTTTACAACTCTGAGACCGTTTACCAGCTCACCGCCTCCAATTACCGAGCCAACAGGATCAGGAAGTGCAATGACGGTATCAACGCCATCAGCCATAGCCTCGATCCTCGCTTCGGTAAATGTAAGCCTGTCTATAAAAGACAAACTCTTGCCGTTCTTCTCAGCAGCAGAGATATCAATAGCATTAGCCTCGATGAGTGCTGCGCTGTTGGCACGCAGACGCTTGGATATTTCAGCAAGCACTGCGTTTTTCTCGGAAACCTTGAGAGAGGTTATCGTGGGCTCGGCTTTTTTCGCCTTGAATCCCAGTTCTTCGATATATTCCATAGTATGACCTCACATTTCGTTAGCCTTAAAGTATGTACATTTAGCTTCGCCCTCAAAAAGCTCATAAAGCTTTTGAGGATTATCACCATTGATAATAACAGTGTCAATGCCTGCTTCAGTGGCGATCTTAGCTGCCTCGATCTTAGTCAGCATTCCGCCTGAACCGAGATTACTGCCTGCTCCCTGTGCAACAGCAATGATCTCAGGAGTGATCGCGGTAACTTCACTTATAAGCTGTGATCCGGGAAGCTTTGGATCGCCGTCATACAGACCGTCAACATCGGTAAGCATGATAAGCAGATCAGCCTCACAAAGCGACGCTACGATAGCAGAAAGTGTATCATTCTCATCGAAATCCAGTTGCTTTATCGAAACAGCGTCATTTGCATTTATGATCGGAATAACTCCCATCTCAAACAGCTTATTAAAGGTATTTACAACATTGAATTTTCTTTCGGAATTTGATATAACATCACGAGTAAGCAGCAACTGCGCTACTTTATGGTTGAATTTACCGAAATTCTCACTATAGAATGTCATAAGCTCGGACTGACCTATTGCGGCGCACGCCTGCTTGGACGGCATATCCGTCGGCTTCTGATGAAGACCTGCACGTGCAGCTCCCACACCCTGAGCGCCTGATGTCACGAAAACCACTTCTCTGCCCGAGTTTTTGATGTCAGACATAACTTCTATAAGCTCATAACATTTTCTTATGTTGAGATGACCTGTCGGATAAGCAAGAGTAGAGCTTCCGACTTTTATTACTATTCTTTTTTTATTGGCAAAACAAGGCATATCAATACCCCTTTTCATAGATGATCCGTCAAAAAACGTACTATATTATTATATCAAATCCCGTCAAAAAAAGCAATAGTATTTATACATTATCATATAATTTTTATCTGCGGATAAGTTTTCAACAGAAATTGAAAATTTATTTATGCGAAATACATAAATCCTATTGATTTTTAAAGCCAATTATGGTATAATAGTAAAAATAATCAATAAAGGGTTATATAGCATTTTCTCTAAGGAGTCTACCAAATGGATACTTTTTCTGAACAGCTTGTTCCTAAGATCAGCACCGGTGCTGATAAAGCAAAGAAAATACTTATTTCTGTCGGAGCTATACTGCTTGCATCTGTACTTATGTGGCTTGCGATCGTTTTTAGCTTTTACAGTCTTATCATTCTTGTTCTGCTCATTCTTTACGGTGGAGTGTGGCTGCTCGCCAACATGAACGTTGAGTATGAGTATATTGTTACAAACAACGAGATGGATATCGACAAGATCATTGGCAGACGCAAGCGTAAAAGAATGATAACGCTCGATCTTAGCAGTGCTGAAGATTTCGCACCTTATTCCTGCGAAGAGGACATCAGCGCCGATGCCACAGTCCATGCAACTTCGGGAAGCGAGAAAAATGCACATTATCTTGTTGTTCAGCATGGCTCTTACGGCAAGGTGATGCTTATATTTAACCCTAACGAAAAAACACGGGAGGCAATCATGCAGGAGATTCCCAATTCTCTTCGCATAAAGATCAAACACAATGCCAAGTAGTAATATTTTTATCAGAGTAGGAACTTCTATTATTGAGATCGAAAGGATCCGCAAGATCGCAAGAAATCCTAAGTTCTTATCAAAATTCTTTTCAGCGGACGAGATACGCTACATAGTAAATCACAATCTGTCCCCTTCCCTTCTTGCTGAAAATTACTGCGCAAAAGCTGCGTTTGCAAAGGCTATCGGAACAGGAACACGCGTTGTTCCCCCTCATGATATTACAGTTTTGCGCGACAGGCTCGACTCTCCCTTTATCATCACACTGGGTCGTGCAAAGATGCTCACGGAGCGTGAAAATTATGTTTATAATCTTTCGGTTTCGCATTGCAAGGATTATGCGATCGCAACCGTTGTGATCAACAAGGCAGGCAAAAAATAAAACATACTGTGCAGATATATTCTATACCTGCACAGTTTTTTTAGTAGAGGAAACCTATTATGAAACGTATCGTTATTGGAATACTTGCACACGTCGACTCGGGTAAGACGACCTTATCCGAGGCTTTGTTGTACCATTGCGGAGCTGTACGAAGCCTTGGCAGAGTCGATCATGGTAACGCTTTCCTTGATACCAATGCAATGGAGCGTGATCGCGGCATTACGATATTTTCAAAACAGGCAATAATTCATCATGGCGAAACCGAGTTTGTCCTTCTTGACACTCCGGGGCACGTTGATTTTTCTGCGGAGATGGAGCGTACACTTCAGGTTTTGGATTATGCGGTGCTTGTGATAAGCGGCACTGATGGGGTGCAGAGCCATACGGAAACGCTTTGGCAGCTTCTGATCCGTTATAATATCCCTACCTTCATTTTCGTAAATAAAATGGATATTTCGTTTCTTGCAAGAGAATCGCTGATCAAAGAGCTGAAAAAAAGGCTTTCATACGGCTGCATCTGTTTTGATAACAGCACCGACGATACAGATATCACCGAGCAGCTTGCTGAATGCAATGAAAAAATGATGAACGCTTATCTCGACAGCGGCAATATAGATGAGTGCGATATAATTGACGCTGTAAAAAATCGCGAGGTGTTTCCGTGCTGCTTCGGCTCTGCATTGAAGCTTCAGGGTGTTGAGGCACTGCTTGACATAATTGACAAATATACAAAACAGCCCGAATATCCCGAAGATTTTGGGGCTAAGGTATATAAGATAACACGTGATGAACAGGGCAACCGCCTTACCCACCTTAAAGTAACAGGCGGAAGCCTAAAGGTCAGAAGTGCAGTCGATGGCGCTGATTGGCAGGAGAAGATCAATCAGATACGGATATACTCAGGTGTTAAATTCAACGCAATTGATGAGATATCAGCGGGTGGCATATGTGCTGTTACGGGTTTGACCCGAACTTATGCAGGCGAGGGTCTTGGATTTGAGAGCAATAGCTCTGCCCCGCTTCTCGAGCCTGTACTGACATACAAGATATTACTCAAGCCCGAATATGATGTTATGACGGTACTTTCGCAATTACGGAAGCTTGAAGAGCAGGATCCACAGCTTCATATCGTATGGAATGAACATCTTCGCGAGATACATCTTCAGCTTATGGGCGATATTCAGCTCGAAATACTGAAAACAATGATCTCAGAGCAATTCGGACTTGATATTGGCTTTGATCAGGGCAGCATAACTTACAAGGAAACCATAGACGCGCCTGTTCTCGGTATGGGGCATTATGAGCCGCTGCGGCACTACGCCGAAGTTCAGCTACTTATAGAGCCGGCAGAAAGAGGTACGGGACTTCAGTTTGGGGTCGATCTTCAGCGCGACAGCCTTGATATCAACTGGCAGAGGCTTATACTGACTCATCTTGAAGAAAAGACACATATCGGTGTTCTGACTGGATCGCCCATTACCGATATGAAGATAACATTGGTTGCAGGAAAAGCTCATCTGAAACACACCGAGGGCGGAGATTTCCGCCAAGCAACCTATCGCGCGGTCAGACATGGTCTGCGCAATGCTCGCTCTGTTCTGCTTGAACCTTGGTATGATTTCAAGCTTGAAATACCAAATGGCTGCGTAGGTCACGCCCTGACAGATCTACAGCGTATGGAATGCACTGATCCGGAGCAGATCACAGGAGAACAGAACACCGTTATCAGCGGAAGCGCTCCTGTTGCTAAAATACGAGATTACCAGAAAGAAATGATGAATTACACTCGGGGAAAAGGAAGGCTTAGCTGTATTTCCAAAGGTTACTTCCCTTGTCATAATTCCGAGGAAGTCATTGAAGCTATCGGCTATTCAGCCGACGCTGACGTTGACAATACCGCTGACAGCGTTTTTTGTTCACATGGTGCAGGTGTTGTAGTAAATTGGAACGAAGCAGCGGCACGTATGCATTGTGACAGCGGTATCCGCTTTGGCGGAAAAAGCTCAGATAATGATGATAACGACGATGTATCGCAACAAATGATATCACAATATAAGCAACGCATGGCTACCGACAAAGAGCTTATGGAGATATTTGAACGCACTTACGGGAAGATCAACCGCGACCCGCGCCGCGCCATGCATAACGAAAAGCAACCTCAGCACGCGAAGATACCAAAGCTCTCTCCCCTGCCAAAAGGTCCTGAATATCTGCTTGTTGACGGTTATAACATTATCTTTGCTTGGAACGATCTAGAAAAACAAGCTAAAGACAACCTTGATCTTGCAAGAAACTCGCTCATAAATATCCTGTGCAACTATCAGGGCTTCAGACAATGCAATCTGATCCTTGTTTTTGATGCATACAAGGTAAAAGGAAACCACCGTGAGATAGAAAAAATAGGCGGAATAGATGTTGTATACACAAAAGAGGCGGAAACCGCCGATATGTATATTGAAAAGGCTGCGCACAAGCTTGGCAAGGATCATAGAGTGAGGGTTGCGACTTCTGACAATGTTGAACAGCTTATTATCTTAGGAAGCGGCGGAATACGTGTATCCGCAAGCGAATTTTATGACGAGGTAAAGCTTGTTGAGAAAATGATAAGAGATATTATTCAGTAATGTAAGGAGCACTATGGAGCTTAAGGTTATTGCACACATAAAAAACGACTTTACCGAAAAATTCGGAATACCTCGTCAGAGCGGTATTGTCAATTCGATTAAGTCAGATATAGTTTTCAAATCCCAATACAGAAATCCCGATGCTTTTCGCGGACTTGAACAATACACACATCTATGGATATTGTGGCAATTCTCTGCGTCGATACGCGATGAATGGACACCAACAGTAAGACCGCCGCGCTTAGGTGGAAATACGAGAATGGGCGTATTTGCTACTCGCTCCCCTTTCCGTCCAAATCCGATCGGACTAAGCTGCGTTAAGATAGAAAATATTGCTCTTAATACTTCAGATGGTCCTGTTATAACAGTATCGGGTGCCGATCTTATGAACGGAACTCCGATATATGATATCAAGCCATATCTTCCCTACGTTGACAGCCACCCCGAGGCTTCAAACGGTTTTGCTCTGAGCAGCAAGGAAGGACTGCTTGAAGTGATCGCACCTGACGAACTGATAAGCAAAATTCCCGAAAACAAGCGGCAAGCGCTCATAGATACACTTGCACAGGACCCGCGTCCGCAATATCAGAATGAGCCTGAACGAATTTATACAATGAGCTTTGGCGGATTTGATGTGAGCTTTTCCGTCGATTGCAGCACCCTTGTGGTTTGTAAAATTGTTAGAATATAAAATGAAGCCTAAGAAGATGTTTTTTCTTCTTAGGCTTTACTTATGATCATATCATTAAATTA
Organism: uncultured Ruminococcus sp.; assembly: GCA_964435155.1. Taxonomy (GTDB): domain Bacteria; phylum Bacillota; class Clostridia; order Oscillospirales; family Ruminococcaceae; genus CAG-115. The sequence goes on along the minus strand of CAYSYF010000007.1, from coordinate 33,088 downwards.
GATGGATAGAGAACAATTAAAAGTCAAATCGCTTATACGGTCCATTTTCGCTTTCATAGCTAAGAAACATTTTATCCAATATCCATCGATCGTTTTGGGGACGAAATTCAAATTTGTGCCAAATATCCGAACCATAGCTGTCAATAGAATGTGCGATAACTGCCGCTTTTTTTGATGTTTTCATAACGAATTGAACGGTGCATTCTGTATTAAAGTAATCGAAGCGTGTCGGTGCTGTATCAAACGCAGAAATATAGATCTGTTCATTGATATGACCGGACAGGATCTCGCGCTTTTTTGACCTTGAAAATTCAGTGAGCTTTCCGATTTCATCGCTGAACTGTCCATCTTGGTTAATGTCACATAATTCATGACATCTACTCATTATTGGCGTTATTTCAACAACATACTTTTGCATTATTTCAATAAACCAGGGAAGTATAACATCTGCATAGGAGAGATATTTTTCCGATGTATTAGATGTAATAACGCGAACAGTAGGCAAGCTGATATTCCCCCTATAAAACTGTTTTGTCTTAAAGCTAATCTTATCGAACTAACAAAAGTCAACATCATAAAAAAACACAAAGCCACTTTCAACATAACATCAAAAGCAGCTTTGTAATACTTCGATATCGCCATCGCCTTATCGGCTGCCGATAATCTTATACATTGTAAAGAGTATTATAATTTACAAGCTCATTAAGAAGCTGAGGAACCTTTTCACCCTGAGTTTCGTCATTGAACTGGCAGGTGCCTACGGCCATGTGGCCACCGCCGCCGTATTTCAGCATAAGGCTTCCTACATTGACCTTGCTGGTTCTGTTAAGAATAGAATAACCAACAGCACAGGAGCAGCCCTGTCCACCCTTACCGTCAACTATCCAGCAGGAGATGTTCTGATCGGGATAAAGGCTGTAGATCAGGAAGCGATTGCCGGTATAGATCGGAGAAACACCGCGAAGATCAGTTATGATAACATCGCCCTCTGTTCTTGTGTGCTTATGTACCATTTCTTTAAATAGCTCTGTCTGCTCGTTGTAAAGCCCGATACGTTCCTGGATATCGGGCATAGCAAGTATCTCTTCAGTAGACATATAAGAGCAGCACTTAAGCAGCTTTTCCATAAGCTGGTAGTTGCTTATAGTAAAGTTTCTGAAGCGTCCGAGACCTGTTCTGGGATCCATAAGGAAACCGATAAGTATCCAACCTGTAGGATTAAGGATTTCATCTCTGGTGAGATTGCCGCTGTCAACCTTGTCAACAGCTTCCATAAGGTCATCAAAGTTCGGGAAACGCTCTTTACCGCCGTAATATTCATAAATAATACGTGCAGCGCTGGGAGTGATACGGCTTTCACCCTTGTACTTGCCCTTGTACTTTTTGCGCTCCTCTTCACTGGAGTGATGGTCGAACCATAATCCGCAGCCCTCTACAAAAGGAACGTTTGCAAGAACATCATTTTCGGTTACAGGTACCAAGCCGTCCTGCAGATCCTTGGGGTGTGCGAATGTCCATGAATCGATCACACCTGCACAAAGCAAAAGAGCACCGCAAGCAAGTCCGTCGAAATCAGAACGAGTAATAAGTCTCATAGCCATATCAATACCTCTCTGTGAAGATTTTATTGTCCAATAAATAGACTATAATTATATTATAGCAAATAAAATCGTAAAAATCAACATAAAAAACATTTTTTTGGAAAATTATTTTGTAAATTTGAGTGCAACAATGATCTTTCGGATCTTATATTTCCGCAGCGGCGAGCTTCGCCTACAAGAATGCAGATAGGTTTTTCTGAGAATATCTGCTATTATCTGTTTTTCGGAATCCGTAGCATTTTCAGAACCGAAAGCCGCTTTCTCCAGTACGGATACGTTATCAGAGATCCCTGCTTCAAAAAGCTTCTCACATTCCGCGTAATAATCCGACGGAAGATCGCCCCTCAGCGGGATAAGCTTAAAGAGATAGAAAATATCTATCAGACAGTCATATACATCACTGATAGCATATATTTCAGCCTGTGAAAGAATAGACTCTGCTTTACGTCTTGTAGACCTATAATGTCCTATAGCGATGACGCAGACAGCAGCAAGCACCAAACCACATATTGATATGACTGTAATATGAGTTGGGATCTTAATGCCATCATTGTTTTGCTCAATATCGGGAGGATATTCAGACGGTATGTCATACTCTTGCGGAGGTCTTACTTCTTCTCCGTTGTCACCTGTATTGTTTTCTTCCTCGGTATCCTGTTTCGGAGGGATCGCTGTATCTGCTTCAGCTCCACTGTAGATGATGTTTTCGCTTACTGCTGCCGAAGTAGGATCAAATGTGACCCAGCCCAGCTCATCGATATAGACCTCCACCCATGCGTGGAGATTACGTTCCTTAAGCTCAACTGTGCTGCCGTTTATCTTGCTGGGATATATGCTAAAGCCCGTGCAGTAGCGAGCGGGGATATCCAGCTCACGCAGCAATAATGTCATAGCGGAAGCATAAAGCGAGCAATGTCCGCTTTTCGTTTCGTTCAAAAACTGTACGATCGCATATTCACCCTGATTCTCACCCGAAAGTGAATAGGTGTAGTTTTCGCTGAGAAGATCATTGATTTCCTGTGCTACAACATAGCGCGAGTATCCGCTGTCCTCCATCATACCCTGAATATTATTTTCTGTAATGAAATCTCTTAGATAGGATCTCAGGTATGAGGGTACAGTAAGATATGTATTATTAACATATTCACTGTAGCTCTCCAGTACATTGTTATCAGCGCCTACGATCGCTTCCTCGGCTATAACAGAGGAATACAGATCGTCGGGAGTTACATTATTGTCTTTATATAAATTTTCGATCAGCCTGACAACACCCGAGCTATTGTATTTTTCGCTGGTGAAGTCATGGCTTACTGCCGTGCATTGTACCGAGCTGACATAGTTACCCGCATTATCGCTGACTCTCACAACAAAGTCACCGAACACATCAAAATTTTCGTTGTTGTAAAATGAGAAATCGTTGGTATACGAGGGGAGGAACACTACATCGGTTTGGAGCAGATATTCGATCTGAATATCGCTTTCCGCTGTTACACTGTATTCATCAACGCCAAGCGCTTCAACCAGAGCGTTAAGAATATGAATTTCAGCAGGACGATAGCTTTGAGCTATCCCACTGTTTTCCCAGCTTTCAGGGCATTCCGGCGAAGTTGTCCAACCCGTACCTGTGAAGTCAATACCAAAATCTCCTCGCAGATAGATATCATTTTCACCCGTAAACGAAACCTTAATTATACTCTGTTCGCCCTTTCCCGGGGCTGTGACATTAAGCTCTGTTATATCATCGTCAACGCTTGAAAAATAGTCTGAAACAATATCATCAGATGTGCCGCTGTCTAAGTCTTTATCAACGCTATCCGAAACAAAAAGCGTGTTATATAAGTCCGAGTAGCTGATGCTGCTTCCCTCGCTAAATACGCCTGATGCGATCATGAAAGCAATAGCAAATATAACAAGACAACAAGCTCCTGAGGTGGTATATTTTGAGTAAAAGCTTGCTCTCATACCGATTCGTTTGAGTAAAGGGGATCGTTTTGTGGTTTTGTTAAAGGTTTGCTCCTCACCTCTCACCTGTGTTCGATAAGCCGCTCCCCCACTTCGCGTAACAGCAAGCCCGTTTCTGTAATTAAGCTCTATGGCTGCTGCCGCCGCAAATAACAGCGCAGGCGGTATAAACCATATATTAAATTCAAAGGTCTCGGACAGCAATCTCGGAATACAAAGAGCAAGAAAACCGAGAAGCGGCGCAATGGTATGTATCCTGCGTTTCATTGAGAAAGCGCAAAGTACACCGTATAAGACGCATAGGATACCACAGCCGATAAGCATACCTTCGTTGTACAAAGCATTATCCTGCGTAAGCTGCTCCATATCATGCAGGATATAGCCCTTAGGGAAAAGAAAGCGTCCATCGACAAGAAGCATGGCTTCATCAACGAAGTACGAAAACCTAAGCCAGAATTCCTCAAAATTGAAATATATGATAAGCGCTGTGATGATACAAGCACACGGAAGGACATAACGACGTCCCAGCAAAGTAAACATCAGCAGAAAAACCGCCGCACTTAATGCCGCAATAATACCAATGAATGCATAAGACACCGAAAATCCGAATTGTGAAAACACAAATAACATCGCCGATGCGGATAAGCAGGAGCAAAACAGCACTCTTTTAAGCACAAGCATCGCAGCATTTGGTTTTTTTGTATAATATCTGTCAAAAACCAGAATTCCATCAGAAAAATTACTTTTTCTCATTTAAAAACCTCTACAACAGCGAAAGCCTCCGCTATCAGCGGAAGCTGTCGCATATTATCTGAAAATATGAATACCATGCTTTTTCAAAGAGTCGTTGACATAAGCGTAATGCATATTCTCCCACTGAGCATAGTCGGGGAATTTATCCAACTGAACGCCGGCCTTTATCTGAGAAACCGAAGTGGTCATATTCATGACCGAGCCGTTCCAGATATAATTCATGCCATTGTATTCGACTCTCAGACCGGCAATATCGTCCTGCTTTGTTGCCTTCGGGCAGACAATTCTGTTGAGCTCAAAGGAATCGGAAACCCGCGCATTCACAGATACCCTCTCGATGCATTCGTCAACAGAAAAACTTATAATATCCTTCTTACCGAAAAATTCGCAGAACTCACCAAAAGACTTGGAGAGGAAAGAAGAAAAGCACTTAAGCACGATATTTACAACTGCCTGTGCAAGAGCAGTTTCATCTTCAGGCGGGATCTCGAGAATACCGGACTGTGAAAAGGCTCTTGAAAGCAGATCCTCGGGAACCTCATCTACCAGCTTATCGAGCTTATCCGTTACCTGTTTGTCGGTAAGCGAAATCGCGTCAAATACACAGCTAAATTCGGTCTGATCTCGGGTGATCTCCTCAATGATAGCTTTGCGGTTAACTGCAATAGTTTCAAATGCCTCCGCTGTCTTATGAAGATTATTATCAAGATATTCGGTGAGCTTATCGGAAAGATCGCGGTAAAACTGAACCAAGGTACTGCCTGTTTTAAGCTTACAGCTATTATTCGCATAATCGCGAAGCTCACTAAGATACTGCTCCACTGCTTTGCCAACAAACAGCGGTGATGTCTTGACCTTCATATAAGCTGTTCTCGCAAGATTTCTGGAGCGCTCAACCTGATCGCTCAGATCGTCCATATCCGAAGTTATCTTTGCTGAGCTTACACGAAGCTGATGAAGGCATTTTCTTATGAGCTCTTCAGCGTAGAACGGACCTTTGCTGAAATCACATTTTGCTTCCTCGCAGACCTTGATTATACTTGCAGATATTTCTTCAAGACATATCTCAGCGCCCTTTTCTGTCGAAGCAGTGATACGCTTTAGCCAAGACTCGACATACTCATCGGCACTGTCGCTGCTTATTTTCAATGAACGAGTTGAAAAAGCAGGATTTATACGTTCGTCAAAATCAAGCGCGGGAAGGTCACCGCCCTTTTGGGCGAGATATCTTTCGTCGGGGGTAGCTATGGAGCTGTAGTGTCCGAGGAGCATCTCTCCGACATTGTTTTTATTCAGTGCATGGTTGATAAGCGTGAACACCTTTATGCAAAGATACGATAAGATCTTGCCAAGCGGTATTTCGCACACCTGAATGCCGTAAGAAAGATAGCGGAAATCGTGAGAATCATTGGGGCGAAGCATATTATACGACATTATGCGTTCAGCATCATCGTCCTTGGTGAATAGTATCTCCATGCGATTAAGTATTTTTTCCGCAGCTACATCAAGAGTGTATTGATAGTTCTTCTCGGCAGCAGCGATAAAGCAAGCGTTGAACGGCGGCTTGTCGGAGGTAACCTCAAACGCTGAGGTATACTTTTGGACAAAACGCTTTTTCGCGCACTGAAATTTATCAAGCTCATTTTTAGTGAGAATAGTGTTCGCAAAATAATTTCCCTGTTCGCGCTGGTCCTCTTCAAACATCACAGCGGTATCGGGCGCGAACATATAAGAATTTACCTTTACAGGATAAGGCGAATCCTCAAAAAGCTTATTAAGAATATATGCAATATCGATGAACATTCCACCGAAAAACACGTCGCCCATATTACCTGTAATAACGATCTCCAATGATTTATCGGAGCCGCCGAAAGCACTCATCGCCTCTCCTATGGAACGAATTATATTCTTTATATTGTGAAATAAAGCAACCCTGCCGCACTGCCTTTTGGTAAGTCCATAGACGGGAGTAGCGGGAGAATAGTTTTTGAGTCCCTGGTCAAACCACTCCGCAGCATACTGCGACAATCTGCCGGGATTATTGAGGTATTTATATATAGCTTCCTCAGGTACGATCGGAATACATTCATCGGAATGCAGTACAGTTCCCTCGCAGGAAGCTTCTTCAAGGTACTTATCCTCGGCTATGCAAAGAAAACGCACCTTCTTATCGTCAGAGCCAAAACGCTTTTCTGTTACATGCTTGCAACGAAGAGCACAGTCGACACCATTTTTGCCAAGTCCGATGATAAATAGACGATTTATGCCAAAAAGGCTCTTATATTGGTCGGTGAGCTTTAAAACACGCTCAGGCTTAAGCCATTCAATTTTCTTTTCAATTTCCATGAAATCCCCACCTCATTCATAAAAATTTCTATATATGTCAGCCCGTCTGTCACTCTTAAGAGGAAAATCAGAACGAAGCATTTCAGCCATATTAAGATCCGGCTCACAACAAAGGAGTTCCTCCGTATGAGAGCCTGCCGATGCCAATATCTTGCCATTCGGATCTATCACCATAGAATCGCCGCTGTAAGTCATATTGTCGGCTTCGCCCACACGATTGCAGCCGATGATATAACATTGATTTTCAATCGCTCTCGCTTTCAGCAGCGTGCTCCAATGCTCACTGCGAGCTTCGGGCCAGTTAGCGGCAACTATGATGCATTTGCATTTTTTTGAAAGCTGCTGATATATTTCGGGAAAACGCAGATCATAACAAATACTAAGTCCGATATCATCGCCTTCAAAATCAAATGCTGTGCAAGCATTGCCTGGCGAAAATATCTCAGAGCCATAAGTAAACGGGTGCATTTTCCTGTATGCGGCGGACACTTCACCGCTTTTATCTATATACAATAATTCGTTGTAATAATTAAAATCGCTTTCTGTACTGCAACCAAAAACACAGCCCATGGAATAGTCCATGCAGCATTTTTTAAAGAAAACGACGCTTTCTCCACTTTGTAAGTTCTCGCAAAGCGAGGTATTCATGCTGAAACCGGTAAGCGTCATCTCGGGAAAAACCAACAGATCGCACGCAAAAACAGAGGCCTCTTTGAAGAAAGCCTCACACTTCTTCATATTTTCTTTTTTATCTTCCCATGACGGAGCAAATTGGGCAAGTCCTACTTTCATCGAAACCAGTCCTTTTATCAAATACCTACTTATATTATATATGAATTAAACCGCGTTGTCAACATGAAAACTTTAATTTAAAACTTAAACTATAAAATAATTTAGGAATTTAGGAAGAAAAAAATTTTTTGTACGGAATTGTAGACATTATTGGAAAAATATGATATACTATATGATGTTTATTAAAACGTTTTCAAAAAGGAGAAAAACTATGTTTCGTAGAACAACTAAGATAGCGGCAGGCATCACAACGGTTGCAATGTGCTTTTCACTTCTTGCAGGCTGCGGCGGCGATACAACTGCTTCAAATTCCGACAGTACAGCACAGAGTACAGACTCGTCCGATAACGCAAGCGTTATTGAAGCTGTGGACAACGGCTGGACCTATGGTCAGGTCGCAGTTGGCGGCGGCGGCTTTGTGACAGGCGTATTCAGCACCTGCGAGGAAGGCGTTTATTACGCTCGAACTGACGTCGGCGGCGCTTACCGCTGGGACGATTCCGCCAAGCAGTGGAAGTCCCTCAACTACTGGGTTTCCGAGGACGATGTTGGACTTATGGGCATAAGCGCTATCGCTGTTGACCCCAACAATGCCGCAAGGGTATATCTGCTTGCGGGAACTGAGTATTTCAGCGGCGGCAAGACCTGCATACTTGTTTCCAATGATTATGGCGAAAACTTCAATGTTGTTGACGTAAGCGATCTCATAAAGGTTCATGGAAATGGCATGGGCAGAGGCAATGGTGAGCGTCTTGCGGTTGATCCCAACAATCCCGATATCATTTACGCAGGCGGAAACAGCGGCGGTATGATAAAAAGTACCGATGGCGGCTACACATGGGATCCCGTTACAAGCTTCCCTGTTACAACAACATCAAATAAGAACGGTATAAATATCATCGTGCTTGATCCTTCCAGTGAAAAAGACGGTGTGACACAAAGAATTTATGCCGCAATCTCAGATGACAGCGAAAACATTTATGTTTCTGAGGACGCAGGAAGCACATGGAGTCTGCTGCCCAACACTAACAATGCAATGCCTCAGCGAATTAAGCTTAATTCCGAGGGCGATCTTTATGTAACTTATGGTGACACCGAAGGTCCTTGGGGAATGAGCAGCGGCTCTGTATACAAGTATGATATCGACGCAGGAACTGCTGAAAATATCGCGCCTGCAAGCACACCTTTCTCCGACATAGCTATAGACCCCGAGAACGAAGACCGTATGGTGCTTACAACTGCGTGCACATGGCAGCAGCAGCCCAACGGTTCTTTCGGTGATATTATTTATGTTTCCGAAGACGGCGGCGAGAGCTGGAAAAATATCCTTCAGAACGCTACAATGTCGAACAATGGAATGAGCTGGATCGACGGTTATGCTTTCCACTGGTGCTCTTCCCTTGCAATCAACCCCTTTGATACCGACGAGATCATGGTGACCAGCGGTAATGGTATCTTTGCGTGCGACAATATATGGGACGAAACCCCCGAGCTGTACTTCAATTCCAAGGGCATTGAAGAAACTGTTCCTATGGATATGATCACTCTCGAAGACTATCCACTTGTATCCGCAGCACTGGACTATGACGGCTTTGTTCATGAGGACATCTATACCCCTGCTGAAAGACACGGCGGTCAGATCGGCTCGACAACCAGCATCACTATAGCGCCTCAGAACAGAGATTACTGGGCAAAGGTCGGCGGCAGCGAAAGCGCTATGGCTCTGAACTACACGACTGACGGCGGCGTAACATGGAAATCCATTACGAAATCGCCTGAGGCGGGTAAGGTATATTATAACGGCAAGGTTGCATTTAACGCAGACGGATCACGCCTTATTTGGAGTCCCGAGAATTCTTATTATGTTTATTATACCGAAGATCTCGGCGAAACATGGACGCAGTGCGAGGGTCTGATGGGTCAGAATTACTATGTCATTGGCGACTCCATCAATCCTGATTATGTTTATGCTTACGGCAACGACAAGCTGTACAGAAGTACTGACGGCGGCAAGAGCTTTGAAAAGATCGGCACTGATCTGTTTCTTATAGAAGACAGACTTTGTGTAAATCCCACTGTTGAGGGCTGCTTCTATCTCCCGGCAGGCGGTGGTCTTTATGTGACAACTGACTACGGTACTACTTTCACAAAGGTTGACGGTGCAAAGATCTGCAACGCTGTATCGCTCGGAAAGGCTAAGAATGAGGGCGATCCCTACGTTATCTACATCTACGGCACGACCTCCGACAATGATACAGTAGGAATTTATATGACCGAGGACAATGGCGCTACATGGGAGCGCTGCAATGACGATGACCACCGTTTCGGCGGTATGGGCAACGGCGACTGGATCTGCGGCGATCTTAATGTTTACGGTCGCGTGTATATGAGTACCGTTGGTCTTGGTATCTGCTACTGCGATAAGACTGAAAAGTAATGAATATGAAAATCTCCTCTGTGTGAAAACAGAGGAGATATTTTTGTATTAAGAAAATGTCCCCGCAAATTACGGGGACATTACTATGTTGATCGTATCAAAGCTGCGAAAGCTCTGCAAAGCACTGCTTCATTGCAGGATACAGCTTGCGGTACATCTCATATACCTTTTCGTACTGACGGGTATTCTCCTCAATAGGCTCCTGAATCTTGTCGGTCTTGATGACAGCACGGCAAGCCTCCGGAACACTGGAATAAATACCTGCACCAACTGCGGCAAGCAGAGCAACACCAAGAGCAGGACCTTCCTTGCTGGAAGCAGTCTTAACGGGGCAAGCATACAGATCTGCGAGCATCTGACGCCAAAGCGGAGAAGTTCCACCGCCGCCGCAAGCCATCATATCGCTAACGTTGATATCCATCTCGCGCATTACCTCAACGCAGTCGCGCAGAGAATAGGAAACACCCTCCATAACAGCGCGCAGCATATCCTTTTTCTTATGCATAGCAGAAAGTCCGAAGAATACGCCTCTTGCGTCAGGATCAAGATGGGGAGTTCTTTCGCCGTTCAAATAAGGCATATAAAGCAGTCTGTTAGCGCCGATAGGAACGCTGCCGGCCTCTTTATCCATGAGGTAGTAGGGATCAACACCCATAGCAAGTGCGGTCTCCATCTCAGCCCAAGCGAAATTATCTCTGAACCACTTCAATGAATGACCTGCGGACTGTGTAACACCCATAACGTGCCAGCAGTTAGGTACAGCGCAGCAGAATGTGTGCACTCTGCCCTTCTTATCAATAGCGATATCCGAGGTGTGAGCAAATACAACACCCGATGTACCGATAGTTGTGAATGCCTTGCCGTCCTCAACAACGCCTGTGCCTACTGCAGCGGCAGCGTTATCACCTGCGCCGCCTACAACGGGAGTGCCTTCCTTAAGTCCTGTAAGCTCAGCAACCTTCTTTGTTATAGTGCCTGTGATATCGGGGGACTCATATACCTTACCAAGCAGAGCCTTGTCAATGCCAAGCTTTGTAAGCACCTCATCGCTCCAGCAGCGGTTAGGAATATCAAGTAACTGCATACCCGACGCGTCAGATACCTCTGTTGCATATTCTCCTGTCAGCATAAATCTGATATAGTCCTTGGGCAGCAGGATATGACGGCACTTCTCGTAATTCTCAGGCTCATTGTTTTTTACCCACATGATCTTAGCAGCGGTAAAGCCTGTGATAGCGGGGTTTGCTGTTATCTCAATAAGTCTGTCAGCGCCGACCTTATCGGTAATCTCAACTACTTCTTTTGCAGTACGCTGATCGCACCAGATAATTGACTTTCTGATCGGACGATCCTCAGCGTCAAGCATTACAAGTCCGTGCATCTGTCCGGAAAGTCCTATACCCTTGATATCCTCGGGATCGACTTCACTCTGAGCGATAACGTCCTTAATACCATTTACAGAAGCGTTCCACCAATCAAGAGGATCCTGCTCTGCATAACCGTTCTGAGGGGTATAGAGAGGATACTCATAAGTAGAGCTTGCTACAGGATTTCCGTCCTCGGAAAACAGTACCGTCTTTGTACCCGAAGTGCCGATATCAACGCCTAAAATATATGCCATAATTCTACTCCTTTTCCGATGCAACAAAACAAGCGTTATGCTGTAGGTCAACACAGGCTTATGATGTAAAAAAACATCAGTGTAATCGTTATTATACTATAAATTTTAATACATATTGCCCAATTTGTCAATAGGTTTTTATTTTTTTTAATACACATTTGTACTTGACAACATCATAAAGCTATTGTATAATCTAATTGTCACATATTTACAAAAACAAGGAGGTTTCTTCATGAGCGACAGCATGAGCAAAACTATAACACTGGATAACGGCACCTCGATGACATTCAATATCGGAGATATCGTGCGCCATGTCAATTGGGATTCTTTAGACGAAAACGACAAATATCTTAATAAGCATCTTTATAGAGTAACAGGCTTCTCTACTCTGCCTAAAGACAACAGTGAAGTAATTACTGTAAAGCAGATATACCACCCCATGCGCGAATATATGTTCAAGGTATCACAGCTTCAAGCTAAGATCGACCCTGCAAAATATCCCTTTGCAAAACAGGAATATATCTTCATTAAACACGATGTTCAGTTTACCTCTTTTGCTGAGGTCAGCATACTTGAGGAGATCCCCAAGGATATGATAAGCTATATCAGATTTCAGGAAGATCCTACAAGATCGGAGCTTTTCAAGAGCTATTATAAAAAGTAAAATGCGCCCCTCGTTTGAGGGGCGCATACGCGTTTAAATGTATCAATAATGTATTATACCCGTGATACTTTCACCGGGCTGAACTGCGCGAATATCCGATGTTTCCGACACATCGGTATCAATATCAAAAGTGACAGGCAGATAGACAGTATATTTGGTTTCGGTTTTAAGCTCATCTGACCATTCCATTTTTTCCATGAGCTCGCTGGGATATCTTACAACGGCAAATATCGCGTCGCTAAACCACTCTAAATCCGATAGCGAAATTCTCACGCATTCGGTTTCATAATCGCTTATATTTGTAATTGCAAATTTCACCGCATAGTATTCCTCATGCTCCTCAAGACCTGTTATAGAAAATTCCAGGTTATCGCTGATCAACTCGCCCTTGGTCGGAAGCTCAAGCTCAAGAAGCTCGCTTTTGCGCTTAGGTGTTTCGGCAGCTTCGACTGTTTCGGTCATCTCAACCAACTCGGCGGCTTCGTAAGTGTAATCCGTAGGTTCGCTGCTTTCCTCTTCAAACAAAGCTTCCGTCGTTTCAGATATAACGCTTTCGTCTGTTATCATAGCTGCTGCACCGTTTTTCTCATCATCAACGCTCTTGCTCTTACAAGCGCCGAGAGCAGTAAGGCAAAATGCAATTACAATTAAATACTTTACGACTTTACACATAATTTCCTCCTATATAAGCATCAAGGAGTATTTTAATTCCCCTGATGTTTCGTTTTTCTTTTCATAATAACGAGTTCCATCGCTGTATTCAAGTGACATTCCAATACGCTGCATCACCTTCTCGCTTGCGCTGTTTCTGCTATCGCATCGCGCAAACACCGTATCAAGCCCCAAATGTCTTGCCGTCTCCAGCATAGCTTTTGCAGCCTCGACAGCGTAGCCTTTGCCCTGATAATCAGGGTTTAATATCCAGCCTAATTCGCCTTGCTTTCGATCATCGGTCAGATAAAGGCATACATCGCCTATCTGGAGATCATCAAGAATGACTGCGTACTCATAAAAGGCAGGCGATATTTTCTGCCACTCAATAATAGCGTCGTCGATAAATTTCTGAGATTCTTCGATCGTATCGTTCGGTAGGCTCATCATGTAGCGGGTCAACTCATGGTCTGACGCGTAACGGTGAACTGTTTCGAGGTCACTTGTGCATAGTGGACGGAGCAGCAAACGATTAGTTTTAATAATGTGCTTATTATAAATCTTCTCAACAAGCTCAGTACGACGCCTAGGAATAAATCTTCCCGCTAAAACTTCCTCAGCAGTTATCCATTTGTAATCAATGGTCTCGCCCTCCTGCAATATAACGGAATCCTTGTCCATACCTGTAATGCAGAGATACAAATAGTAATGAACTCCTACTCCATTTTCACAAACGACCGAAATCGCATTTAAAGCGTCGAGCTTTTCGGCGATAACACCCGTTTCCTCACGAAGCTCTCGGAGAGCACCTTCGTATGCAGTCTCTCCTTTTAGCACCGAGCCTCCTGCGCCTATCTCCCACTCACCCGGAAAGCCTCTCTTATTATAGTCGCGCTGCATAGCTAAATATGTTCCGTCAGTGTGACGCACTATCACATCAGCGACTAAGTGATAAAGACCTTTCGGAAATTTTCCCTTTTGCTCGTCCTCCCTTGCGATATCAACACCTGCAAGAGTTTTATCGGCATTATATCCGTCCCATATCTCCATAATTACCTCCTTTGAGAACAAAATCGGGCGACCAATGTCACCCGATTTTCTATTACATAGCTGCTACACAAACAAGTCCTTCAATATTATCATTGAAATACCTCAAGACCATATCAAGAGCTTGCGGCTGTGCGTTTCCGAAATCAATATGCAAAAGCGCAACATTATCCTCATGCTCCACAAGATCATTGGCAACTGAAGCATAGTGTATAGGTGCTGAAGCAGAGTCATTGTAAGTTACAATTGCTTCTCCTATGCCTTTCTCAAGCGCTACTAACGCTTCATCGGAGATAGCCTTATCGAAGATAAGACTAAATACAACATCAGGATAACCATCAGGCTCAAACTGTAGATCAAAATATAAATTAAGTTCTGACATGGCAACCTCTGTTTATTCGCCGCAAAGCTCCTTATACAGACCGATATACAGCTTAGCAGAAGCCTCCCAACTGAAATCAGCCTTCATTGCCTTTACAGCAAGCTTCTTCCAATCAGCCTTGTTGTCGTACATAGCCTTTGCGCGCTGAACAGCGTGGAGCATATCATGAGCATTATAGCTCTGGAAAGTAAATCCGATACCGTCATCGCCTGCGTCAATAATACTGTCCTTAAGACCGCCAGTAGCACGAACTATCGGAACTGTACCATAGCGCGCAGCGATCATCTGTGCAAGACCGCAAGGCTCGCTCTTGGACGGCATAAGGAACATATCGGCACCTGCGTAAAGACGCTTAGCAAGCTGAGGATTATAGCCACGATAGAAGCCAACCTTATCGGGATATCTGTAATGCATATCCTGGAAGAAGTTCTCGTATTCAGCCTCACCTGAGCCGAGGATAACCACCTGCATATCGGTAGCAATGATGTCGTCAAATACACACTTCACAAGATCAAAGCCCTTGTGATCGGCAAATCTTGAGATCATAACAAGCAGCGGCACGCCATACTCGGGCATACCGAATTCTTCAAAGATAGCGCTCTTGCAGGCTGCCTTACCCTTAAGGCTTCTGGTATTGAAGTTTGCTGTGATATTAGGATCGGTCTGAGGATTATAGAGATCAATATCTATACCGTTCAGGAAGCCGCAGGTCTTGTACTGCTTCTGAACAAGTATCCTGTCAAGACCGTGAGAGAACCAAGGATCAAGGATCTCCTTAGCGTATGTGGGAGAAACAGTAGTTACCTTATCAGCAACCTCAATAGCACCCTTCATAAAGTTGATATCACCATCATACTCGATGATATTGATGTTATGAGGAGGAATACCAACGATATCGCGTACTATGTCAATACCGTACTGACCCTGATAGCCGATATTATGGATAGTAAATACCTGCTTGATATTATCATAGCCCCAGGTATTCTTATAGAACAGATTGTAGTATACGGGAACAAGAGCTGTCTGCCAATCGTTGCAGTTAATGATCTGCGGCTTGAACTCGATATATTTCAGCATCTCGAGGATAGCACGGCTGAAGAACACATATCTCTCGGCATCATCATAATAGCCGTAAAGACCACTGTCACGCTTGAAGTAATGCTCGTTGTCGATGAAGAAGTATGTAACACCGTCAACCTGCTGCGAAAACAGACCGCAGTACTGGTTTCTCCAGCCAACAGGAACAGAGAAGTTTGTGATGTAGGTCATCTTTTCCTTCTGCTCAGGTTTGATAGTATTCACATAATAAGGCATAACGACGCAGGTCTCATGACCTGCTGCGCACAGAGCCTTGGGAAGAGAGCCTGCAACATCTGCAAGACCACCGGATGCTGCAAAAGGTAATGCTTCACTTGCTGCGTAAAGAATTCTCATAATTTTATCCTCCGAGAACGTATTTAGTATAATACTATACTTTTAATATATCACAAATCGAACAATATTTCAAGTAGGTAATGATTTTTTTACAGAAAAAAGACGCCCGAAATCGAGCGCCTTTGAATTCAAAATTATTTGCCACCAACGTAAAGTGTGGAAGCAAGCTTATTTGCAGGCATAGTCTGGATATACACCTTGCCCGGTCCTGTTACGATAGTGTTGAACAGACCCTCACCACCGAACAGAGCGTTACCGATACCCTTTACTGTCTGGATATCCATAGTGCAGGTAGCAGACATACCAGCAAGATAACCCGTATCGATAACGAGCTGCTGACCTGGCTGCAGATCATATTCTACAGTGTAGCCGTCGATTTCAATAAACGCAAGACCGTTACCGTGTAATCTCTGCATGATGAAGCCTTCACCGCCAAAGAAGCCTGCGCCGAGCTTCTTCTGGAATGCAACAGAAAGCTCAACACCCTCCTGAGAAGCAAGGTAACCCTTCTTCTGAACGATAAAATCGCCCTGACTTACGTCTACTGTCATGATCGAACCGGGGAAGCTGGAAGCAATAGCCAGCATACCCTGACCGCCCTCGGCTGTGTATGTATTCTGGAAGATGGACTCGCCGGAGAACATCTTACCAAAAGCCTTGCCAATACCGCCAACACCCGTAGTCATCTTCATGTTGGGAGTCATCCAGGACATTCCGCCCTGCTCACACATGACCTTCTCACCCTCATCAAGATATAACAGCAGGACGGAAAGCGGCTCGCCTTTAATTTCGTATCTCATAATAGTTGACCTCCAAAATTTATTCTGCATTTCGCATTATTTTAATTATAAAATAATCCGGGCAAAAAGTCAACACATAAACGCTTTTTTGTGTATTTATACAGGATAAGTTATTCTATTTTTGTAGATTTACTGAATAATCACCTAATCATTAGCATATAGATCAAAGTCAAATAAAATGTAATACCTATACTATCGCCACAAAACAAACTCATTGCGATCACTATGAGACATGAGATGATATTTGATAGCCTGAGCCATACATCAGGTAGACAGTAACGTTCCGAAACGGCTGATACGATCTGCCTTCCATCAAAATTACCGATCGAAAGAAGATTAAAAACTCCGATAACCAGATTTACGGCAGCGAAAGAATATGAACCGAATAAAACAGAAAAAGCACAGGTAACAATATTTGTCGTACTTCCGGCGAGCAGCACAGCTAAACGTCTTTTAAAGCGCACTCTTTCTAAATCGCACCCAAGCTTTATACCTGCGCCATAGAAACATAGTGTTCTGATCTCGATATCAAAAAACAGCAACACGATAAGATGACCGATCTCATGTATTATGCAGGCAGCAAAGGACATGAGCATAATATTGTTTTTATCAAGAAAAAAACAAAAAGCCAATACAGCAAAAAATGAGAAATCAAGCCTTATCTTGGTAGTCTTAGCATTAAATTCTATCATGCTAAATTATATTAAGCTTGCCACCCAAAAAGAACAGCCGCATTTCTGCGGCTGCTGCTCATACATTTAATCTTCAAAAACTGCACCGTTGCTTGCGGAGGTAACGAGCTTAGCATATCTCTTGAGATAGCCTGTAAGCTCCTTGGGCGGATTTATTCCTTTTGCCTTGCGCTGAGCGATGATATCGTCATCAACTAAGAGCTGTACGCTTCTGTTGGGAATGTCGATGTGGATCTTATCTCCATCTTCTACGAAAGCAATAAGACCGCCTTCTGCTGCCTCGGGAGCAACATGACCGATAGCTGCGCCTCTGGAAGCTCCGCTGAAGCGTCCGTCTGTGATAAGTGCAACATTACCGTCAAGACCCTTACCGACAATTGCAGCAGTAGGAGCAAGCATCTCAGGCATACCGGGACCGCCCTTAGGACCTTCATAGCGTATTACTACAACGTCGCCAGCCTTGATCTCTCCGCCGTGGATAGCGTCACAAGCAGCCTGTTCGCCATCGAATACTCTCGCTGTTCCTGTGAAATCCATCATTTCAGGCTTAACAGCGCCCTGCTTAACAACGCTGCCCTGCTCTGCAAGATTACCGCTAAGGATAGCAATGCCGCCGTCCTTACGAACAGGAGCGTCAATCTTATGTATGATCTCTCCATCTGCATCGCGTGCTGCGTCGATTCTGTCAGCCTGTGTTCCTGTAACAGTGAGAGCGTCGGTATTGATATGACCACCCTTTGAAAGCTCGCGGATAACGGTCTGAATGCCGCCACAAGCGTTCATGTCAGTAATGAAAATGCTGCTTGCAGGGTTCAGCTTGGCGAGCTGAGGAGTCTTTCTGCTCATAGCGTCGATATCAGCAAGTGTAATATCTACCTTTGCTTCATGTGCGATAGCAAGCAGATGAAGAACTGTATTGGAAGAAGCTCCGATTGCCATATCTGTTGCAAGTGCATTGAGCATATTCTTCTTTGTGAGGATATCGGAAGGACGGATATTCTGCTTAACAAGCTCCACCACTCTCTCGCCCGATTCCTTGGCAAGTCTGCGGCGAGCGGAGTTTACAGCAGGCTCTGTTCCTGCGGTGGGAAGAGCAAGACCGAGAGCCTCGGTAAGGCAGTTCATAGAGTTTGCTGTGTACATACCCGAGCAGCTTCCACAGGTAGGACAAGCATTATTCTCATAATCCTTGAGAACATCTTCGCCGATCTTACCCGAGGTAAATTCACCGATAGCCTCATATATCTCGGAATAGCCTACACGCTTACCCTGAACACAGCCTGGATTCATAGGCCCGCCGCTGATAAAGATACAGGGCAGATCCATTCTGGAGGCAGCGAGTACCATTCCGGGTACGATCTTATCGCAGTTAGGAATAAATACAACACCATCGAGGGGGTGTGCGGTGAGCATTACTTCAATGCTGTCGGCAATAAGCTCACGGGAAGCGAGAGAATATCTCATGCCCTTGTGATTCATTGCAACACCGTCACAAACTCCGATAGTAAAGAACTCAAAAGGAACACCGCCTGCGTTTCTGATACCGTCCTTTACATACCTAGATATCTCATGCAGATGCTGATGACCGGGAACATAATCACTGGCAGCACATACTACCGCGATAAAGGGTCTGTTCATCTCGCTGTCAGTAACGCCAAGAGATTTTAAAATGGCTCTGTGGGGAGTTTTTTCAGCTCCTACTTTGATTAAATCACTTCTCATTGTTTTGTTGACCTTTCTTTAAATATTAGCAGGATCTATAGAGCATCGCTGCTCCGATAATTCCCGCGTCATTACCAAGACTGCATACAGCGATCTCGGTGTTTTTCTTGCTGTTTTTTGAATATATCTGCTCTGCGACAGCTTTTTTCAGAGGTATCATCAGAGTATCGCCCTCGTTGCAGACACCGCCGCCGACGCAAAGAATATCAGGCTGGAAGATGTTTATCGTATTAGCTATACCGCAGGCTAGGTACTTCACATACATCTCTGTTACAGTTTTACCGACGGGACAGCCTTTCTTCATAGCAAGATAAGCTGTTCTTGCACCGCACTTTCCGTCCTCTTCGATCTGCTTTGCAAGCAGCGAATTGGGCTGTGCCTGTGCGGCTTCGGCAGTCATCTTTCCAAGTCCTGTGGCAGAGGAATAAGCCTCAAAGCAGCCTTTTCTGCCGCAGGTGCAGGGTCTGCCGTCTGCGACAATGACAGTATGTCCTATCTCACCGCCTGCGCAGTTTGAGCCGCTGTATATCTTACCGTTAATGATTATGCCCGAGCCTACGCCTGTGCCGAGCGTAATAACTATCGCATTATTCGCGCCCTTTGCAGCGCCGGCAACAAATTCACCAAAGGCTGCCGCATCTGCATCATTGCCGAGGTAGGTCTTAACACCAAATTCAGCCTCGATGTCAGCGCGGATAGGAACATTTACAAAGCCGAGGTTATTGGAATACTCAACGACACCGTCGGTATTGCAGGTTCCCGGGCAGCCTATTCCGATAGAATGAGCGTCCGAGGGCTTTATCGAAAGCTCCTCACAGGCAAGGCGGACAGACTGCTTGATATCCTCAAGTATCTCAGCATAGGGACGCGGAGCATTGGTCTTTACCTTCGCCCTTGCAACGATCTTAAGATCGTCGTCGACTATTCCGCACGCAATATTTGTACCGCCGATATCAATGCCTATGTAATATGCCATAAAAACCTCCTTTGCAGATCAGCTGCGGGCAGCTAACAGTTCGTTATAAAGCTCTCCCACGCGGGTTATGTATTCGTTTTTCTCAACCTGAAGGATTTTTGATTTGTAATATACAAAAAAGCCAAAATAATACTTATAGTTACCGTCATCATCAGTCATATTCCAAAGTGCCCCGAGATCAAGCGAATCATGCCTATCGGCATTCGCAGCGACAAAGTCATCTCTATCCTTAATTCCGTCGAATTCAAAATAGTATGCTCCACTCGTTCCAACGTCTTCCTTTGAAACAAGCCTGACTGTAATCTCCGTTTCATCATCAGGTATTACGATCTGAAGAGTATCAAATATCTTGTCAATCTCTTCGCCTGTGAGATCATATACAGTGTCAGAACTTTTCAGACCCACCGCTTCATGCCGCAGATCACCGTCTATCATCTGCTCATAACGCTGTCGTTCTTCCTTTCTTTCCTGATTATGCTGCCTCAGGAATTGATTAAGCATAATAACAAGCACTGAAACAGCAGCAAATATGACACAGAAAATAACGATCTTTGCGTTTCTTGAAAGCTTTTTCATAATCAAATAATATCAGTAACGATAAGCTCTCCCTTACCGCTGACAGTATAACTGCCTGTACCTGCGTCAATAAAGATACTGTCGCCCTTTGTAGCTGTAACGCTCTCGACGTTTGCAGAAACGGTGCACTCGCCGTCAAGCACCAGTATGGAGTTGAACGACTTGCTGTCTGCATTCAGTGTCACAGTACCGTCAAGCTCCAGCTTGTTTACATTGAAATACTCGCAGGAGCGAAGCAGCGTCTTTACTCCGCCGTCAATTGCTTCGGGCGCGCCCTGTGCTGTTGTGGGGTATTTAGGAGGAACAAGCTCTGTTACCTCGCAAGCCTTTTCAACGTGCAGAGGTCTGGGCTTTCCGTCAGCGCCAACTCTGCCGTAGTCGTAGATACGGTATGTGGTGTTGGAGTTCTGCTGTATCTCGGCGATAAGGATACCCTTACCGATAGCATGGAGAGTTCCCGCCTCGATAAAAAATACATCGCCCTTATGAACGGGAACGTTGTTTGTAACTTCGAGCAGTGTGTTGTTCGCGATACGCTCTGCAAACTCCTCGCTGCTTATCTCGTGCTTGAAGCCGTAAAGAAGCTCCGCGCCCTCCTCGCAGTCAACTATGTACCACATCTCGGTCTTGCCGTACTCACCCTCAACGCGCATTGCATAGTCATTGGAGGGGTGTACCTGCACGGAAAGGTTATCCTTTGCGTCGATAAGCTTGATAAGTATAGGGAAATACTCAAAGCGCTCGCAGTTTGTACCAAGAACAGCATTTCCCTTTGCCTCAATATACTCGGGGAGAGTCTTGCCTGCAAACTCACCGCTTGCTACAATGCTCTTACCGTCCTTGTGGCAGGAAAGCTCCCAGCTTTCCGCGATCTTATCACTGTCCATGACCTTGCCGTACTCCTCGCGAAGTCGGTTTCCTCCCCAGATGTAATCGGTGCAGTGTGCGGTTAATTTAATAATGCTCATAAATTTATGTCCTTTCAGAAGATGTGAACGTGTAACCGTTATGCACAGTCAGCGCTTACATCGAAATTACTTTTAATAGCCTAAATCCTCATTCACGATAATTACTTTAATTCTGTCAGCCACGCGCTGCTGACCCATTCTAACATATGTACAGCAAATACGACCCTCGCTGCGGCAGTGACCGCATAAGCCTGTCTTTGCACAGGGAGTGTCACAGCTAAGACGAACAGTATTCATGGGCGCTGCGATCTTCTCGACACGCATGACCGCTTCACCGAGATCCTGTACGATCTTATTCTTTCCTACAACAAGAATTACCTGCTTAGGTCCGTATATCATTGCAGAAACGCGATTGCCCTTGCCGTCAACATTGTACAGCTCTCCTTCCTCTGTAAGCGCATTGGAGCTTGCAAGAAAGGTATCGGAAACAAAAGCCTTACGCATTATGTTCTCTACCTCGTCGGGGGTCTTGCCTTCTGAACGGTCAACATAAATGCCTTTATACTCGTTCAGCAGCATTTCAGTAACGCCGCTCTCTTTTAAGGTCATAGAGCCGCCTGCTGTTATAAGCTTATCGCCGTCGATAAGCGAGCGGACAATTTCAAGCAGCTCTTCCCTGTTTTCGGCATAATAAGGCTTGATCTTGTTGCGTTCCAATGCTTTCATGGTTTTTTCAATTCTCTCGTCCATACTGACCTCCTTATTAGTCCTGTGAACATTTCTGAGTGATAGTGATAATAGAATTATCGGAAATCATAAATGATCCGTCGCCGCCGTATTCACCGTAAGGAACATAGTATTCAGCGGGGCTTGAACCATACGTTATGGTATTCAGAAGAGCCGCTTTCTTGGAAAGGAACATTTCTTCGGTGATATTAGTACCGCAGGCTTCGGTGATTATATTGAAATAACTGTCAAGAAGCGAGCTGTCGGTATAGCGGAGATTTTGATTTATCAGCTCAGAAAGCAGCTCCGAGATGATATTAAAACGATAGCTTTCACCCTCGCCGAAATCCGCAAGATAAATATAACGGAATACCGATTCGGGACTGAATATCTGTTCTCCTGCATTAAACGCAGCAAGCTCACTGCCGTCGGTAACAAGGATCGTATTAGGAACATTATACCTTACGTTACCATAAGCTGCAACAAGGCGAATAAAGCTCTCACGGTTAAAACTGATATAACCGTCACAGCTTATGCCGACAGCATTACTTACAGCATCGACCACGCCTTCGCCGCCTTTGGAGGCGTAGATATTTGACAAAGAACGCTCATCAGCAGGGATACTTATTCCGTTCGGCAACGGAATGAAAACCAGCGCATTGTCAACCGCATTGTATGAAACCATTATAAAAAGCTCGGGAACAGACTGTTCGCTGTCAGCAAGCATTGTCATAACAGTGAAATTATAGCTGGAATCGGGTCTGAAATCATCACTAAGCTCACCCGTTGTTGTAATACCCGAGGTTTCCTTGGTTTCAGGGAACAGATACCAACTGAATGTCATTATAATACCAATAACAAAAGCCAGTGCAACTCCGAACGCGATAAAATAGATATACCAGTTACTTTTTCTTTTTACAGCCATATATTTCTGCCTTTCCTTTAAAAATTATCAAAAGCTATTGAAATTTATCAAAAATAGTAATATAATATATTTGTATGCACAATATTTAGTATAAACGATACTTTTGCATTATATATTTAAGTATACCACATTTGTTCTGAAATTTCAATATAATCGAGGTAATATATGAACAATTTTTACTGGAGAACATGGGCAGAGATAGATCTTGATACGCTTAAAAGCAATATAAACGAAATAAAAAAGCTTGTCGGTAACAAAAAGATCATTGCTGTTGTGAAAGCAAATGCATACGGTCATGGCGATATTCACTGTGCCGAAGCGCTGTCAAAGTGCGGAATTACACACTTTGCCGTTTCCAATCTATGGGAAGCGCAGGGGCTTACCGATGGTGGTATCAAGGGCGATATCCTGATATTCGGATATTGTGATATTCCGCTTATATTTGACAATCTTGACAAGAATTACATCTTTACTGTCGGTACAACAGAATACGCAAAGAAGCTCTCCGATGAGGCTATGAAACGCGGCGTTAAAGTACCTGTGCACATCAAATTCGACACCGGTATGAGCAGAGTTGGTATTACCACCGAAGAAGAGGCTGACTTTATCCTCGCTCAGGAAGGGCTCGACTGTAAGGCTGCATATACACATTTTGCCGTTGCGGACAGTCTTGACCGAAATTGCATGAAGTTTACAAAAGAACAGCACAAGCGCCTTGCCGACATCTGCCGCAGCAAGGGACTTGAAATGCACTCTCAGAACAGCGGCGGCATTCTGTTCCACTCCGATTACGAGGGTGATTATGTGCGTGCGGGCATCGTTATGTACGGGCATAAGCCTGATGCCGCTTTCCCCTTCCCTGCGGAAATTAAGCCTGTATTCAGCCTAAAAACTGTCGTGAGCCAGCTCAAAACAATAGAAGCAGGCACGACTGTAAGCTATGGAAGAACATACACCGCAAAAAGAAAAACAACTCTTGCACTTATAGCCTGCGGCTATGCTGACGGTTTTAACAGAAGGCTTTCGGGTCAGTGGGAATGTGAGATAAACGGACACTACGCGCCTGTATGCGGACGTATCTGCATGGATCAGACGCTTATTGATGTAACAGATATCCCCGACGTAAAGATAGGCGATATCGTGACAGTGTATTCAAACAGGCTTGACGATAAATGCTCGCTTGAAAACGCCGCTGAACGTATCGGAACGATAAACTATGAGCTGCTTTGCGCTATAGGCACGAGAGTCCCTCGTATCTACATCGAGGACGGTAAGGAAACCGAGGTTATCAGATATGTTTAATACCAGTCCCCCGCTGCTTTGGCTTCGGGGGACTTTTCACGCTTTAGTTGAAATTTTCTCAACAAACGTGATATTGAATTTATCAGAAAAATAAATTATACTTAATACAACGGAGCTCCGAATAAAAAGGAGGTATCTTATGGAGATTACTATCAGCAAGAATATTAAAAAATTCCGCAAGGAGAACGATCTTACACAGGAGCAGCTCGCAGAGATATTAGGTGTTACAGCGCAGTCAATAAGCCGTTGGGAAAAAGGCTCAGTTTTCCCCGATATCACTATGCTGCCAGTATTGGCTAACCTTTTCGGCGTGAGTACGGATACGCTGCTGGGTGTGGATATATCACGCAAGAATGAGGAAATAAAAGCAGCGCTAGAGTACAACTCTACACTGCACCGTGAGGGAAAACACGCGGAAAGCGAGGCATTCATACGGGAGAAGCTGAAGCTGTATCCCGATAATGCAGAGCTTACCTACCAGCTTGCGTACGCGCTGTTCAAATACACTGCTGAGGATAAGCAGCTTAAGGCTCTTAACGACGAGATCGAAACGCTGTGCGACCGCGCCATACATCTCGACCGCAGCACATGGATAACGCACGCTGCAAGACAAATGCTTTGCCTTTTGTATAACAGACAAGGGCTGCACGAAAAGGCTACGGAGATAGCCGACAGTATGCCAACATGGTGGGTCAGCCGTGAATTTCTCATGCAGTATGTAATGCCGTCAGAGGAAGCTGCACAGCAGCGTCAGTACAATCTGGTAGTACTGATGGATATGATGATACTGCACCTTCACAAGATCGCACGTGATATGCCGAGCGACGAACAGAGTATCGAAGTGCTGGACAAGGCGGTGAAACTGGCTGAGCTTATCGCGGGGGACGACATGAAATTTCATCACGAACGTATATTTAAATGTCATTTGTGGCGTGCTCGGTATTTCTGTCGTATGGGAGATAAGGACAGCTCGTTTGAGGCTTTGGAAAAGGCTCTGCATCATGCGGTGCAGTTTGAGAGCCGCCCCGAGTGTTCAAAGTACGAAGCCTTCTGGCTGTGGCGTATTGAAGATGTGCGCGCAAACGAGAAGAAAAATATGCCTGAAAACCTCTACCAGCACTTGCTCAGAAAGCTCAATGAACCGATATTTGAATTTATCTGCTCTGACGAACGCTTTGCTCGTCTGACGGAAACGATAATGCGTTATATTAACGAATAAACTAAAAAGGTTACCGTTTTAACGGTAACCTTTTGCCCTATCTAATCTTTAAAACACAATTTCAAATAGATAGTTATCTTGTTTATCCTGAATGGTTTCTATCTGTGCCTCAGTGAAATCATCATACTCTAAATGCATACATGAATTGGGAAGGTCACCAGCAATGGGATTAAGCGCACTGTAATCGGCATAAATATTAGTGTCACAAGTGAAAATTTCTCCATCGGGATAAGGGTCTACCCATATTGCTAATAAGCACTGCTTTCCAAGAATATATTCGTTAATACCAAAATAATATCCTTGTGAAAAAAGCTCACTTTCTTTGTTTGACATAACTTGTTCATTTATTCTGCAAACAAAGGAGGCAACTTCATCAAACAACTCCTGCTCAGATGAAATATCTCTAAGGTCAACGTCTAAATCATACGCATAGTAGCCAAAGCATTTTGCACCGGTAACAGTAAAACGGTCATCAGTATCACAAGACTCAAAAATATCTTCAATATAGCCATAGTATTCATCAAATTCGACAGCCGAATTTGATGACATATAAATACATATGATAGTGATTATAACCAAAGGCGGCAATACTACAACCGCTGCTACTATACCTAGAATAATGCGATGCTTCTTCATAATATATCTCAATTATATAGGATTGTTCCTAATAAACTCCTCCAGCAGATCAGCCGCGTATCTGCAAAGCTCAGCACAAGGACGTTTTTTGTAGTATTCCGAAGTCCTCGCTTCAGGAACAGCGGACTTTTCTGCCTGCTGAAGCCCTAGAAGCTCGCGGCAGATGATACTGCCGTTCTCCTCGCGGAATTTGTCAGCAAGAGCGCGTATCTTCTCATAAAGCTCCGCCTTGGTCACGGTGTCGTTAGGATCATTATAGCCGTAAATCATGCTTGCAGCCATTGTAAGACCCGTAAAAGTACCGCAGACCTCACGCATTCGTCCGATACCGCCTCCAAAGCCCGAAGCAAGCTTTACAGCGGTTTCAAAGTCAACTCCGAGCTCCTCGGCAAAGGCACCGAATACCGCCTGAGAGCAATTATAGCCATCTTTAAACAGCGTATAAGCTTTATCTCCTTTTTCACTCATTTACAGAATTCCTCAACAGCGTCAGCGATAGGATCGGCAGCCTCGCTCTCGAACAGCTCGATAAGACCTGCGTCCACCTGCTTTGCAAGCTCAGTGTCGATAGGAAGCTTAGCCAGTACCTTTAAGCCGAACTTCTCGGCGACTTCATCAATGTGGCTCTCACCGAAGATATTCAGCTTCTTGCCGCAATCGGGACATACAGCGTAGCTCATGTTCTCTACAAGACCGATGATCGGAATATTCATCATCTCAGCCATCTTTACAGCCTTACCCACGATCATGGAAACAAGCTCCTGAGGAGAGGTTACAACGATGATACCGTCAATGGGGAGGCTCTGGAACACTGTCAGCGGAACATCGCCCGTTCCAGGAGGCATATCAACGAACATATAGTCAACATCGTCCCATACAACGTCAGTCCAGAACTGCTTTACTGTACCTGCAATAACAGGACCGCGCCAGATCACAGGGTCAGTTTCATTCTCAAGCAGCAGGTTGACAGACATGACCTTAGTTCCCTTCTTGGAAACAACGGGATATATCTCCTTTTCATTGCCCTGTGCTCTCTCGTGGATACCGAAAGCCTTAGGGATAGATGGACCTGTGATATCCGCATCAAGAACTGCGGTATTGAAGCCGCGGCGATTCATAAGGACAGCAGACATAGAGGTAACCATAGACTTACCTACGCCGCCCTTGCCGCTCACAACAGCTATAACTTTCTTTATGCTGCTAAGCTCATGGGGCTTTTCAACAAGGCTCTCGGGTTTACGCGAAGAGCAATTTGCAGAACAACTGCTGCAATTATGCGTACATTCACTCATTTTGATAGTTTCCTTTCTTTGCCCGTGCGGGCGGGTTATTTTAACGGTTTCCCGTGTATAATCACAATGTTTTTTATAATTAAGCTGCTTCTTACTGTATTATATCCAGATCCTTCATAGTACAGGCGCGAACCTTTATGACAGATATCTATCAATCTCCGTTTACAGCATACATCATAGCAATACGGTTATGAGCCAGAAGCGCAGAAGAAAGCTGGTCATACTCCTTTACCAAGCCTTTTTCTACAGCCGTATTAGCAGGAGAATCGTTCCAGCTTCCCATACCGCCGAAAACATCGGAAACCACGCAAGCGAGGTATATTCTGAGCCTATCCTCGGGAAGCGACGGCAGCATAGCTCCATTTACTTCGGTGGGAATATCCCCTCCGTCAAGCACTCTTATAGCTTCGCCAAAGCATTCCTCAAACATAGAAAATCCGAGCTTTGAAGCAAGCTCCTTAATTTCGACCAAAACCTTCTTGAAATCTGCCGAATTATCAGCAAACTTTGGCACAGCCTCAGGTGCCTTGTCCATCACATTTTCGCGGAAGGTGATATTCCAGCAGCGATTTTCCTTGTCAAACTCCCATAAGGGTGCAAAGCAGCAGACAGCACCATGCGTTCTTCTTACAAACAGAGCACAGCCGCTGGCATTTACAAAGCCAAGCGTTCTTCTGTCCTTGACCTTATACGGAAGCATCATGAAAACTTTGGGGCTGCCATCTTCCACAAGCCAGTCAAACCACTCCTCAGGCGTAGCAAAGGTCGTAGTTTTATCACTCATGACAAAAGTTATATTCTTTTCAAAGGGCAGCCTTTGAAAATCACGCTCACCGCCGTTTAAAACATTTTTTGCCGCTATTGCAAGGCGGCTTGCAAGTCCTATTTCGCCGTTCATTTATTGTCTCCTTTTTTTGCAGGAATAACTTCCCTGCTCCATGTATTTAATTCTTCATATACAAAGCAACTTTAGTATAGCTTTTGAAATATTGTCAAAGCCAGCTAAAGTGCCGTAATTCTGTGGCGCTATCTCATTACCGTATACAAGCAGCGGAATGTATTCACGCGTGTGATCAGTACCGGTGTGACAGGGATCGCAGCCATGATCGGCTGTTATCATAAGCACATCATCTGATCTCATTTCAGCCATAAATCCACCGAGCCACTTGTCGAACTCATTCAAAGCATTGGCGTAACCGACAGCATCACGTCTGTGACCAAAACTCATATCAAAATCAACGAGATTTGTGAAACAAAGTCCGTTAAACTTCTTTGTCTGATACTCTGATGTGATCTTCATATCAGCGCCGTTTCCGATAGTCCTGTCCTGCTCTGTCAGCCCCTTGCCTGCGAAAATATCATAGATCTTGCCGATTCCTATGACATCTTTGCCTGCAGCTTTGAGCCTATCAAGAAGCGTTTCCTGCGGTGGTACAAGCGAAAAATCATGCCTGCGCGAAGTTCTGGTATAAGGATACTCGCCCTCAAAAGGACGCGCAATAACTCTGCCAACGGCATGATCACCAACCAGTATCTCACGCGCTATCTCACAATATCTGTAAAGCTCTTCGACAGGAACAATGCTCTCATGGGCCGCTATCTGAAAAACACTATCCGCAGAGGTGTAGACGATCAGCGCGCCTGTTTCGACGTGCTCACGTCCGTAGTCTGCGATGACCTTTGTGCCTGAATAAGGCTTGTTGCAAAGCACTTTCCTGCCTGTTGCCTGTTCAAAGCTTTCGATCACTTCGCTTGGAAAGCCATCAGGGAATGTCGGGAAAGGCTTCTCCGATACTAGTCCCGCTATCTCCCAATGACCAGTTGTGGTGTCCTTGCCCTTGGACTTTTCCGACAAACGCATAAAAGCCGCCTTGGGCTCGTCGCATCTGTCGGCATAATCAACACCGTCAATATTAAATAAACCTAATTTTTTCAGGTTAGGCACATCAAGCTTACCCGTGTTGAAGCAGGATCGCAGCGTATTTGCTCCTGTATCTCCGAAATCCGCGGCATCAGGCATTTCACCAATGCCACAGCTATCGAGAACTATAAGAAAAACTCTCTTAGCCATATCAATAGCCTCCATCGCTCTCGCCTTGCAGCAAAAGCTTGACAGCAGAGCTTGTGCCGATACGCTCACAGCCTTCCGACAGGAACATTTCGAGATCAGCCTTCGACTTTACTCCACCTGCCGCTTTCATTTTGACATTATCATTGATATGCTGTCTGAAAAGCCTGATATCTTCTATATGAGCGCCATCGGTACCAAAGCCCGTAGAGGTCTTGATATAATCAGCGCCCGCACGATTTATACACTCGCACACAGCGATCTTTTCTTCTTCTGTAAGATAGCAGGTCTCGATTATTACCTTAAGTATCTTTTCGCCACAGGAAAGCTTTACTTCTGCGATCTCAGCCTCTACCCTGTGGAAATTGCCGTTTTTGACATCGCAGAGATTGATTACCATATCTATCTCATTTGCTCCGTTAAGAACTGCATTTGTAGCCTCAAAGCATTTTACGGCAGTAGTGGAATATCCTAACGGAAAACCTATGACCGTACAGATATTCAGCTCAGGATACTTTTCATGGGCATATTTTACGTAACAAGCAGGTATACACACTGAAGCGGTATTATATTTAATAGCCTCCTCACACAGCTTGTCGATTTCTTCTTTTGTAGAAGTAGGTCTGAGTAAAGTATGGTCGATATGCGTGAAAATTGAATTATTATCCATAAAATGCCTCTCCTATATAAATCTGAAGCTCTTCAACGATATCATGCCTGTCACTGTAATACGGAGCTTTCCGATACCACTCAGTTGATTGACACTGGCAGAAACAGTCCTGAAGTCTGTCAGGCTTCCTGTCGGAGGCACCTCACATTCTGCCACGACTGCTCCTGTAGGCTCATAAATGAAAGTGAGCTTAGCGGAGCCGCCGGGATTGGACGCAGTCACCTCAACAGCGTGGAAGGGCTTAAATATACAACCGTCAAAGCACATATGACTCTGCCAGTCTTGTATCAGCGCATATTCTTCAAGATCATCATCTGCAAGATACTCAACGCCGATATAGTCAACGCAATCTACCGCAGGTATTGAGGCGGTCAGATCAATGCCCTCATACTCTGCCGCAACGACATGAATATCTATATTTCTGCGGATATCTGCCGAAGATGATCCGATCTGTATCTCATATTCACCACTGAAAACATTATAATCACGTATATTGCTGTCCCATACCGCAAGCTCATCAACATCAAATTCCAGCGTAACTCTGATCGCGTCGCCCTTTTGCACGAACACTCGCGAAAAAGCCTTGAGCTGTTTTATGGGAAGCGGTAAAGGAAGCTTGGGATAAGAAATATACAGTTGAACAACTTCCTCGCTGTCATAGCCGCCGATATTCTCCAAATCAAAAGAAACGCTTACCTTTTCACCTCGCACAAACGATCGCTTGTCAAGCTTAAGAGAGCCGTATCGGAAGGCTGTGTAGCTCAGTCCGTAGCCAAACGGATATAACGGCTCACCATCATAATAAAGGTAAGTCGATTTTGTACGTATTATGTTATAATCACGTATATCGCAAAGCTCGTTTTCCGAGCGATACCATGTAACGGGACATCTGCCCGCAGGGGATATCATTCCGAAAAGAGTTTTTGCAACTGCCTTGCCCATTGCAGGACCTGCATGAGTCGTGTGCATTATTGCCGTAGCATTCTCATTCTTAATAGCATAAGGGTAACCCGAAACCATAAACAGAACAGAATCAGCATTGATCGACAAAACCGTATCAAACAGCTCCTGCTGCTTCTTAGGCAGGTCAAGATGCTTTCTGTCCATCGTTTCTCTGGCATTTATAAGCGGATTATTTCCACAGAAATAAACGACATTATGAGCTTCGGTAGCAATTCTCCGTACTCTTTGCGTTCCGCTGGAAAAGACCTCTATATGAATAGCGGAGTTTTTCCCTGGCTTAAGCGAAGCGGTTACAGCCAAGCGCGACTTTGAATTGGTTTCTAAGTAACGACCCTGCCAGTTTTTGATAAGGCAATCAGAACCAAGCAGATGCAAGCTGAATTTTTCTTTGACAAACCAACCGTAAGGCTCCTTACCGACACATCTTATACCGCCGTTATCAGCAAGGAAAAGACCATTATAAACGGATCTGAAAGATACCGATTCATCGCCCCACTCAAAAAGCTCCAGTAAGCAGGTTTCGTTCAAAGTAGGACTGTCACAGGTAACATTACCATCTTTATCCACCGAGAAATAAAAGCCTGTCGCAGAATTACGAAGAGCCACAATATCATTGCCGCTGTCGTAAACAACATTTTCATTTCCCACAGTGCTTTTGATTGCATTAAGAATGGTTTCATTTTTCTCAGAGTAGCCTGTATACCAATCACGGAAATTCATATCGGCATGATAGCCAATTACTGCAAGGCGCTCATTTTTATTGAGCGGAAGCACAGCATGGCTGTTTTTCAGCAGAATAATCGACTTTTCCGCTGCTCTTTCTGATATCTTATAATACTCATCGCTGCAAAGCAAGCTCTTGTCGATATCATTATAAGGACAATCCTCGTCAAATTCTCCAAGCATAAATCTTGCTTTGAGGACACCGAAAAGCGCTTTGTCTATATCAGCCTCTACAATAAGTCCGCGCAGCAGAGCCTCGCGAGCTGCATCGGTAACGACATCAGCATTATCGGTCATGATGTCAGCGCCGTGATGCTTATATACCTTAGCAATGGCATCTATATGCGTTTTATCATGACGATGTCTGCATACGTTATCAATGAAATCTCCGCCGTCAGTAACAGCAAAGAGAAGACCCCACTTATCCTTGCAGACCTTTTTTACCTCAGGATTGCACAAAGCCTCGACGCCGTTTATCTCATTATATGATGTCATAAGGCTGTAAGCATTACCCTCGCGTACAGGCTTTTCAAAGGACTTGAGGTAATAATCATACTTCAGCCGAGTAGGGATAACTGCATTATCCGAGCCTCTGTCTTCCTCATGATTATTTGCATAAAAGTGCTTCAGGGTGGGAATAACACGGGCATATTTATCATTTATGCCATACATACCCTTGCAGAAAGCGGCTGCCATCGTTCCTGTAAGATAAGGATCCTCGCCATAGGCTTCTTCTGTTCTGCCCCAGCGCGGATCGCGTTCAAGGTCAACAGTTGGTCCCCATACGCACAGTGAGCTTTTACCCTCAGCATTATAAATTCTGGCTTCATTACCTGTGATCTCACCAACGGCTCTCATAATGTTTGTATCAAACATTGCCGCCATACCAAAAGGCTCGGGAAAGACAGTTGTAGGCAGCTCACCGAAATCATTGCCGCGGCAGACTAAGCCTCTTGCAACCTCGGCACCAATTCCAAAGGCTTTGATACCAAGACGCGGAACTTCAGCCATACGGGTGTGAATGAGAGAAAGCTTTTCTTCAAGTGTAAGCTCATCAAGCAAAGATCTAGCTCGCTCGTCAAAGCTTAACGATGTGTCAAGAAATCTGAAATCCGCCATGATAGGACCTCCTATAATTTATTAAGTTAGCCCTGAGCAAAACACCGCAAAGCCAATAGCGAAGCGGATTTGCAAGGCGAA
>CAYSYF010000006.1:0-78121 GCA_964435155.1 uncultured Ruminococcus sp. | reverse complement strand
CGGAAAGGTCAAATCTTTGAGTTCAATATGTGTTTCGGGCATAGCAAAGCTCCTTATTCTTTGCGATCTTTGCTTCAAGGGAGATATACCTTCCCACATGAAATCCGCGCGGTATAAAAGCAACATTATGCACGCTATCTCAAAAAGAAGATGACACAGGCGGAGTTTCAACAGTGGGCGGATTATGCCCTTGAACTCAGAAGTAAGGCGGAGAATGGGGAGATTGAGTTTGAGGAGTATAGGGTGGAGATGAGGAAGTAAATTTTAATATGTAAGCTTCATCGGCTTAATGAGCGGTGAAGCTTTTTTCTTTTACTATTGACAAGCTGTTTTTTTCTTGTTATAATAGATGTAACATTTGTAACATCAAAACAAATGTTACACCACAAGGAGAATTATATGGAATCTATTAAAACTGAGCTTGAAAAACGTGATTTACAGCGAATGTCCAACGAAGAGTCAAATAAAATAACAAGAGAATGCTTGCAAACCGCCCTTATTTACCTAATGGAAGAAAAATCTTTCGATAAAATTTCTATTACAGAGCTTGTAAAGCGTTCCGGAGTGTCGAGAACTGCTTTTTACAGAAACTATACTACTAAGGAAAGTATTCTTGAGGATCTGGTAAAGGATATTATTGACAGAATCACTGCTTTCATAAAAAGCGGTGAAATCTTATCAAACCCTGAAAGTGCATATATTGAATTCTATAAGGAAATCCGCAGTCATCAGAAAATTATAATGTCTTTACTGCATTCAAACTTATTGAAAATCATTATGGATAATATCAGTATGGCATTTGAAGAACTGCTTGACAGCATAGACGAAAAAAATAAGTATATATTTACTGCTGTTTCAGGTGCACATATGTGTATTATGGCAAGGTGGATCAAAAATAATATGACGGAAAGCGATGAATATATGGCAAAAATAGTAGCCGAAGTACAGGAAAGGCTGATTGCAGGATATGATAATTCGATAATGTGAAAGGAACTGTTATGAAAATAGAATGGAAAACCTGTTTTAAAGTCGGCATAAGCGTATTTCTTCTGTATGTTGCAATTACCTATTGGGAGAGTACGGCAGGATTGCTGTCAGTTTTGGTTGAAGCGGCATTTCCGCTGATATTGGGCTGTGCAATTGCGTATGTGATAAATATTCCCATGAGCTTTTACGAACGGCATTATTTCACGAAAAAGAAGGGCAAATTCTTCGTCGTCAGCCGACGTCCTGTATGTATGCTCGGAGCATTTCTCACTGTGCTGGCAGTAGTGATATTGGTGGTAGGGCTGATACTTCCGCAATTGAGCGAATGTTTGGCAGTGGTTCTCTCAGAGTTCCCCACAATGTTAAAAAAGCTTCTGTCATTTGCCGAACAGCTTCATATTATGCCTGAAACTATTATTGATTCTCTTTCATCGATAGATTGGAAATCACAGATAAGCACCATCATTGAAACCCTTACATCAGGTATCGGAAATATCGTCGGAAGCGTGATTTCAATGGTTGCAAACGTATTTTCGGGAATTGTTACAGCACTTGTGAGTATTATCTTTGCCATCTACCTCCTCGCCGCAAAGGACAAGCTGTATGACCAGTGGAAACGCTTTGTTCAGCGTTATACAAACGAAAAGTGGAACAATAAAATCAACTATACGTTTGCAGTGTTGAATGACTGCTTTCATCGTTATATCGTGGGGCAATGTACCGAAGCAGTTATTCTCGGAGTTCTTTGCACTATAGGTATGCTGATATTCGGATTCCCGTATGCACTTATGATAGGTGCGCTTATCGCATTCACCGCCCTTATCCCCATTGCAGGTGCATATATCGGTGCAGGCGTGGGTGCGTTTATGATACTGACTGAATCACCGTTACAGGCTTTGCTGTTCCTTGTTTTCATAATCGTACTTCAGCAGCTTGAAGGCAACCTGATTTATCCCAAAGTCGTAGGAACATCAATAGGCTTGCCCGGTATCTGGGTGCTTGCTGCCGTAACAATCGGCGGAGGCATTTTCGGTATTCTCGGTATGCTTCTTGGCGTACCGATTGCAGCAGCAATATATCGTATAATCCGTGAGGATATTCATAAAGGAAAACCTATACCTCAAATCTCAACACAATAAAAGGAGCATAATGATTATGGAAAAGGAAATCACACTTACCCCGTCGAAACTTACCGAAATCCGCACTGTTGACAAAAGACTTATGTCCTACAACATCGAAATGACCGAGGTGACGGGCGGTACATTCTGGAAAGCCTATACCGATGGTCAGATTGCAGGTACGGAAGAATTCCGCTTTTCAGGGGAACTGACCGATTTTACTGCAATGGAGGACCTTATGCAGTATTATCCTGCAATCGACTTGTATAATGAACGTCTGCGTTCTCTTGCAAAAGCGCTTGGTACAGCGTGGGTTCGTGTATCAGGCTCTTGGGCAACCAAAACCTATTATGATTTTGAGGGGACAACAGGCGGTACTCCTCCAAAAGGCTATCAGAGCGTCCTTACAAAAGAACAATGGATTGGCGTTCTGGAATTTGTGAAAGCTGTTGATGGAAAGCTTCTTATCTCAGTAAGCAACTGTGCAGGTGACCACCCCGATGGCGGTGTACTCGAACTTACACAAACAAAAAAGATATTCGATTTCAGCCATAAATACGGTGTGGATATTGCCGCTGCCGAATTTATGAACGAGCCAAATATGCTGGAGATGTCGGGAGCGCCAAAAGGCTATACCGCCGATGATTATGCCAGAGATTCCGATATTTTCTTTGGCTGGATAAAAGAAAACTATCCTGCTTGCCTGCTTGTAGGACCTTGTTCTCTCGGTGACTCTCCTATAGGTGATACGGAGTCAGCGCCTGTAGGCGCAGGTATAGGTAGTATGATGAGTATCTGCACTACAGATGATTTGATGAATAAAGCAGATATATATCCCGATGTATTCAGCTATCACTACTACAACGGCATTTCCGAACGTATTGCCGCTATGATGCCCGAGGGGCACTGGGACGGAAACGAAGCGCACACCGAAGCGTATTTATCGGTTGCTCCCAACAATGCAAAAACATACGCACCGCTGAGAGATAAATATGTACCTAACGGTCAGATGTGGGTAACGGAGTCGGGTGACGCAGGCGGCGGAGGCGATACATGGGCTTCCACTTATCTTGATGTATTGCGTACTCTTAACGAGCTTGGCAGCTTCGCGGCAATTACTGACGGCGTTATTTTCCACAATACTCTTGCTTCTTCCGATTACGGCTTTTTAAAGCATGGTACGTTTGAGCCAAGACCCAATTATTTCGCTGTACTGCTCTGGAACAAACTTATGGGTACTACTGTTTACGACTGCAAGAATCCCGATACCGAGGGCGCACACGTTTACTGTCATTCCCGAAAAGACGGTAAAGAGGGTGCAGCGTATCTTGTTATAAACAATTCTCTCACAGAAAGTACGCTAATCGAATTGCCGAAATCTGCGAAACTGTACAGCCTTACCGCTGAGCATTCAAGAGCCTCGGTAATGAAGCTTAACGGCAGAGATTTAATGATTTCGGGAACTGCCGAATTGCCTGATTTATCTCCCATGACAGTACAGGCAGGGAAAGTTGAACTGCCTCCCCTTAGCTGTAATTTTATTATAATCTGAAAGGAAATGCATTGATGACAGACAACTATAATTTTGAGGATAACATATATGATGATGTATTTATTGAAAATTTTCTCAGTCGAGATGCCGTTTTTTCTCCCGATTCAAGGCTTAATCGGTATCAAAAGCTGATGGCTTACTATCGCTGTGCAATTATGGAAATTGAAACAAAGTTCAATGTACTGAACGAAGAGTTTTCATTACAATACGATAGAAATCCCATCAATGGAATAAAAGGCCGTTTAAAAAATCCTGTCAGTATAAAAGAAAAGCTGGAAAAGGCAGGACTGCCGATGACACTTACCGCTGTAGAAGAAAACCTTAATGATATAGCGGGAGTGCGCGTCATTTGTGCTTTTGAAGATGATGTCTATATGCTGGCTGAAGCATTATTAAAACAGGATGATATTACCCTTGTGTCAAAAAAAGATTATATCGCCAATCCCAAGCCTAACGGTTATCGCAGTCTGCACCTGATTGTCAAGGTTCCGATTTTTCTTGCACAGGAAAAACGAATTATGAAGGTAGAGATACAGTTCAGAACTATTGCAATGGACTCGTGGGCAAGCCTTGAGCATCAGCTTCGGTATAAGAAAAAATCTGAATTCACCGATGAAATGGCACAAGAACTAATACATTGTGCAAATCTTAGTGCTGAACTCGACAGCCGTATGGATAAATTACGGGCATTGGTGCAGAGTGCACAATAAAAATAACGAACTGCAAGGAGAATGATTATGAAAAAAATGAAACTTAACATCAACGGAATTTTACTCAGCATATTTGAGCTTGCCATAGGTATATTATTACTTATTAACCCTATCTCCTTTACTTCGGGAATTATCTGCGCATTCGGAATTGCGCTGGTGGTTGTAGGCGTTATTTCTATAATCAGGTATTTCAAGAGCAAGCCTGAAGAAGCGGCAATCGGACAAAATTTATTTAAGGGAATTACCGCAGTGGCAGGCGGTGTATTCTGTGTATTGAAAATCGAGTGGATTATGACTGTTTTCCCTCTGCTTACTATCGTTTACGGCACTGCGGTATTGCTTGCGGGAATATCCAAAATACAGTGGACAGTCGATATGCTCAGATTAAAGAGAAAGAAGTGGTTTTTGCCTGCAATCAGTGCGCTTGTTTCAATAATCAGTGCGATAACTATACTTAACAATCCATTTACTTCGACAACCGTTCTTTGGATTTTTACAGCCGTATCTCTTATTGTTGAAGCTGTTTTTGGTATTGTTATTATTATCGTCAACGGATTTGCTAAGTCTGATAAAACAACTCAATAACAAATAATAAAACAGGACTGTTGCCTATCCATGTGAGCGACAGTCCTATTTTTATCGAATTATGGCTGCTTTTTGGGAATTATCAGTGCAACTATCACCGTACTTCTTGTTGTCGTTGAAAGACCTCTCAAAGCAAGTAATCAAAACGATGTATAACTGCGAGGTGGAATATTACCTCTTCATAATACCCTGCAAATCAGCACAATTCGCTGCATACTCGCTGCCGTCGTTGGGAATATAGCTTTCCCAAACTTCGTAGACAAGCTTCACCTTGTCCACCTCACCGCTGAGATAGCTTAGATCAACAGCTCCGCCAAGACGTGCGCTACTTTCGGTTAGGGTAGAGTATATGCTGCTGCCTGCGATGAGATTAGTCGCAGCATTGCCCGAAGCGGTTATCTCCAGCGAAAGCTCATAGGGAGCTTCCTCCGTGTTGATCCTATCCATCACCTCGCTGTCGGCAGAGATAGTCTGCTCCACCTTGTACTCTGCGTCAGGCACGCCGAAGGTCTCGGGATCGTTAGGATCAAGCCCGAGTGCAATATCGTCACTGTCGTTGAGGGTATCTCCGTCTGTATCGCTGTCAGCGTCGTTTGTTCCGTCTTCGTCGGCGTCGTACTTCAGAGGGCTTGTGCCGATAACGTAAAGCTCATCGTAGTCGGACAGATGAGCTTGTAAACGTATGCGCATTTGTATTATTCAATATTCATTATTCTTTTTTCGCTATTGACTAAAATGAATACTACAGTTTTCGTACATTTCATTTAAATTTCGTATTTAAGAAATCTATTTCGCTCAATATAGACATATTAAAAAACCGTCCACTGGACGGTTTTTTAATTGCAAACACTCGGCTTGAAATGCCCTTAAGGCATTTCATTTTCGCTCTGCGAAAACCGCTCAATTCGCGAGTAGTCCTCCGATTATTATATCGCAAATATCTTTTTCGTAAAGCATAGACGCA
This sequence comes from uncultured Ruminococcus sp., assembly GCA_964435155.1. Lineage (GTDB taxonomy): Bacteria > Bacillota > Clostridia > Oscillospirales > Ruminococcaceae > CAG-115. The sequence goes on along the minus strand of CAYSYF010000006.1, from coordinate 72,205 downwards.
AAGCCGCTCGGTTACCCGAGCGGCTTTATTGTGCTATATCAGCCCTTTATCCTTTCGTAGATATAGGCATGGAATATCTCATCGGCGTCGTACTTTGAAAGCAGCTCTTCGGCGCCGACATAAGGGTACAGATCTTCACCGCACGGTACTATACCAAGTATCACATCGTCGCTTATGAGATAATATCTCACATCATCTCGCGACCTGTACAGCTTCTCCGCAGCACCGATATATGTGCTGCCTTTCAAGGCGGTCAGATAGTCGTTTATGTTGTTATAATTTTCAGGATCGCCCTCCAATATGTTGCCGTATTCGTCCATCACAAATCTGTATGTGAGGATATCCTGTCTGTACTCAACTCCGTTATGAATAAACGCCCACACATCTCCAACAGGAAAATATCCATCGATCGCGTCTAAACATTTATCATACTCATACATCAGGACTGAACGCAGCACTGAATCTATCGCGCTTTGACTAAGCCCTGCGTTTGCGTCAAAGGTCAGCGTGATGTTGTAATCGCCGCTGTTGACAACATAGATATACTTGTCAGGAGTGATAAGCCTGTATTCAAACAGATCGCCGTCTGCTCCGTATTTTTCCTCGCCCTCGGTCGTGCGCGCCAGAAGCGCTGCGGTATCAATGCCCTCGCTCGCTTTTATGGGTTGGTCATAGCTGAATATCTCTTTATCATTGTAGTAAGCAACACCGTCTATGCTGCCTGCGTTCATCTCGTGCCGCCAGCTCATAGGAAGCTCAACTTCAAGCCTGAGATAGGTCGCCCATTCCAACTCGTATTCATCAAAGCGTGATTCGCCCACCTGCTTTACATCGTAATAACGCAGCATAGTATCGGTATAATTGATATCAAGCGGCTTGTCGTAGAGCAGCGGATCAATACATTCCATCTGCACCATCTCAAGTATCATGTCGATAGTACTCTGCTCAAGCCCTACGTCTGCCGTAAAGGTCAGCGTGATATTATAGCCATTATCGTTCACGATATAGATATATTCGTCAAAGCTGCCGTCATCGGCGTCTTCGGACGCTGTAGACCTGTGTATGTAGTACTCAAACAGATCACTGTCAGTTCCCCATTTTTCCTCGTGCACGGTGACCTTGTCGCCGTCAACAAAATCCGTCTTGAAGATGTCGGGGTCGATAGGCTCGTCGTCATGGAGAGGGCGCGCGTACTCGAATATCTCCACCCCGTCAAAGTATGCCTTGCCGCTGAAATAGCTGCTCGGCTCATACACCCAGTAATACGGAAGCGCAAATCTGAGCTGTACGTTTCTTATATCCTCATTCGAAACTACACTATTGCCATTGCTTGTTTCCTCGATATGGAATACCTCGCCTTTGTCCTCGTAGACCTGATATGCGCCTGTAAAATTGATGTCCTTTTCATCGTTTTCGGCTTCAGTGCTGTCCTCGGCAGTTATCTTCACAGACTTCAGCACTCGGTCGATAGTTTCCTGCGAAACGCCCATATCCGATATTACCGACACCGTAGCATAACAGCCGCCGCTCTCCACGACATACTTGTAAACGTCATAGGTACCGTCGGGCGCGTATTTTATCGGCGTTGAGGTGTGGATAAAGTATTCGTACAGGTCGCCGTCCGTTCCCCATTTTTCTTCAAGCACTGTTATCTCTGCGCCGTAAGCCAGGTCTGTCTTATATATGTCGGTATTGATGTCCTCACTTGCACGCCATGGTGCGCCTATCTCAAACACCTTTGCATAGCCGTAGCTTGCCGTGCTTGCGCTGCTTTCCCAGCTTGCAGGCAGCGAGAACTCCACCGTTGCGCTGAAATCCGCACCGTTCATAGGAAGCGAATACTGCTTCATCTCGGCGGTGTTGATATCCTCAGAGCTTTCGCCATAGTAAACAACGCTTTCGTAGCCCTCGGCGCATTTCAGTGTAAGCCCCTCAAAATCAATAGTCACCCGCACCTCTTCGCCACCAATATCGAAAATAATATCGTCATTTTCGGTGGTATAAGTACGCGAAAGATTAAAGCTTCGTATGCTTGAATCCCTTTCGGGCTTATCGGCAGGATCTTCAAAATACCTCTCTATCTGAGCTATCTCGCCGCCCTTGACAGTGTAGAGGGTCGCCTGCGTCAATGCTCCGTCCTCGCGCGTAGAAAGCAATACACTTCCGCTTTCAAGCTCAATCAGCGAGAAATAATCATCGCCGCCGCTCTTTTTGAACTCCGTTCCGTTCTGACCGAGAGTATATCCCACAAGCAGCATATTTCTGTCTATTACCTCGCCGTTTTCGGTTATCTCAATGGCGCAGTTACCCCTGTACACATCGTCTGTTTCGGACATTATCTGATAGATATAAGCCGAGAAATCATACTCGCTGTCGCCGTTTCTGAGCGCGCCCTCAAATACGGTCACGGGGGCTTCCGCTTCATACCTTTCTATTCGGGCTTGCTTTTCGCTGTCGATGCTCTCCTGAACATCGGGGTCTATTATCGTTACTGACGTTGAAGTATTATCGGTTCTCTGTGAACCTACGTCCGATGTAACGTCAATCGGGATATCCCTGCCGATCACAGCGCTCACACCCCACACGCCAAGACCCACCACAGCCGCCGCAGCACATACTCCCACCACTGCTCTCCAAGGCTTTTTCGGCTGCGGCGAGAGCTTTACTTCCTTCGCTGTATGTAATTCCTGTTCACTCTCATCGACCACGGCATTATCATCATAGCAGGCTAAAAGCTTCTCCTTTGCCGAAGCCTTGAATTCATCGGAGAGCGCTATTTTGCTGTATGCTGTTTTAAGTTCGTATTTATTCATATCGCTTCTCCCTCCAAATTCATTTTAAGTACATTTCTGCCGCGCTGAAGCCGCTTATATACCGTATTCGTGTTTATACCCAGTATCTTTGCTATCTCCTCGGCAGACATATCCTCGTAGTAATACATATACACTGTAGTTTTCAGCTTGTCGGGCAGGTGCATGACCATATCCAGCACCTCGTGCTCCTGCTCTGAAAGCGATGCGGATAATGTGTTTTCCAAAAGCTCGTCAAGAGGCCGGGTCTTCCGCACTCTCGCTGATTTCACTACGTTTATGGACTTGTTCTCCGTCGTGCGTATGAGCCACGCTTTTATATGCCCCTCATCATTGAATGAGGGCTGCTTCATAAGCGCCATGAAAACGTCCATCACAACGTCCTGCGCCTCCTCGCGGTTTCGGACTATATTCAGCGCTACGCGGTACACCGTGTCGGAGTAGCTGTCAAACAGCTCGCCTATCATGTCCTTAGAAACAACAACCATATAACCACCTTCCTCAAGTTTTTTCACAGCGGCATTTTATGCTCTGTGTATATTATAACATTCTTTAGTAAAAAAACCTGACATTTTTTTAAAAAATATAACAAAGACCCTTTCTCGCTTGCTCGGGTATTGCATTTTAACAGAAAATATGTTATAATTATGTAGAAACCTGTTGCGATATCCACTATATTCCAGTTGGCAGACGGTATACCGCGGTCTTGTTTACATATCCATACACAGGAGGCGTCACCTTATGAATACCGAGCTTATGAAGGCTGCATTTCAAGCCATGACAAGCAACACGAAAGACCTGATCTTTCTTAAGGACAAGGATCTGGTGTATCGCGCTGCCTCTTTGTCGTTCGCGAAAATGGCAGGAAAACGCTCTGTCGATGAGATCATCGGACGCACCGATTTCGAGATCTTCGAGGACGAAAATCTTGCCAAGCGTTATGTAGCTGACGATCGCAAGCTGATGGCTGAGGGCATAGACCTTAAGGACTACGTCGAGCCTATAACCGCCGATAACGGCAACGCAAGATACGGCTCAACATCGAAATATTTATTAAAAAACGAAAACGGACAGGCTATCGGAATACTGGGAATAACAAAAGACATAACAAGAGAATACCTTGCACGAAAGCGTTATCAGCAGGAATTCAGATATCTGTTCGAGCTTCCCAAGGATACCTATGCCGCCTGCTACATAGATGTGGACAGTTGGAGGATCATCTGCCAGCACCGCCAGAGAATAGCCAAAGGTACTTTGCAGGAATGCCGGACAGTAGAAGAAATGTGTGAATACGCAATCGCTTCGATCATCGATACGAACAGCGATGCCTCGGAATTTTACCGCCACTTCACTCCCGTAGTTCTGCACGGCATATATTCAAGCGGCAGAAGAACAATGGACTTCAAATATGAAAGAAAGCTAACCGATAATTCAACGCGCTGGGTACACAACGAAATCAATTTCCTGACCGACGTTGACAGCGGACATCTGTGCGTGATGCTTTCGGCTAAGGATATCAACGAGATTAAGCTGGAGCAGCAAAGGCTCGCAGAGGCAGCGAAGCTGGACCTTATGACCATGCTGTTCAATCGCGGGGCCTCAATGGAGTGCATAACACAGATCCTTGACAGCGAAGGCGACAAACAGCACGCACTGTTTATGCTGGACATCGACAATTTCAAAGCTTTGAACGACACGCTTGGTCACCAGTCGGGTGATGAATTTCTGATAGAGCTTGCAAAGAAGCTGAAAAATCACTTCAGAGAAAGCGATATCCTCGGCAGGATCGGCGGCGATGAGTTTTTTGCACTTATGCGAGATGTTTCCGACATCGAACAGATCGAAAGAAAAGCACAGGATATACTGGATATTATCCAAAGCGTTGCCTGCGCTTATCCGCAGACAGAATTGAGCGGAAGCATCGGAATAAGTATTTACCCGAAGGACGGAAGCACACTGGACGAGCTTTATGCGCGGTCAGATGCCGCCCTGTATGAAGCTAAGCGAAGCGGAAAAAACAAATTTTTGTTTGCGTGATATGTTTTATATAACAATTTGAGCCGTGCATAAAAATGAACGGCTCAAAAATTTTCTGTGACCCTTTACAAAAACAATTGACATATTGGGAAAAAGGTGGTAAAATAAGATAAAGATAATATGTAAACGTTATCTTAAGTAAAAAACTAAAAGATCAGGAGGAATATCGACATGATAAAGTTCAGACGCGCCATTGCTTGTGCGCTCGCTGCAACAATGATACTCGGTGTTGCCGGCTGTGAGGATACTCCCGCAGGCAATACACCAGTTTCAAACCCCGACACTATCCAGACTACCAGCTCCGCTACAACAGCCATCACCTCTATCGACCCCGATGAGCTTGCCGATACAGACGCAGAGATAAAGGAAGTTTCGAGCGAATCCTTTGTTCCCGACGGAAACTCAGGTAAGATCGTTTGGCTCGGCTACTACGATCTGCTGACAGACGGCAGTTCGTCCGAGCAGTACAAGATCTTTACAAGCGACACCTACGGCGGCGAGATCGAGTATGTAAGCTGCTCCAGCGGCTCTGCTTATTTCGATAAGCTCGGCACAATGATCGCTTCTGACACCTCGCCCGACATCGTTCGTTACGAGTGGCTCTCCTACCCCATGGGCATGGGCAAGAATATGTATGAGAGCGTTGACGGACTTATCGACATTGAAACACCTCTGTGGGAGGATATGGCTGATGTCATCGAGGACTTCGTATATCAGGGCAAGCACTACTATCTGCCCTACCGTATCACTCCCAACTTTGCGATCAACTACAACCGTCAGGTAGTTATCGACGCAGGTCTTACCGATCCCTATGATCTTTACCTTGAAAACAACTGGACATGGGATACATTCCGTGAGCTTATGATCCAGTGGTGCAACCTCAGTGATGAGAACATCGGCTACTGCGGTACAGGCGGTATGAGCTTTGTCGCTACAACAGGCACTCCCCTTATCGACGTTAAGGCTGACGGCACTATCGCAAACAATGTACAGGACGCCAATGTAACACGCGCTATGGAATTCCTTTCGGGGCTTTACCGTGACGGTCTGACCTATCAGAAGGAGCTTGGCGACTGGGTATCCCCCGAGCTCTGGGCTACAAACTCCGATCGTATCCTGTTCCTCGGCATGGGTCCCGAGTGGACTTACTCCGCAGCTTCGGATGCTATCCAGAATCCCTCCGGCGTTGAAAACGACATCTGCGGCGTTCCTTCCGACTTCGCATTTGTTCCCTTCCCCCGCGATCCTTCCTCTGACAGCTATTCCATCGCTTACGACACATTCGGCTACATGATCCCCAAGGGTGCCAAGAACATCAAGGGCGCTGTTGACTGGATCCAGCTCAACAGAGTATATCAGACCGACGAGGGTCTTGCAGCTACCGCACGCGAGGACGCTATCAACCCCACACCCGTATACTATACCTCCGGTAAGTATGAGGGTCAGCAGAAGTGGGCTCTTGTATGGGACGAGCGCGTTTATGATGTATGGCAGGATATGATGGATACATCTAAGTTTGACTTTGTATTCGATGACTGCTACGGCTTCAGCAGCGATCTCACAACACTCGCTGACACACTGCTCGACACACCTATGTTTGAGGGTGCTTCCTGGTCGCAGATCAGCGCTGAGAACGCTCCTCTGATCGAGTCTATCATCGAAGAGTATCGTTGATAATCGGGTATCTGATATTATATTAACCGATTTATTCCCATTTGTCCACGACATATTGGTTGACAAAAACTAAACCTAAACGTGAAAATCCACCGTATCTCGTTTGATACGGTGGATTTTGTTATAGATAATACTGCTCCTCAGTATTCATCGCCCTCGCCTGCTCTATCCAGTAGCTTCTGAGCGCCTCTACCATGTCGGTCGCGTGCTGCTGTGCGGTCTGCTCTGAGTACTCCCGAAACTCGCTGAAAACATGACCGCAGTGCTCCATCGAGCCTGCCTCGTAGCCGCCGCTGACGCCAACGAGCCACTTGCCGAAAGCGCCCTTTTTGAACTTAAAGATATAATACATCATGCCGTGGAGCTGAAACTCGCCTGCAAGCTCCAGCTTTTTCGGCGCTTTTCCAAGCTCCGCAGGGTTTGCAAGCCAGTGTATCATCGCAGCCTTTGCCGCTTCTTGCTGTAAGGTCATTTTTCCCTCCCGTAATCGAGAAGGACACGGCAAGCCGTGTCCCTACATTAAACAAATCAAAGATCGTTTGCAATGTCGATGTTATCGCCTGTAAGTCCCACATACGCGCCGTCGGAAGCCTCGGCAGCGTCCTTATGCGCAAGCAGCCACTTGTTGCAGGCGCGCAGCCACTTGTCTTCCTCGTTTACGGGCTTGATAGAAGGCATAACGCCGTTTGTGCCCTTGGGAAGCACGATAACTACCTTGAAGCCCTTGTCCTTTGCGCCGTTGCAGGGAGCGTAATGCAGTGTGGTAGCGTATACCTCGACTACCTGACCTGCGCTTGCCTTGAACGCCATTACCTTAGAGGTGTCAAGCTTGCCGTCGATGATATCGTCCTCCTTTGCAACCAGCAGAACAAAGTCGTACAGACCGATGTTAAGCTCGCTGTCGCGGTGGTATTCAAGGCAGTTCAGCTTTGTGTTGTGCCCGTTGCAGTAGCCGATCTGAATAGGCATTCCGCCGTATGCGTTGTTCTGAAGCTGACCGAAAAGGCAGGTGCTCTCCAGTGCGGCAACGCTCGCTACATACTCAACGCCCTCGGGCAGAGGAGTTTCAGCCTCCAGCGCTTTCAGCAGGCAGGTGGTGTCATATCCGTCCAGCACCTTGCCGTAGGGTGCAAATTCCTTATCCAGTACAGAATAAATTTTCATGGTTTTACGTCCTTTCGTTTATATGATTTCAAATAAGCTCAAATCTGTGTTTCTGCTTCACCTCGGGGTATTTTTCCCTGTCCACCTCGGACAGGAACATCTCCGCAGGGCGCGCATACAGCTTCATATCGCCGTACAGCGCACGATAGATGACGAGCGTTTCCTCAGTTTCGGTATGCATTGCTGTGCCGAGTATCTCATAGGTGTATTTTGTCGGGTCGCTTTCGTGCTCCTCCGCAGTCATAAGCCCGCGCTTGAAATGCTGCACAACAGCGCCTTTTACAAGGTCATCTACCGTCATATCAGTCGCCCTCAAAAAGGGGTGTGGAGAAGTAGCGCTCTGCGGTATCGGGCAGTACTGTAACCACCGTCTTGCCCTTGCCAAGCTTCTTTGCAAGCTTTCTTGCCGCAGCAACATTCGTTCCTGCCGAAATGCCGCACATCAGACCCTCCAAACGCGCAAGGTCCTTTGCGGTCTGGATAGCCTCCTCATCGGTAACGATGTAAACATTGCTGTAAATATTGAGGTTAAGGTTTTCCGGAATGATACCATCGCCGATACCCATCTGAAGATGTGTGCCGATAGTGCCGCCTGCGAGGATAGCAGCATTCTCAGGCTCTACCGCCCATATCTCAATGTCGGGGTATTGAGCCTTGAGTGTTTCACCGATACCGCTTATAGTGCCGCCTGTACCTATTCCCGAGCAGAAGCCGTGTATCTCCTTGCCTGCCTGCTCAAGTATCTCAAGACCGGTATGGTGCTTGTGAACCAGGGGATTTGCCTTGTTCTCAAACTGCTGAGGAATGTACACGTTTGGGTTTTCCTCCTTCATGCGCTGAGCAGTGCGCAGGCACTCCTCAATGCACTCACCGATGTTTCCGTCGTCATGCACCAGCTTAACCTCTGCACCGTAATGCTGCACCAGCATTCTGCGCTCACAGCTTACCGAGTCGGGCATGATTATCACGGTCTTGTAACCGCGCACTGCGCCCACCAGCGCAAGACCTATGCCCTGATTGCCGCTTGTAGGCTCAACGATGACAGTGTCTTTATTGATAAGTCCCTCACGCTCGGCGGTGATTATCATATTGTAGGCGGTGCGAGTCTTGATGGAGCCGCCGACGTTAAGTCCCTCGAATTTTACAAGTATCTCAGCGCTGTCCTCGTCAACCATGCGGTTTAAGCGTATCAGCGGAGTATGTCCGATAACTTCAAGAATATTGTTGCTTATCATGTAGTCGTGTCCTTTCAGGTCAAGTATGTATATATTTAAAGCTTTCGTGCTTTTATTATCAGAAATAAGGGCTTATGCAGCGCGTCAGACTTCGGGCGTTTTGCTATCATTTCCGCGCTCGGCACAGGCTCGGAGACCGCTTCAATACAAAAGCCCGCGTTAGCGAGTGCATTTGCAATATCACAGAAACGGCGGTGGTAATACACGCGCCCTTTCACGAACCACTCGTCCTCGCGTCTGCCCGAAACAAGATAATGCGAAAAGCAATAGCCGCTCTTAGTGCCCTGTTCGTCAAGGAGATAGTGCCCCTGTCCGTTCTCCGAGGCGGTGTAGATAGGGTGCTCCTGCGAAAACAGAAGCGTTCCGCCCGTATTCATAAGCGCCGCGATATCAAGCATGAGCTTATCAAGATCCTCTATGTAATGAAACGCGAGAGAGCTGTACACAAGGTCAAATCTTTCCGTCAGCGACGAAATTTCCGTCATGCTGATATTCTTATACTCGATATTTTCACGTGAGCTTTCCTGCCTTGCCACATTGAGCATTTTCTGCGAAATATCTATACCTACTACGTGTGCCGCGCCGCCGTCCGAAAACTGCGCACAATTATGTCCGTAGCCACAGCCGAGGTCGAGCACCGTCTTACCATGCACATCAGGCAGCAAGCGGGACATTTCAGGCTGTTCCATGAGGGCGTTGCAGTTAGTATCGCTGTCGCGAAGCTCGGCATAGCCGCTGAATACTTCGTCGATATCAAAGAAATTCTGCTCCATACTCCCTCCGCGATACTACATTTTAATCCTGATTTCATTTTCTGTTACAAACAACCGTACCTATTTATTATAAACCCCTGCCCTGCTTCTGTCAAGTGGGCAAACACAAAGCTGTAAAAAATCTGTTATTTTTTAAAAAAACGCTTGACAAACCTTTTCCTCTGTGATATAATATATGAGTGCTTGAAAGAGCGCTATGCGCCAGTAGCTCAGCTGGATAGAGTACTTGGCTACGAACCAAGGGGTCAGGGGTTCGAATCCCTTCTGGCGTGCCATACACTACTCAGACGAACCCTAATTATGAATTGTTCATGATTGGTGGGTTATTCGTGTTAAGTCTGAGAGAATAGCAATGAGAACACTATCGCTGTTGTGCGATGGTGTTCTTTTTCATTGGGCTAAATTATTTACGTATTTCGTAATTATCTTACAAATTTCTGACAAAACACTCAATTAGTGTTAGAATATTCCGAAAGGAGTGTTCGTTCTTGATCAGAATCACATTAAGCCGCAAACTTGGCGAATTGCGGTGGACACAAGCCGATTTGGCACGAGCAACAGGCATTAGGCCCGCTACAATAAACGAGCTGTACCATGAGCTGTCGGATCGAATCAACCTTGAGCACCTTGATCTTATATGTGAGGCACTCGACTGTGATTTGTCAGATATTATCGTAAGATTACCCAACCACGATACATCAACGAAAAGCAGGACAGGATATGTTCTACATAAGTAAGGTACTAACCCTCGGTATGAATTATCGAGGGTTTTTCATTTTTTCTCTTGACAAAGCAGTCAGTTGAGTGTATAATATAAATACATTCAACTGACTGTTACAAGGAGGAATTTATTATGGAATTAACAGGTTTTAGCTTATGTCATCTCGATGATGATATGCACTCGGTGCTGCGTGAAAAACGAGTGATACTAGGATTGACTCAAAAACAAGTGGCAGAAAAGGCAAATATGGTTTTACAGCAGTATCAGAAATTCGAAAGCGGCGAACGCAACATAATGACATGTTCGTTTCAAACGACTTGCCGAATACTTGAGGCACTGGAGATCGATATCACTGATTTCTATCACGGAGAGTATACTATTGGAGAAGAAGTGTATAATTCAGCTGATGGTTTACATTATGTAAAAACAGGAAAGTCGATTGAAGATGATGTAGAATAAAGTTTTTCAAAAATTTTCAATTTTTTTGAAAAAAGCTATTGACATACGTGTTAATACGTGTTATAATATATACAAGAGGTGAGGCAATGACGTACAGCGAACTTAAAAAGCAGCTAAAAAAAATCGGCTGCAGGTTTGATCACGACGGCAAACGCCACGAAATATGGTATAGCCCGATAACAGGTGAATACTTCCCAGTGGGACGCCATAAGACCGAGGAAGTTAAGTCAGGAACGCTCAAATCAATCAAAGAGGCTGCGGGGCTGAAATAAGCCCCACCGCTTCACCTATAATATATCACGAAAGGGAGAATGAAACTATGGCAAAATACGCTTTTCCTGCTATTTTCACTGCTGAAGATGAAGGGTACTACTATGTAAAGTTCCCAGATATAAAAAACTGCTTTACAGATGGTGACACACTACCCGAAGCGATTGAAATGGCAGAAGATGCATTAGCTCTTATGCTCTGCAATATGGAAGATAAAGGTATTGAAATACCAACGCCAAGCAATATTAAGACTATATCTACTGCTGACAATGAAACGGTTTCTTTGGTGTTTTGCAATACAACAGAATATCGCCGTGCAAATGACAATCGAGCAGTAAAGAAAACTCTCACAATACCTGCTTGGCTTAATACTCAAGCCGAGCGAGCAGGCATCAATTTTTCGCAAACTTTACAATCAGCATTGAAAGAACAACTAAATTTATAATTCAAAAGCAAAAACGCCCCCGATCTCTCGGGGGCGTTACTGTTTATAATCTCAAAATGATACGATTTTGAGTTGATTGATACGTTTTTTGTGTCGATAATCTCAAAAACAACCGTTTTTACGTTTCAACTACGGTATGTTCATAACCAAGCGCTTTGAGCTGGTTTTTCGCTGTTGTAAGGGCTGCTGCGTTCTTACACACCTTTGTGCCCACCACAACATATGTCTTGTCGGTCGTAGGCGTAGTGGCTGCTGCCTTCTCTCCGAGAGCCTCAACCTTAGCGCGGAACCAGTTCATGTCCTTACCGAACTTAGACAGCCAGTTCTCGGGGTCACCGTGGTTGCTGGCGTAGCCCTGCGCATGACCTTCCTTGTGGCTGACGATCTTGCTCACGGGGATATCGTAAGCCTTGCACCATTCAGCGCACAGCCTTGCCGCAAGGTCAAATGCCTGCTCAAAGTAGTCGGGATCGTCCAGCGCGTCCTCACATATCTCAAACTGGAGGTATGCGGGGCTGTAGTTGTAGCTGCCCTTCGAGCCCTGACCTGCGTTCCAGCAGCATATCTGATAAGAGAGCAGCTGCGCAGCTCTGACATTGCCGTCCTTGTCCTTGCCGATAACGGCATGAGGGCAAGCCTCCCAATCGGGACGGTCGTAGTAGTTCTTGTAGATGTTCTCGCCGCAGATGTCGGGCGCGTTGACGTATCTGCGGAGATTGGGGTTGTTTGCGCCTGTGGAATGTACAACGATGCCCTCCGCCTTGCCCTTGGGCATCTCCTTATTAGCCTTGTAGCAACCGTTATTGGTTGCAAATGCTTCGAATGCTACTGCCATTACTCTTCTTCCTCCTTTTCGGTGTTTGCGCTATGTGCGCTGTCAGACAGTCCCTCGCCGATGGTGTATGCGACCACCGAAGCCGCCGCCATGATACAGCCGCTTACTGTGTCCGCGTTATCCTGCGAGCCGCCGAAGGCGAGGATAAGACCTGTTACAAGTCCTGCGATGGCTACCCAGAACTTGCGAGATGTAAGCTTGCGCTTCCAGTCGATTTTGTTCTCTTCATTCATAATGATTTCCTCCTTATGCATGTTGTTATTATCCAAGACCCAGCTTCGCCAAGACAAAGCCTACGAGAGCAACAGCGACCGTGAGAATTATCTTCTCTGCCAGTCCCTCCCACCGCTTAGCAGGTTTAGCTGTAAGGGTCTTTACGTCTGCTTTTATTTCTTTGATATCGTCGTCCATTGCATTTTGCCTCTGAACCATTGCAGTGAGGTTAGACAGCATCTTCTGATTGTCTGACAACTGCTCCTCGCACTTATCGAGGCGGTGCGAATTGGATTTTGACCTCTGCTCCGTTTCGACGAGCTTAGTTGCGATTTCGATTTCGTCCATCAAGCACTACCCTCCTCTGCAAGCTTAGCCGCGACCTTGTCGCGCCAGAACTCGGGGACTTCTTCAAGGGTCATTTTGCCCTTCTGAATACGTCTTACATACAGGTCAACCATGATTATGCACCTCCTGCTACTATCTCGGCAAGCTCAACTACGGCTGCCTGTGTCATTTCGAGCTCTTCCTGCGTAGCCGCAAGCTCAGCTTCGACATTCGCCAGCTTCTCCTCAGTGGAGATAGGGGGATATACCCTGTCACCGTTCTCGTTGGTGAATACGCCAGTGCTCGGCTCGTAGATATTACCGCACTCAACTTCTACGCCAACAGGGATAGCGTAGTCCGCATTGAGATGTACGCGCATATGCTCAAGAGCTTCTGTGCTTACTTCAATGATATTTTCGACGATATAGCTGTTATCGTCCTGCTTGTAGATTATTGCTGCTCTCATACTTGCCTCCTTACAACGCCCAATTGAGTATTATACAGCCCTGCATACCATCTGTTCCAACTGAAGATGATGAGCCACCGCCGCCACCGCAACCATAGTTTGAAGCGGCTGTACTTCCCTGAGAATATCCAACACCGTTGCCAGCTCCTACGCCACCCTCTGCGCCATAATAAGCAATCGTCGAAGCCTGACCGTTAACAGGGCCTCCACCACCACCAGAAGAACCGACATAACCGTATCCGGGAACTAACGTTCCTGTATTTCCGTTACCGCCTTTCACGTAGTTTTGAGTTGAAAGCGCAGAACCGCTTGCCCCATAGGCTTCATACGAACCACCCGTGCCACCTGTTTTATAGCTGCCAGCGCTGCAATCGAAGGATTCACCATTGTGTTCAAGTGAAGTCCCCTTGTAGCTTCCTGCTGCACCTATTATTGCAGTGTCCTCTATAACTCCCGCAACACTTGTTATTTCGGTTGTATATACATAGCCGCCCCTTCCACCTGTGCCGTAGGTAAATTTATTGAGGGTATTGCCTGTTGAAGTTTCTGTTGCGTAACTGGTGGAGCCCTTCAAACCAGCATGTCCTCCACCAACTAGATAACACGTAAAGACTTTTTCTTCGCTTGTGTTAATAGAGAACGTACCAGAGCTACTAATAATAGCATAACCTATTGTTCCGTCCTCGGTGATGCCCGTTTCAACGGTCGCCGTGCCTGCGACTATCTCTATGGCAGTAGGTGTACACTCGCACAGGGCATTGGTGATTGATGCCTGATAGTCGCCGTTCTCGTTATAAGGGAACAGTCGGAAATAATAAAGCACATTGTTAGTAAGCTCCGTAATGGTCGTTGTGATTGCCTCTGCGCCCTCAATATCGACATAGGCTCCGTCCTCGGCGTTAGCGGGATAACCATCGGTCTTGTAGCATATACGCATACCCTTGACGTAATCGGTATTGGTGTATTCCCACGATATAGCTGCCTGCGCATTACCAGCGAGAGCGCTGCACGCAGCGAGCACAGTAGGAAGCGTTTCAGCTACGCCGGCACCGCCACCGATGTTCAGCTTAACATTACCCATTGCTATCAGCCCCTTTCACGATGTAATAAGTACCGCCGACGGTATCGGTGGGTATCTTCTTACTGTACACCTCAAAGCCGCCGTCTATGGTCACACCAGCCGCCGCAATGCCTGCTTTCTGCGCAATAGCGATGGTATCAAGGGAGAAAGCTGCCTCCACCATCTCCGCGGCGGTTATCGCGCTGTTGGTGACGGTTGCTTTGTATGGGTAGGTGGTGTTGTCCGAAGCGGTCCAATCGGCTATAGGGATTGAGAACGTGCGGTATGCGGGAACATCGAGCGTTTTCTGAAATTCTTCAAGGGATTCGTCAAGCATCTCTTTTGTTATAACGATCGAGCCGCTGATCTGCACGGTAATACCCTCTGTCTGAGAGAGCGCAACCGCGGCTGTAAACTCAATCAGACAGTCAGGATATTCTTCTTCAGTCGGAATATCCTCGCCAGTTTCGTCCTGCATGATAGCAAAAAGGACATCATCGCCGTCGTCAAGATGCGCAAACAAGCCTATCTGCCGCATTGTGCGAGCCTCTGTCAAGCCTGTATTTCGGATCTGAATGCGGATCAGCTTGCCAGTACCTTCAGTGAAGTCACTGACCGCGGCAATCGCCACAGGAACATCGGTTATAGGGCTCGATACGGACGTCTGCGCCATAAGTGCCGAAGCCTGCACAGTTCCCTCACCTGCCGTTGCCGTTGATATAGTGAGTGCCTTACCTGCAATCACTTCCGACAGTAATGCAAGTCCGCTGTTGGTGATAACTGCATCATTCCATGCCATAATTCTTTACCTCCGTGTATAAGCGTTTGTAGCAGCCGCACGTCTTGATGCCTGCCTTGATTTTGATGTCAGAGGACAGTCCGACTATAAAGATTGTCTCCTCAAGAACGGAGCGGAGATTTTTATAATACTTGACCTTTGCAAGGATCCTGTCGCGCCGCTCAACATCATTCGTGCTATCGTTGATGATAACCTTGAAGTGATAAGGCTCGCCGCCATATTCGTACCACTCCTGCACCTTAGCTTGTGTATACACACTCTGCAGCGCCGTTTCTACAGCGTACTTAGTGCCTTTATACCTGTGGATTGAGATGCACTCCTTGATCGTCTTACGCTTCTCGGCAAGTGTGCCTTCGTAGTCGTACCACTCGACATTAAAGTCATAAGCCAGCGCGTCAAGCACTTCCTCGGACAGCTTATCGATCGCCGTATATATCATAATGGCATCGCAATACTCTCTGTTTTTTGCAAGTTCCTCAGCGAGTATCTCACCGATCACTGCAAAGCGGTCGTCCTTCTTAAGAACAGGAGGATACTGCTTGTATAAGCTATCAGCATTGATATTACTCATCTTCATATCCTCCGTTGTTCAGGACAGAAGTACCGAGCTGGGCTGCCTCCGTTTCGCCGAGGACGGTATAAACGGGAGCGTTAACTACAACTCTCTTTACTCCTGCCTGTCTGATAAGATAGATAAGCTCCGTAGGATTGATGTCACGTCCTATCGCTGCAGTCTGCCAGGCGACGTACTCATCTACCGCAGCAGCAACAGCGGCATCAGCTTCCGTAAGACTAAGACCGCTTCCGTTTGCTACGTAATATGTAACATCAATGTCAAAGCTCACAGCCGTCGGTGCCGACACCGTAACATTATCAGTAAGAGGTCTGACTTTGCCGTCGCTGAGAGCAGCAAGCACGGTGTTTATAAGCTCCTCGTCAGGGAAAACACCGCCCTCGCACAAGATACGCACATCGACCTTGCCGGGAGACGGGCTCGTCGGGCGAACGTCAGCAATAAGTGAGGAAGCTGACTTGGCATGATATGCATAGCTATCGCTTGGGCCGGCAGTCGAGTATATCGCCATGCTTTCACGCATTCTCTGATACAGAGAGGCATCGTCTTCTTCATCAGATCCGCCGCCGCTGGCTGTTATATTCGTTACTGACTGGTAATACGGGAAAACATCAACACACTGGTTTATCTGACCTGGCTCAAAACCATTTCCGATCGTGCCGGGAATGATACATGTCGCTGCACTTACGGCTGTAAGCGCTCCCGCTTCTATAACTACATCAGAATCCGTAGTGAATGTGATATTGCCATCTACTGACACCCTCGTTCCTGACGGGATCACAACAGAAGCCGCCTGTGCTTCAGAGATAGTGAACTCAAGTTTCACCATTGCAGGCTGTGCTTCAAGTCGCTGCACGTCCTTGAAGATCTCACAAAGCGAGTCAAGATTGTTGCCTCTCGCATATCTCGGCATATTCTGCTTGGCAATATCGTTCATCAGAGCCCGCTCTTGTGACAGTATTGCTGCTGCCCACATAAACAAGATCTTAACAGGGTCAGCGGGATATAACGTCCTGCCTGCCTGTTTTTCGTATTCAGCAGTAAGTTCGGCTTCTATTGTTGCCGTGTCGCTGCTTACGAACGTTATATCCGGGAAATTACGATTATCCATCTGCTGTTTCCACCTCCACAATTGGTATTATTACGCCATCGGCATTGTCAACCTCGAAGCTGATACTGATGATCTCAGCACGAGGCTCATATTCTTCTATTGCATCGGCAATAGCCTGATACAACAGCGTTTCTGCAACAGGAAGCGGCTTGCCGTAGTAGTCGGTAGAAAGCCCCATCTTCCGCGCCAAAGGTATCTCATACTGATTTGTGGCGAGCAGAACTCTTACATTCTGTTCTATCTCCTCTTCAGTATTCGAAGGAGCAGGATTAAGAACAAAATCCTCGTTTCCTCTTATTACGATTGACATCATATCACCCCTTTGCGTATGAGCTGAGGGTTACAATCAACTCGACAGACAGGATATTGCCTTTCTTGTCAATTCGCTCGATACTGTTGCCTACCTTGGTGATAACCCAGCGATAATTTCCAAACTGCTTTTTGCCGAGCACGAATCGCAGAAGCGTTCCTTTTCTGCAAGCGTCGTTAAATTTTTTCATCTCTTTGCGAGGATCAAGTCCGTGTAAAGCGGAAAGCTTGACAGTCATCGTCAGGCTCTCAGCTTCTATACCGATATATTCGGTTGTAGGACGACCGCCAAGCTTAGCGTGATTCTGATACTTGGCGCCCACATTGTATTTCATGTTTTTAAAAGTTCGGATCTTATCCGAGCTCACCTCAAACACGATATCTCCGAGACTAGCGATCATATCAGATACCTCCTATCACAAAGCCGTCACCGTCACCGTTATCGACCATTATGCATACAACGGTTTGACCTACATAAGGAAGCCAGGCCAAAACCTTTATATCTACACTGTGGAGCTTTTCCGCCAATTCACCATGAATAGTATCGGGCGGCTTTTTCTTATAACTTGCATTTACATCCTGTCGCGGAGCAGATGCATAACTCTGCGACATATCCCAAGCCGCCGCAGATGTTGTTATTGCAACCGATATGACAGGGGTATTGGATAATACCTTGAGCGGTGCTGACACCATATCCCGCCGATCCTCAAAGATGACTCTCGCTGTGCGCTCGGTCGTATCAACGCTTGACACCTTACCTACTCTTAGCATAATCAATATCCCTCCAAGCACTTATGCATCTGAAGCTTAGTCGTGTATCCGCTCGATGAAACGGTATGCACGGCTGTTTCTATAATGTATTTGCCATCGAAGCTGCCGAAGCCTTCAACATTCACATTGCAGCCTGCAACAAGATCAGGATTACCATATATAGAAAGGCTTGCCGAGAACTCAGATTTGTTTTTTTGCCGCAGCCGCTTCATAGCGAGCTGTCTTGCTTCTTCTCTGTCCTCTACCTTTTCGCTGATCTCAAGCACCTGTCCGCTACCGTCACTGTTTCGCGGTGTGTATGTATACTCGATAACCTCTCCGGTGTCGGGATTGGTATACGACACATGGCAACTGCTGTACGTTGTATCACTTGCGCTGTCAGTAAATTTATGGCTGATGATTTCACCGCCGCCATACGAAAATGTATGTACCGCTTCCTTTGCCTCATATTCAGCCTCATCGAAGCACACAATAGCGTTCGCTGTCACCTTGAGGGCAATACCCGCAGCCTTGCAAAGTCGCTGTAAAAAAGCGATATCGCTCACTCCCGCCTGCTCTCTCCGCTTATACAACGGATCATAAGCAGAGGAAAAGTAGCATTTCATCTTGGCTGACGCCGCGATCTTCTCTGCGATAGCCGACAGCCTTATGTTCTCCCACGCTTTGTTACGGGTACCGTAACGTAACGTTGAAGTAAACGGCAGCGAAGTCATCTTGAGAATAACTTTTGATGGCGGTCCGTCAAAACCAATCGTGTCTATCTGGAACGTTCCGCATTCAAGAAGCTTGTCCTTGCCATCAGAATTAGGATTTTTTTGCAGAATCGAAGCTGTTGCACTAGCACCTTTCAAGCTTTTTGCCGAGGTTGGCTTTTGGGCCGAGCTGCCACTTCTGTACAGATCCTCTGCTCTCATTGCGGCTGTTACAACTCCGTTGATGCCTACGACAATTCGGTCTGTGTTTATCTTGCCGACCTCTATGACAGTAAAGCCCTCATAGCTATATACCCATGACTGCAGCGTCGTGCCGTTATAATCTTTGGCACCTTGCTTCATCATGACGGAATCACCAACGGCAAAGCCTAAAGCTGAATTTCCATTGGAAGCGTTTTCTGCTGCGCCACCATCGATCAGCAGGTTATCAGCATGGATAGCGGCTGTGACCACTCCATCTATGCCGAAAACTACACGATCAGGGTTGCTCTTGCTGACCTCGATAACGGTAAAACCATCGTAGCTATACACCCATGACTGGAGTTGAACTCCGTTGTAGTCCTTAGCTCCCTGCTTTACCATAACCTTGGTACCAACCGAGAGCGCAGTAGCAGCACTGCTCTGAGCACTGCTTACATCACTGTTTAGCCAGTGCTTACGCCAGATGCCGTCTCTGTCTGCTATCTGTACCGACAGGTCATCGGTCTTATCCTCTTCCTCGTCGGTATAAGTTAGCGATAACAGATAGTCAGCCAAGTCCTCTGATATATCGACACCGTTTATTGATAACAGGACTTCGGTACGACGAGCAAGGTTTATATCACTCATATCGCACCTCGTTTCCACGGAGGCAGTGTCGCGCTTGTTTCAAACTTGATGTCAGGTATACGGAGAACAACTCCGGCCGAAAAGCTTACAGTATCTGCATGCTCTATGTTGCTCTCGATGAGCTGCGACATATATCTTTCATTGCCAAGTGTTTTCAGAGCGATACCGTCCCAGGTATCGCCCTGTACAGTCACGTATGACATTTTATCACCGCCTTAAGCATAAGCATTTCTGCGCTGGTTTTCGAGGAGATCGATGATCACTACCTTGATCTTTTCTGTAAGATCATCGTTCATCTCGCCGACCATCTCTGAAGTTGTTCCTGCGCCAAGTGAAACGCTCTGATTTATCGTCACCGATATTCCCCCTGCTTCACTGGTAAGAATACCCTTTGTTTCCGAAGCTGTATAAACACGCTCACCGCCGCCGAACTGTATAAGCTCAGGGCCTTCCTCGCCGACAAGGGCGAAGCCGGGAGGTGCGCTGTTTGTACCGCTTGCATACTGAGGAATATCGGTACCAGTATTAGTAGCAAAATCTAAGGTGCTTGCAACTTCAATAGGAAGATATACAGGATCTAACTGCGCCGTGCCACTCAGATTGTTAATCTCATCTATAATGCCACTGTATAGCTTTCTTGTTTCATTGATAGCATTACTTCTAGCCAAATCGGACTGTCCCGAAAAACCTTTTCCTGTAAAGAAGTTACCCCACGCGCCCAGTGAACCTACCCAGTTGTCAGCAAAGCTAGTACCACTCGCGTCAACAGCACCAGTTACAGCATCATCGACTTGTGTGCGTAATGTATCGACTGTATTCTGCAGTTCAGTTGTGAACTCTTCTCGGTTAGCAAGATACGCTTCATAAGTAACACCCTGTGCGAGATTAAGATTCTGGATTTCAGTGTCATATTCAGCTTGGTTTATCTTGCCATATTCAAGCATTGTTGCCGCTTTATCTCGCAGGTCATCATAATAACGATTAAGATTCTGCTGTGCAGCATCGATCTCAGTAAGATACTCCTGACCATACTGAGTAAGCTCCTGAATATTCTGAATCGCAAGTTCTTTGTTATCGCCGAAATCCATGCCTTGGATTTGCGCCGCTTTCTGCTCATAGTTGTCATGAGCCACCGACTCATCTGCAGACAAATCAGCTATATAAGCCATCTCTGTACGCAACTGATCAAGCTCAGCAGTTGTGAGCACACCGCCCTCAGAGCGCTTTGTCAGCAACTCATTTACAGTCTGTTCACTGTCTGAGAGCGATCCAGTGTACTTACTCTTGAAGGTATCTAACGTGCTGGATATCGTTGCAATATCAACACCAAGATCGGTAGCAACATCTGATGCGGCCCGAGAGAATGCATCAAAGACTGTGGTATACTGAACTGTGAAG
Organism: uncultured Ruminococcus sp.; assembly: GCA_964435155.1. Lineage (GTDB taxonomy): Bacteria > Bacillota > Clostridia > Oscillospirales > Ruminococcaceae > CAG-115. Next base: position 51,213 of record CAYSYF010000006.1, on the reverse strand, counting down.
TCTTCTTCGAGATATCCAACAAGATCAGAGAAAGGCTGTTTAAGCGCAGCGGCTTCTTCTGGCGAAAGTGTCGCCTCTGTACGCAGCGAATAACCGTACAGATTAACTTCTGCCCTTGCCAGGCTCATCTCGTATGCGATATCCTGCAGCTCGGTCTCTGTTGCATTAACTTCTTCGGCGAATTTGAGCGTAATGGACGTGCTGTCTTTCAACGCTTCTGTATAATCTTCAAGCTTAGGCAATCCATTCTCAAAAAGCTGTCCGTCCGCGAACTCTTTTCGCAGCGCCATTACAGCCTCATGATCAGCCCATACAGCAGCCGCTATCGCAGCCATAACCACTACAGCAGCCGAACCAACGGCAACAAAGCCTGCTGCATTGCTTGTCAGTCCTGTAAGCGAACTTGCAAATGTGCTGAGTTTCGCACCCTTTGCCGCAGCTGTCGTTGCTTTGATAGCAGCGTTGACCTTTCCAACACCCTTGACTACCGTTAATCCTGCCGTATTCAAGCCATGGTAAGCAACTTTCATTGTCTTGAAAGCAATTACCGCACCGCCTACCTTTACTGCAAGATCAGCCACTTGTGCAACTGTCTCTTGGTTTTCAGTCACCCAGCGCTGAGCCGACATTGCCCACTCAGTAATATTGTCTGCTCCCTCCTTGATGAGCGGAAGCATCATATCTCCAAGAACTATTCCAAGGTTTTCGACGGAGTTTTTCGCCATATCCATACGGCTTTCAGTCGTGGCATAGCGTTTCTCGGCTTCGATGGTGAGAGCGGTATTCTCCTCCCATGCCTCATTTGCAGTATCAACAGCCTTAGTCAGGATATCATCGGAAGTAGCAAGTGCCAGCACTGCATTGGACAGGCGAACTTCCTTGATTTCCATCTCCTCAAGGATCTGAATTGCACTCCTACCATTGCGCTCCTCATCGGTCAAACCTTTTGCAAATGCCGAAATAGCTGCAAGGCTACTGTCGCTGTACAGAGAAGCAAAAGCCTCCTCCGTCATACCTGCGACAGAAGCATACTCCTCCATCTGTCCTGTAGCAAACGCTACCTCAAACTGCTTAAGGAGCTTGGATGCGGCGGTACCACCTGCCTCAGCTTCAATACCGAGAGAAGACAGGGCGGTTGCCATAGCCATTATCTCAGCTTCGGATAAGCCTGTCAGCTCACCAGTAGAAGCAAGGCGTATACCCATATCAACGATATCAGCCTCAGTAGTAGCAAAGTTATTACCAAGGTCAACGATCGTCGAGCCGAGCTCATCGAAGTTATCCTGCGACATCTTTGTGATGTTCGCAAATTTTGCGAGAGCAGATGCGCCCTGCTCTGCAGCAAGATTTGTACTCTCTGACAGATCAATGATTACATTGGAAAACTCAAGTATGTTTTCTGTCTGTATTCCGAGCTGACCTGCCGACTCCGCAACAGCCGCGATCTCAACCGCAGTAGCCGTGACATCAGTCTGCGACATATCAATGATACCTTCGCGAAGCTCCTGAAACTCCTCCGCTGTAGCATCAACAGTTTTCTGTACACCAGTAAAAGCAGTCTCAAAGTCCTTGGCTTGTTCGCCTGTGAGTGCATACGCACCGCCTGCTATGGCTGCGACACCTGCGGTAGTGGTTGCAAGCTCGGTAGTTGCTGCGTGAAGCTTGGCTTTTTGATCATCGAGTGCATCATTGATTTCAGTAATGAAGCGCTTGCTATTTTCAAGATCGGCATAGTTTTTTTTCAACTGCTCGGTTTTTGTTGCGAGATCATCGGTATTGATGCCAGCCTCTTCGAGAACTTCTCCCATCGTGCGCAATTCGCGATTTTGCACACCGATAGTATCGCATAGGGTCTGTATCTGTCTTTCGTTGCGTTCCAACTGACTGCGCAACTGCTCAGATGGATTAGAGGTGTTCTGCATCGCCTGTTGAAGCTCCTGGTGCTGTTTTTGCAGCTTTTCCAAGCGCTCCTCATTGCTTTTTATTGCATCAGACTGTCGTTTATAAGCATTGATATCTTTGAGCGTTGTATTGACGTTTTTCATTGTTGTCTGCAACGTCTTCATCTCGGTAGAAGCATTGCGAAAACTGGTAGTGAACTCTTTGCCAAGAGATCCGTTCACCTTGAACGTCATTTCATACTCTCGCCTTGCTGACATTTTCCTCACCTCGCGTTATATAAAATCCGCTCCGCTGACAAGCGGAGCAGCTTATTTATTTCTTGTTCAGTTCGTACAAAACCTCGTTGGCGGTTTTTATCCATTCAACGAGTTCACGGTAAGGAAGTGTGTAGTAAAACTCGACACTGGTCTGTGTGAAGCGTGCGAGCTTTATACTCTCTTTCCGATACCACTTAGAGAGACCTTTTAAGATTCCCCTTTGATGATAAAATTTCTTGTGATCACCTTGATTCTGTAAGCGTCCTCATAAGCCATCCGTTCAATAACAGAGTGATGTATTCCAGCTGCTCTTGCCGCAAGCTTGAACATGTAAGAGGATGTGAATTCGGGAGATACAGACAGAGAGCCTTCCGTCATCAGAATCTGCTTTTCGATACTGTCCATATCCTTGCCGCTGAGGCTACCGAAGTCCATGTCGATTGTCTCGTATGTCTTGCCCTCCCATGTAAAAGGCTTCTTGAGCTTATAGGTAACGATGCCGTTCTGCTCCTTCTTTTCCTCAAGCTCCTTAGCCTGTGCCTCAGTGTCGGTAACCTGTGCCTCTGTATCAATAGCCTGTGCTTCGATTTTCATGTTAGTGTTATTCATTTGTATACTCCTTTACATAATAGCAGGCTCACAAAGGTCGCGAGCCTGCATTTCATTTGTTATCAGTTATTTTAGGGTTATGCCTTGCCGAGATTCTTTCTCTGCTCCTCGAGATAATCCACGCCGTTTATACGGTAGATGGAATCGAAAGGAGATACAGCAAGCACTTCCTTGCCGTTAATGTATGTGGTGATGCTGCTTACAGTGTATTCAGCCTTTGTGTCACCCTTAGCATAGTTGGCGAGCTTGCCAAGATCAAGGTCGATAGGCTCGCACTGTACTACATGCTTAACAGGTACATTCTTAACTCCGTTTACCGTATCTCTCTCCTGAACGTTGCCTCTCAGATCGAGGATATGTGTGCCGGGAGAGAACAGCTTGAACGCATCCTCAGTAGGATTACGGAACTGCAGTGTCATCTTCATAGCCTCTACATGGCCGACAACAGTTGCATCGTACTTACCCGAAACGCCCGCGCCCTCCATAGCTTCAGTGATCTGCTGGATAACGGGGAGGGTTATGTCTGCGATACCGTAAAAGTCGAAACCGTTCTCATACACCGCAAATGACGTGTTTATTTCTGAAAATTTAGCCATAGTTTACCTCCTCATATCAGCCGCCGAGTGCTTCTGCAATGTAAGAAGCATCGTACTCAAGCTTGAATTCCATTTCCTTTGCAGGAGAAGGCGGTGCCAGATAGATGCGGAACACAAGCTTACCGGAACTGATCGCTTCGGTGGAATTGTCGTCATCGCTGAATTCCACTCTGCCACCATAGAGATGCTCCGACGCCGTGAGAGCACCGAGCCAGATGTTTGTCTCATCTACTACGGCATCAATAAGGCGGCGTGTGATCCTGCCATCGACCTTCGACCAGTGTGCAATAATGATGTACTGCGCCACAAAACCGAACATTCTATTTACAGCGAGGAAATAATCCTTAGGCTCAGTAGAGTCGGGATAACAAGCTGTCTCATTGCCCCACAGAACGAAACGACCACCGAAGTTGAAAGCTGTAGCAATGCCCTTACCGTTAAGAGCATTGACTTCACTAAGCTCCATTACGATCTCTGTTCCGTCGGCGAGTACCGTGCTGTCGATCTGAAGCGCCTTGTTGGAAGGAGACTCAGAAGGAATACCATCATTGCTTGCGTCAACTGCAGCCGTAAGCGCCGCAGCATGAGTCGACATGTGATACATCCTGCCATCATGCATAGCCATAGGCCAGCACAGATATGTATTGCTGTCTGTGATATTGCTATCCTCTTTCCACTTCGCTACATCAGTGTACTTGGTGATAGTTGTGCAGTCAGCGTCAACAAAAGCCTTACCCTTAAAGAGCTCGCTTACCGCTGCAGCCTTTGTCGCCATGATCGCCGCCACTGTAGGATTAGACGACCAGCCGGGAGCGATAAGCAGTTCAGGAATAACACCGCACTTGGAGAACACGGAATTAACAAGCTCGAAGCCTGTCTTAACATTGGTATCGGTATCAACACCGCCGATTATATCCGCCTCAGTAATCGAACTGATATCAGCCTTGTCGTAGGATACATAGATGCTTGTGCCTGTTATAGCACCGCCGTCGATCGCTTCGATCATCAGCTTGCCGCCATAGTAGAATGCCTCGTAGTCGGTACCCGCCACAAGAGCGTCGCCATCTGCTGAAGCCTTGACAACGAGGCTCGACAGTATAGCGATATCGGGAAGAGAAGCCTGCTTATTAACAAGCTGTACTTCTGTAGCCTCGACCGCTGTCTTGTGCTTTGTGGGATCGAACACGTTGACAAAAACAACAGGAGTTACCTTGTAAAGCTCGAAGTGTGTCTTGATAACCTCACACAGAGTGAATGTTTCCCAGTCATCGGAATAACCGAGTGCCGCAACAGCTTCGTTGTAGTTGTTAGCAATAATGACGTTATTAACGCCACCGTTTCCCATGTATACGGGTGCTGTACCAACTGCAAAGGTGATACCTGTCTGCACCTTTACAGGTGCGGTTACAGAGGCAGCTACCTCTGTAGTCTTAATGCCATGATAATACAACGTTGACATTACTTAGTTCCCTCCATTTCCTTAATTGTATTTTCGTAAGCTACGCTGAGAGCGTTTCCGACTGTGCGCAGCTTATTGCGTGCGCCGCCGAGCTGAGCTATCGGCACAAAAAGCTTCTTGGCCGAGGGCATTTTCTCGAACTCACTCTTAAATCTTGCTTCAAGAGTGGTTTCTCCGACAACAAAAACCCTGCCAGTCACAAGCTCGGTTTTAGGTATTGTCGGACCGATATACACGATGGTCTCTCTCGGCTTGGGCAGTACCCTAGGCAATGCCTTAGGCGCTTCATTCATAACGACTTCGGTGTTCTGGGCAACCGACTCTGTTTCTGTAAGCTCAGCCACTGATGTTTTCTTGCTCACAATAATTCCTCCTCTCTTAGTATTCAATGCCGTCACAATCGGGATAGATAGGCGGCATCTCAAATGTCATGATCATTTCGCCGAAGCAATAAGGAAGAGGCGGAGCAGGATCTACCACCCATTCAATGTCTTTTCCCAAGAGAAAAGCTCCGCCTAGCGGTTTGCGTTTCAGCAATCCAAGACGAAGCCTTGTTATTACATTCAGAACATCAAGCTTGCCCTCTCCGATATCATCGGAGTACACAGCCACGACCATACGAACACTGCAAGTGCTGTATTCATCTTCTCCGGGAGACTGCTCATCTTTGCCTGTCAAAATCTGAATGAGAATATACGGAATTTTCCGTTCATCGTCTTCCTTTTTGGGAAGATCCATCTTGAAGACGATAGGTGCTCTGTATTTTTTCTCGTCAGGCTTCTTCAGGCTAGGACGCTCTCTGAGCAACAGATCCTTAGTCTGATTTTTAACAAACTCCGCAAGTACATTGAGGAGATCGATAGGCGTTCCGTTTGTATTGGGTGCAAGTATCATATTCCTATTCCTCTCAGAATTCTGTCGACTTCATGATCAAGTCGTTTTTCAAATGTTTCTGCTGATGCTTCGCTCATGTGATCCAACACATCGGCATTATATACCATGTGAGCAGCAGACGGACCATAGAGCTGTTCAGACGAATTACGTCTTGGTGTGGCTCTCTCGAAAAGGGCATCACCGTACGTTCCGAGATTAGCCCGATATGCATGCCTAAGAGTTTCCTCGGCTCCCTTAAAAACGCTCACCTTTTGGCGGCGTACGGAGCCTTTTTCGTGTGAGCGATAAGAACTGACCTTGAAGTTTATCAGAGGAATAACATATCCCTTGAATTGCAATGTAGCTCCGACCGCGCTCTTATTTGCTCGGTACAGATGCATCGTGACTTCGTTGAAAAAATCAGTCCTTTTGATGGTGTATATCTGCTTAACAGCATTCCAAGCCTCTGATCGGGCAGTGGTCAAGGCTCTGTTCGCAGCATTTGCGAGCGCAGCGTTACTGCCCTCCATCTCGTATAATAGCGACCGTATCACGTCAATACGATCTTCAGATATGCTGATTAATCTGTCGCTCATTCGTCGCAATCCTCTAGCTCGAGTGTTATCATTCCCATTTTACAACACGAGCTCGTTATCTGATAATCTCTGTAATACGTATATCCTACTTTTTCTTTGTCTTCAATCTTGATATAGCAGCCCTGCTTCGGAATAATACCTAGCATATCATCCGCTGATATATGTGCGACGGCGTTCACGCTATGAATACCCTGAATGTAATCCTTGGACATATAGCTGTTTTGCTTACGTTTGTTGAATATCATGGGTATCTTCTCGTAGGTTATGCCGTCGTATAATACATCAAGGTTTTCAGCAAATTCATCAGTATTAAGGAACACAGCTTTGTTATCGGCTGCAACCATATCCTGAAATGCACTCATTACGTTTCCACCGGTTCTTCGGGATCAAGATTGGGAGCAGACGCAGCCATTGTCGAGTCGAGTGCCTCAATAATAGCCGCTTTCGTCATACCTACGGGGAATGACAGGCCCATACTCTTTCCGATGGTACGAAGCTCACGCATAGGAGTGGTTTCGTCATAAAGGATATCGCCAGCGTCGTTTTCCGAATCATCTTCATCATCGAATGCACCGTCTTCATCGTTGTCAACATCCTTGTCATAATCGCTTGTGTTGCCGATTATTTCGCCGCTGTTGCCGCTTTTGCCGCTTGTAGAGATAATTCCCTTTGAAACGGTTGTCGAGCCCTTTACGGCAAATTCTGCCACGCCTAATGCGACAAGGCGTTTAGCCTCGTCATCATCAACGGGAAATGGTGCGGAGTGACGGTTCTTCGAGCAGACACAGCCATTTTCGTGATGTCCATATGTACCCGAAATAATTCTGATACTTGTCATAAATAACTCCTTTCTGTGTTGCCGCTATCAGCCGACAACATTAGCCGCATAGATATACGGACTCTTGTTGCGAGGCATAGCCAAAGGACGGCATCCGAGACGCAGCTTGCGTATATCGTGCTCCTGATCGACGATCAGCTTGGGAACTCTGGATCCGATATGTGTAGTATGGATCTTGGAGCCGTAATCGATCTGGGTAATGCCGCCATATGCAATGTGTCCACAGTTGGGGGCAGTAACCATTGCTGCTGTTGTGGGGAAAAGGTGAACGGTTGTGTTTGTCTCATCGACTACAGTTTCATCAACCTCCCACAGAGTAAGCTCGTGACCACCGAAATTCAGTGTACCAAGTGCAACAACGCCGTGATACTTTGTAAGCTTGGGCTTGATAGAGCCTACAAAGATACCTGAATTCTTATCAAGCAGCTGACGAACCTCATCGTTCTTAAGAACAGCACGTGCGGCATCCACACCAAGAATAAGATCCTCCGCAGGGAGAGCTCTGTCGGCAAGTGCTCTGCACATCTCTGTTACATCGCCGATGAAATCACCGTTTTCAGCGTTCCACTTTTTCTGAACCGTGTATGTGTGGTCGGTGGTGCCCTCGTAGAACTGAATGTGCTTCACCTCGCCCTTGGTCTTGGCGTCGACATACTCCTGCATCGTGCAAGCGTTGTTGATCATCGTCTGTACTGCCATCCATTCCTCACGACGTGCGATGCGCTTGTCGAGTGTTACGAAGTCATCTGCGATAAGACGAGCTGCTCTTTCAGCTTCGCTTGAATTAGCATAGATAGCCTCGCCAAATCCGCGCCTTGTAAGTTCATCGGTACCGAGAATCCTCGAAAGACCGATATATGCAGGTTCGTACTCAAAAATCTGATAGCCCTGTCTCTCAACGGGAATGTCACCTGCACGCTGCGCCACGAACGGAGCCATCTTTCTGTCGCCGTCCTGATACTCGCAGAGCACCTTATTGCTCTTGAAAACATCTCCTGCACCCGTAGGGAAATAACGATCGCGGAAAAACTTTGTTTCAGGTACAATCTCCTTGACGATTGCTGCAAGGATATATGTGCTGAAAAAATCTAAACTTGCGGCCATATTTTACCTCCTTAAATAGTATCCGCTGCCTTGAGGATGATATCGTACTTACGAAGCGTATCCTTTTCAGCAGCGGTGATTGTATGGTCATTGACGGTTGTTATTCTGTTGGCATTAAAGCAGCCCGATGCGTAGACAGTAGCTGTTACATCTTCTGTTCCTACTACTGTATCATCGCACAGAATACAATCGGGTGTTAAGGTTTCGCCTTCAGCAGCGGTTGTTCCCAGCGGAACAAGCCTGCTGTCTTTACTGGATATAGCCATCAGGGTGCCACGCTTGATAACAAGCGAATCCGCTGACTGCTTTCTGATGGTACGGACATCAACCCTCTGGCTTGGGAAGGTGTCGGCGAAAAGATCGTCGGATGTTGTTTCACCGAGTTTCTTAAGCAGTTCTGTTGCCATTTACTTTACCTCCTCACTGTGTAAGAGTCCGTGAACGAACTTGTCAGCCTCAGCCTGAAGTGCCTTTGGACTCTTGTTTTCGTTGTTATCAGTTGCATCATTAGGTGCTGTAGCAGCAGGAACGCTGTTTACACCGCTGTCATCGGCATCTGATCTTATGTCGGCACTGAACTTCTTGCCCTTTTCTGCCGCCTCAACTGCAGCACGATATGCCATCTCCTGTGCAGTGCAGGGCTTGTCGTACTTTGCCGCCTGCACCAGTGCAGGATCATAAATGCCGGCAATAGCGTCGATTTCCTTAAGGCGCTTACGCTCGTCATCTGCCGCTGCACTTGCACTGGTCTCGGATTCAGCTTTGAGTGTGCTGCGCAGCTCGCTTTCGATCTGACTTGCGAGTGTGGGATTCTCTTTCCTGAGTTCTTCAAGATTGTTTGCCATAATTGTTTTACCTCCGTTTTCGCCGCTGGCTGTCGGCTTTATTTTGTTTATATCATCTTCGGCGGACGCCGAAGCTGCTACCACAGGAATGTTGTCGGGAACTTTGTATCCGTTGCTCAACGCAAAGATTCGGCCGTTGATAATGAAAGCATTTCTGTTTGCATTGGCAGCTATAGACGCACCCTCGCTCTCACTTAGTGTATCTGCAAAGTGCTTTTCAACCGCTTCATCGCCTGTCATATATTTTGTTTCCGACATCATATGGGTAATCACCGCGTCAGAAAGCCCTGTTTTCTGTGTATAAGCTTTGATCATGGTCTTATCCCACGCATCAAGCTCTTTTGCTTCCTTTCGCAGCTCGTCTGAGTTGTAGCTGCCGAACAACAGTCGCCAACCCTTGTGTATCATTATCAGCGATGTTGCATGCACTACGACTTCATTGCAGGCCACCATAACAAGTGAACCTGCACTCATAGCCACACCATCAACGACACATTTAAGCTGCTTGCCTTCGGCAACGAGATCACGAAGCTTGTTATAAATAAACAGGCCGACAGCAAGATCGCCGCCGACACTGTCCATTCTGATTGTGATATTGTTGCAGTTAGATACCGCCGAAAGATCCTCGATGAATTCGTCCTTGATAATGAAATTACCGGGGATGTCCTTGCCAGTCCAGCTATCATACGGCTTACTCTCAACGAATTCTCCATACATAGTGATTTCCGCTTCTTTGCCGTCTGTACTTGCCATAGCATAACAGGGGCGTTTTATGTTAATTGCTTTGAATTTCACCATTGTCATCTCCTTCCTTTGTGGTTGGTTCATCACCGCTGGGAATTAACTCACCTTCATTTTTACTCATATACTTCTTTTCCTGGATAATGATAGCGGCGTTTTCTTTCCAGTTACCGCCGTAGAACTCACGGGTGATCTGCTCATTAGTCTTCCAACCCCTATCTACGACCATTTCATTGGCTTTAGCTTCCTTCAAGGGGTCAAGATGTGTCTGTGCAGGTCCGTCCCAACGAGCACCGCACCATGCCGCACGAACAAGAGGGTCATCCCAAAAACCGGGTGCTTTTATACGACCTAATGCAATAGCTTCAGCAAGCCAAGTTTCGTATATTGGCTGGCAGAAATCATTCACAAACCAGCTGCGGCGCATCTTGATCATTTCCCACGCCTCTTCGAGTGCGCCCTTTGCCGCTGAATACGAGCTGTTGAATTCCTTGATAAGCACGTCATACGGCAGTTCCAGACCACAACCTGCCAGTTTGCATATTTCCTTAACAAAATTAGAGAATCCAGCGGTCGGAATATTAGGATTTCCGAGTGTCACCGATTCTCCGGGCTTTAAGTGGTTGATCGTGCCGGGACCCATTTCGTATTCATCATCTGCGTATGCCTCATCAGAAGGATAGTCGCCATCAATATCTCCGGCGCCGACCTCGTTAAAAGGGAAGTCGCTAGGATCTGTTTCCGTAGTTACCCAAGCTGTCAGATAACTCTGTATCAATGCCGCTATAAGTTCGCTTTCGGTATATCGCCGCAGCTGTAACAGCGTTTCGATTACTGGTGCAAGATAAGTTACACCTCGATACTGTTCGGGACGCTCCGCATCCATAATCTGCAATACATTGGGCAAACCCGTTTTTGATCCATCAACAGGAATGCGCTGCCATTTGATAGCCTCGTCTGTCAGAATAATACTGTTGGGATATATATTGCTGATGTGGAAAGCTACGATCTGTCCTTCGGAATCCACCTCAATGCCGTCGTGTATGCGGTTTTTGGTCGACTGATCAATACCCTCTGTGTGCATTGAAAAATATGCGGCTGTCCCAACTCCCGTGTAAGGAGTTGATATTCTATCAGCCTCAACGATATGCAGTCGCAATCCGTAAGGGTTAAGCGGTTTTGAGTCTTTATGCTTGAGTAAGACAAATACATCTCCGCTCATCAGCCAGCTCTTGACCGCAAGCTGCTGAAGTTCATAGAAGTTACTGGCTCCCAACGCATCGCAGTTGCGTTTGCGTTCTGCCCACATCTTCCATTCGGCTTCAGTTGCTTTCTCCCACTGTTCCAGATCTTCCTCGGACATCTTGATAATATCTCTGTTGACTGCAGGTTTCATTCTCAAACCCGAACCAACTATTTTAGTTCGATTGGTATTGATTGCCGCTGCTGCCACAGGGGAAGCCATATACAGCATTCGTCCACGCTGACGCATTGTAGCATTATTGAAATCTATATCCTCAAACGCAGCTCCGCTTTGTGCGTCAAAGCCTTTAAGCGACCTTTTGGTACGGCTCGCTCCTGCCTCTGAATAACCTTTGGCTTTTGGAATCTGCGGAGACTTGATTTTTGCTTTTACTTTTACCACTTTAGGCACATATACCCTCCTCTCGATTTTGTGAAATTGATTGCAAATTGATATTTGGTGGCAACGGTGGGATTTGCACCCACAAGCTCGGTTTTTCAACCCGACCCTTTATCGCGTTACGTTGCCGTTTGTGCGGTGCAGAAAGGATAAGACACCGCACCTAGTATAGACAACCGCTAAAAGTTGGTACTCCAAGCGGTTTTCACACACAAAAAAACACCTTGCATTCGATTGCAAAGTGCTGATTATTAACTTAAGCAGCCGCCCAAGGATTAGGAGACAACCTTGAGCGAGCTGCAGCATAACTCCCAACGGAGTATTGTACTCAAAAATCTCTGGGAACTACACCAACAGCACGGCGGGTCTTTCTGCCGTTCATAAGTGCCATATATTCGGCACGTTTCTTAACGGCATCGTCTATTTCGACTGTGAGCTTGTCGATATCGAACCTCGTGATCTCACGGTCATCAATCTTGTAAGACTTGACGCCGCCGCTTATAAGAGCAAGTTTCGCCTCTGTCAGCTTAGTGATCAGTTTATCATAATAATCATACAGGATTTTTGCCTGTTCTCTTGTCATCATATCTATATCACCATTCGTCGTAGTATTTTTTGGTTGATTTGGTCTTTTTAGGTCGTGGCTTTTGTTGTTGGGTCACAGGTCGTTCTGCCTTTCCATCGCTGGGAACAGCTTGTTTTAGCCTTGCTTCAATAGCGTCATAATCGGGGTTAAGCACCTCTGCTGCAGCGTTAGCGTAGTTACGGCAGTCTAACGGCTCGTTACGCTCGTGTCCGGGTATCTTTTCCCACTGCCAGGGATTACGATGTCCTTCTTTATACACAAGTCGCTCCGATAGGTAGCCTTTAAAATATTGCTCTCCGTAATCATCTCGCTTTGGGAAATGACAATATCCCGCTCCTTTGGTTTTAACACGGATGTCATCCATAATCAGCTGTTTTCCTGCATCAACACCGATGGGATACACCCAGCATTCTCCAAGGGATTTACCTTTGACGATTATTTTCTGCTTTTTTGGCGGTGCTGTATATGGTATATCCTGACCGCCTCGACCTTTAATTGCAAACACCTTTTTACGCTGCCGTTCAAGACAGCGACGCCTTATTTCTTGTGTAAAGTGACCACCCTCATCAATGAAAGTCAACGATATCCTTAAACCGACGTTGTTCTCAAAACGATAGACGTGGTCAATCACGTCATCAAGCTGCTCCCACGCCTCGTTGGAGTCGGGACGTCCCATAATGATGCCTTTTTTTATGCCCCATTTCTCGCCCAAATGTCCACGACCGACAACCTCATATTCAAAACGGTCATCCTGCGTATCCACGCCAAGTGTCAGCAGTAGTACACCATCAGGCAGTTCCGCATTGTATTCCTCTCGTCGAGCAAGTATGGTACCTTCATCCTCAAGGTTGCCTCGGTCTTCCCAAAGCCATCCAAAACGAGTGTTATACACAACCTGTAATTTGCGACTGTTACCTAAAGCCTGAAGGTACTCAAGCAACGTTGATTTCCAGCTCGCCCACGGAGATACCCAGGAACTAAGCCAGAATGAACGTGTGGAGTGCTGATTATATGCATCGGGATTATCTGCGATCCATTTTGAAGGCTGTGCTTTTATTTCAGACTCTGTCGATACACTGCCGCATTCGGGGCAGATGTACCATATATCCTTTATATCAAAGGTTTTTTCTTCTCCTACTGTTGTAGTTTCGTACTCATAACGTATGTTACTGAATTCAATTTCACTGTATTCGCCGCAGTGTGGGCATTGCGTTTTCCATCTTTCCATTGTGCCGCCACCATAAGATTTTGCTATTGCACTAGCACCTTTGACTGTCGGCGTAGACACTTCAACAGCCTTGGCATTGTAGAATGTGATCTGTCTTGCGGTAGCAAGCTTCCAAGGATCACCTTCATCACCTGCAGATGTTGCCCATCTGTCACGCTCGTCGCCGAACAGATATCGGATAGGTTTTGAACACAGTGCGTGTGCTTCTGTCGAGCCGCACATTGTAAGTATGCCGCCCGGATACGATTTCTGCAGCACTGTGTTTGCGGAATCACGGCTCTTGGGATCCGCAACCTTACGCTTAAGACACCTTGTATCACGTATCATTGGGGCAATACGCAGTTTTGAATATTCTTTAGCGTCGATTGTTGTCGGCTGTATAAACAGAATAGATCCGGGATCTTGATCGATAATGTATCCGATCATATTGTTTATTGCCTCGGATTTTCCGACCTGCGAAGATGCCACAACAACTATGTGATTGACTTTCGGGTCATTGAAAGCGTTAAGTATATCTTTTAGATAGGGTGTTCGAGACGTGCGCCATTGGCCGACTTCGGCAGAACTTTCGCTTGACAGCTTTCTTTTCTTATCGGCCCATTCGGAGACCGTCATACTTTCGGGAGGCTTGAAGCCAGCAAATGCTTTCGATAGTGCAGCGTTAAGCCGTCGGTCTCGCTCAATTCTTGTGTCATCTATTTCAGATTTTACCACCATTGATTTCACACCTTTTCTGGAAAAACACGCATTCACAACCTTTCTGATAACAAAAAAATCGCCCTGAACAGTCAGAACGATTTGTGAAATATACGGAAATAAGCGTTTTTCTATGTTTCGATTATATCATAAAATTTAGTGAAAAACAATGAAAAGATTTCGTGTTCCGTAATAATCTTACGAAAAATGAAATTGATTGCAAAATCAATCATCTTCATCAGAAACAAGCGGTTCCTTTGCCATTCGTGCCCTGACACGCTCTTCATACTTCTTGCTATCATACTTATATTCAGACAGCTGTTCCATTACAGCAAAGATTTCATTCTGGATAACCACAGATATTTCCGCTTGATCTGTAAGATCCTTGACTTCGGCAGATAGGCGACCGGGAAGTGCAAGCAAAGCACCTCTGATATTGTAGATCAAGTCTTCAGTCAACGCTGCTACATCTTCCGAACGGTGCATATTACCTTGGAGCTCCTCTGCCTCTGCTTCGGCAACTGTAGCTTTAGCCTCTTTGAACCGAGCTTCTGCAGCCTTTTTTTTAAGCTCTATTTCGGTAAGGTTTTCAGATGTTTTCTTGGAACGGTCTTCAAGATACTTACAATAATCTCGAACCGTATCAAATAAATTGTAAAGCGTTCCGTGATTCGTTTGTGTGGTGTGTATAGTTCCTTGCTTACGCAGTTCACCAATCCACTGATTTGTTTTCCCGAACGCCGAACAGATGTCTGCTGTCTTGACAAAAATCGGCGTGCCTGCCTGCAAACTAAATATTACCTGCTGTCCAGCTTGCTTTGCGGTTTCCGAGCCGCTCTTTGTAGTGGTTTTCTTGTTGCTTTTGACTGGCATTCCTATCCCTCCTGAAAAAGTCATTTAAAGTAAAGTTCCAAATTTTTTGCCTACTAACTGAACGCTTTTTGGGGTCGACGCGCCCGCAGCCTTCCCGGTGGGGGCGTCACAGTACCTTTTTTTGGTAGTGAGAGCAAAAAGCCGCCCGAAGGCGGCAGCGTAGCCCTGTAATTAGTTGTAATCCAACATTAGTATTGCAAGTGCCTGTTCAGCGACTACTGTTTGTGGTTTGATATCCTCGCCTCTGTCGTAACTATACACCGCTTTGCCATTGTGTTTGAGCATCAATTTGGATATCCTTCCGCCGTTTATTCCGAATTGGCTAGGGTTCTTGTAGCATTTAGCACAATATGATATCGAGTTCATCTTGCCGTTGCTATCCTTGATTCCTATAACACCTTGCTTCCACATCAGTATATCCTCCTTGTTGTTTGGTTCTCTTGGTGTGTCTATATTAACTCTAAAGACAGATAATAGCAAGGGGTATTCAAACAATAATATGCACAAAGATACAGCCGTGAAATGTTCTATTATACAGAACACGTCACGGCTACACTTAACGCTGGGTGTTGTGGATTATTTCAAGGATACTCTCCTGTTCCTTTTCAGAAACACCAATGCTCTCTAACGCCTCTCTCGTGCCGCAGTCGGGGCATATCAAAAGGGTGGCATCTTTCCTTGATGTTGCGGGATAACCGCTGTACTGTGCCTCACAGAGGGGACACGTGCGAATGTTTGTGCTGTTGACTATCTTCATCTGGATAACCTCCTGCTATTATCTACTGCCGCTAATAACACGCCAGTATCAAATCCGAACTCTCTGTAACCTTCCATACAGGCACGCACATAATAGGGGCTGGGAATACCGTGCGGTCTGTCCTCGTGCATAATATAAGCGAACGCTGTGACTTGCCGCTCTATACCGCTGGTCGAGTAGCGGCATTGCACCTTGAAATCTTTCTTGTAGTAGAATGTAGGGAAACCCTCATAGTAATCGAGTGCAGCTTCATCGGCTGCCGATACCTCCCAGACCGCAACAGGTATATGTGAGCCGTTCTTGGGTTCGATTGTAAGGTATGAGCCGCTCTTGCTGCCTTTAAATAGCAGCTTGTAATCATCGATTACCGCCGTGCCAATCACTTTAGCGGTTGGGCAGCGCCGCTTCATCTGTTCGATGTTTAGGTTACTGCCATACGCAAGATAGTATCTTTTCATTTTCAATCATCCTTTCTGAAGGACTTACCCTTCTACCACCAAAAGCCCCGTGTCGGGGGAGTTGGAGGCAGGAGGCTAACTCCTGCGTTGTTATGCGATTCTGCCGTTTCTGAATGCGGTGTCGCCGTCAAGACGCTTTGTGAAAAGCTCTCTTGCTGTTTTGAACTCATCTCCGATAAATCCAAGCCGTAAGAGCCAAGTTCTCATTGCGTATTTAGGATTTTCGGTCTGCTGGGGATTTGGGCTTGCGGTCTTAAGTGTTTTTGCCATCTGACTCAGTGCAAGGCAAAGCTGAATGTAGCTCTTAAGCTGTCCTGCGTGAAGTCCGTTCTTTTTACCGTTGGCGGGTGCATCGAACTGGAAAAGTCTGAATTCAACCGTTCCCTTGGTAAAGGTTGCGTGCAGGTTAAGCATGTGGTATCGGCTATCGTTGTAGTGGTTTGATCTTCCGAAGTTTGCGTGCTGGCTATTGTACCAAATGTCTGCAAGTTCGGTCATTGTATGTGGCTTTCTGCGGTTGAGCTGCACCAAGAAGTCTTGGCTTACCATTTGGCAGTAGCGGTTCATTCTTCCTCTGTCGAGGTTCAGTGCATCTGCAAGGAGGCTTTCGTGACTTGCCATAATGTTTGCCAGGTTTCTAAGGCTCTGCGGTGTGTGACCGTTCGCTCCGATGTGGATGTGAACTCCACATCCTCTTGTTGCATCGCTCTTTGCTCCTGTCTTGCGAAGTCTGCGTATAAGCTCTTGAAGGGTTTCCATATCCTTGTAGGTAAGGATCGGAGTTACCAGCTCGCATTTTTCGCTGTCCGGTCCGCTTATGCTGATATCTTTTTGGAACTTCCACTCCCTTCCTTCGCTGTCCCAAGCAGAGTAGGTCTCGTAGCCGTTGCGGCATGCGGTGTATTCGTGTCTGCCTGTTCCGAAATACTCCGCTGCGGTCTTAGCAGCATGTGCTCTTGTGATGTTGTTCATCTCAACCTCAACTCCAATGGTCTGCTTTTTCATATCCTCAATCATCTTAGCTGTTTTTGCATTCATTTTTGTTTTTCCTCCGTGTGTTTGTTTTCCTTTCGGTGTGTACATATTAACTCTAAATGCGATATATATCAAGCGGTTTTGGAAAAATATATTACACGAAATACACACGGAGGAATTGTGTATGTTATGGGTTGGGTTTGTTTGCGAAATCCACTCCGAATTTCTTACATATTAACTCATTACAAACGGAATAGCAAGGTCAATTCCGAACAAATCAATCGCCTTGTCGTTGCGAGAAATGCACTATACCAGCCAATACGAAGCATACGCAGGGCAAAGCCACACCGTTGCCCCAAAGCTTATATTCTGCCGAATCGCTGTGAGGTTCTTTCAGCCAAGTTCTTATACGCTTTTCTGTTTTTGGCTTGCATCCCGTGACCTGCCGCTGCGTTTCAAATACTTTGCTCCAGAACTTGATATCTTCGTCGGTAGGTTCGGCTGTTCCGAGATCTGAACACCACCAATCGGGGAATCCTTGCAGCCTTGCACATTCTGTCGGTGTAAGACGGCGAACGATATAGCACGGTTCTGCCGAAACGGTCGGCGGATCCTTGTAATCCGATGCAACAAGAGTATTTGCGAGGTTTTCTTCGGCTTCGGTGTGATGTGAGTTCTTGCTGGTACTATACACCAGCGTTTCCGAACCGCCGCCATACATTCCACCGCTGGCTCTTAAAGCGTTACACTTGCCGCTTTCGGTATATCTATCATAAGCCTCCTGTGCAAACGCAACAGCGTGGCGGTCGGTCGCATTCAATGTGAAGGACACATTTTCGTTTATTCCGCTGCCTTGCGGTCCGTTCTTCTCTTCGCGACCAATCATTGAACCCTGTACGCATACCGCAGGTTCGCCACCGTGCGTACAAGCCAATGTGGGTGATATCTCCTCGCTGATACTGCACGAGCTCTTGCCGCCGCCCTGATCTACACAAACTATTGCTATTCCACCCTGATTACAAGCCGGATTGCTTCCTTTGGCATCGATGGTTCGTGATGTATCCGCTTCGTATATGCCGCTGCGTGGATTGTCTGACCTCATTGAGTTACTCCCATCAGAGCATATCCCAAACGGAACGAAAAGCGTCTGATCGTTCGAGCAAGATAATGTGGCTGATTTATCCTCCTGAATGAGTGCGCCTTTTCCACCGCCATCACATCCGCAGCGTACCTTAAGTGTGTACGGAGCTTGTTCGACCACAAACGGTTGATTATTTCCTCCTGCTCCATACGTTGAAGATACTGTTGGTGCTGTGTCAAGCGGCCCAGTGTATCTTGTGTCCTGAGAATGATTTTCATATACTGTTGCTGGCACTGTTCCGGCACGAAGGGTAGGCGAACGTTCTTCCTCAAAACCTATCCCTCTTGCCTTTGAAGAGTATTCAGTACAGAATCCCGCTGACTCGATCACGCACGGTGGATGCCTTGCCTCTGCTCTAAGCGTGCAGGTTACGTCCTCTGTGATATCCATCCGGTTGCCGCTTTGATCATTCAGACAGAGCCTGCTTGCCGCTCCAATGCCGCTTTGAGAATGGGAGGTAGCTCTTTGCCACGAACGGAAGCTCTCCGCAGAATACCTTGACAAGCCTTCTGACTCAAATAGTATTTTTTCTGCACTGTTGCCTGTAAAATCTGCGACAAGGTAGATACGTTTTCTTCGTTGGGGGACTCCCCAATATTGAGCATCGAGGACTCTCCAGGCAAGAGAGAAACCGTCTGCCACGATACTTCCTGCTGTGAGCCACTTTTTGCATTTAGGGACAGATAGCGTTTCGCTTTTGATTTTGCACAAGGCTTCGAGAACGCATCGGAAGTCCTCTCCTTTGTTGGAGCTGAATGCTCCGGGGACATTCTCCCAAACACAGTATCGGGGGTATTGTTCATTTGTTGCACACCTCATTTCCTTTATTACACGTATAGCCTCATAAAAAAGGCTTGAGCGTGAACCGCCCAAGCCGCTTCTTTTGCCTGCCACCGACATATCTTGGCAGGGTGAACCAAAGGTTATTATGTCTACGGGTTCGACCTCTGCACCGCTCATTGTGGATATATCGCCGTAATGCTTGATATGAGGCAGCCTCTTGGTCGTTACACGGATAGGAAACGGCTCAATCTCGGATGCCCATAGCGGAACAATACCGCATATCAGCCCACCAAGAGGAAAACCGCCGCTCCCATCAAACAAGCTGCCTAGTGTAAGATTATTCTTCATGCTCCACCTCTTTCACAAGGTCGGAGTATGTGTACTTGATACCATCCCGTATCACGAATACACCGTCAGCGTTGCCCGTCACCTCCACATAACGTCGGAGAATAACAGAAGCGTACTTCTCATCCAGCTCCATTGAGCAGCATATACGGTTTGTCTGTTCACACGCCATAAGCGTCGAGCCGCTGCCGCCGAATGTATCTATCACGATTGCATTCTCCTGTGAACTGTTGGAGATTGGGTAAGCAAGCAAGTCAAGCGGTTTACTGGTCGGGTGGTTCTCGTTACGCTTAGGCTTATCAAAATTCCATATTGTTGTCTGCTTACGGTCGGAGTACCACGGGTGTTTTCCGTTCTTCAAAAAGCCATACAAAACTGGTTCGTGCTGCCATTGATAGTCGGAGCGTCCGAGAACAAGGCTGTTTTTCACCCATATACATACGCCTGCAAGGTGAAATCCTGCGTCTATAAATGCTTTGCGGAAATTCAGTCCCTCTGTATCAGCGTGGAACACATAAGCCGCACCGCCGCTTTCAAGGTGTGCCGCTACATTCTCGAAGGCTTTGAGGAGAAAAGCATAAAACTCCTCGTCTTTCATACTGTCGTTCTGGATCGTCAGACCGCTTGAGGATTTGAACGAAACGCCATAGGGCGGATCTGTTATTACAAGATTGGCTCTGCGACCGTCCATAAGTGCGGAAACATCCTCCTGTGAGGTCGCATCACCACACATCAGCCTGTGTCTACCTACTGTCCATATATCGCCACGATTGACGAATGCCGCCTTTTCAAGAGCATCTGACAGATCATAGCCGTCGTCCTGAACCTTGTGCTTACCACCGTTGAGGAGATCCGCTATCTCATCTGCATCAAATCCTGTGAGGCTTAAATCGAAATCCTCTCCCTGCAGATCGGCAAGTTCTACGGCAAGAAGCTCATTATCCCAGCCTGCGTTCAGCGCCAGCTTGTTGTCAGCTAAGATGTATGCACGCCTCTGTGCCTCTGTAAGATACTCCTCTTTAATACACGGTATCTTTTTTAGCCCTAGCTTTTGTGCGGCATAAAAACGACCGTGACCACACAGAATTGTGTTATCCGCTGCGATAACGATGGGGGAAAGAAAACCAAACTCCTTGATTGAAGCGGCAATCTGTGAGATCTGCCCTGCTGAATGAGTGCGGGCATTTCGAGCGTAGGGGATAAGCTCGGAGATGTCTGCAAGGTAATACTGTGCTGATTTATTCACCGTAGACCACCTCCTGGGGGTAGTCCGCAAACGGCGGGCGATAATTCGCTATCAGCTGATTGATTTCGTTTCGCAGGGCAATAACCTGTTTCATATAGGTCTGGGCCATAGAAACATAAGGTGATGTCATTGCAGCACCCGTAGTCGGATGCTTTGCGATATAGCCGTATTTTGATATCTGCTGTTCGCAGTGTACCCAACGGCTCACCGACATAGCGTACTGCTCCACAAGCTGTTTGCCAACGGCATTCTCACAGTTGTTGCTTTGCAGCCAGGAATACGTTTCCCGAAACACTTTGTCGGCACACAGCTCTGTTCCATCTCGCTGCGTTTCGTTGAGGAAATCACTGATGGGCGGCATCTCAACACCGCAGATTTCCTTCTCTTGATTTTTTGCCATAAAAAACCTCCTTAATGATTCTGCGGTGTTGGCGGCACCGCAGATATTAAGGAGTGCCCTAGTTATTGATCATAATCACAATATCAGTATATCACAGCACTTGCTGAAAATCAATGAAAAGTTTCCGAGTGCCGCTCGGTGAAGATAACATACATTGCGATAGGAGTATCCGAGATCTTCTGCGATATCATCAAAAGAATTACCGTTTATGTAGCATTTTTCAAGCACTGTACGCTGCTTGCCGTTGGACATCTGCTTGATGAGGCTCTCAATCTGTCTTTTGAGTTTGAGCATATCTTCGATATCCTCTGTCATACGCTGCTGTTCATCAACGATTTTGGCGGTGATTTCACCAACTTTGTCGTAAGGCAGAGAGTTACGACCGCATCCGATATTG
Source organism: uncultured Ruminococcus sp. (assembly GCA_964435155.1). Classification (GTDB taxonomy): domain Bacteria; phylum Bacillota; class Clostridia; order Oscillospirales; family Ruminococcaceae; genus CAG-115. The sequence goes on along the minus strand of CAYSYF010000006.1, from coordinate 29,866 downwards.
TCAGAACAGCCGCCAGCAGCTTGGGCCAACTCACGCCATTCCTCGATCTGTGCTTTTTTCATATCCACTCTTGTCTTGATTAAACAGTATTGTTCAAGATAATCTTTTTCGGTGTGATTTTCGAGATACTCCTTCGCTGTCATTTTATCTTCCCCTTTTCGTTACATAAGTCCTTTGCTTTGGGCGTAGTTGGCAATCTTACCTGCGATAGCACTCTTTACACCCGGACATTCACCGCTCATCAGCCCGTCAATGAGAGTGGTTATAGGATTATTATCAGGTTTGCCGCTGCCTTTGGCTTCCTTGAAAGCGGTGACAAGCTGAATGTCCGTCATTTTGCGGAGCCGTATCGCCTCCTTGTGTATAGCCCTTTCTTCGGCTGTTCCAGTGGTGTTCTTGCTCATAGATCATCTTCCTTTCCTGTTCCTTCGCTTTGATGCTTTCGCAATCTTATTCCTTTTCTTTGCTTTCTTAAAGGCTTTTGCACCCGCCGAACGTTCGGGGTTTCTGTCGTATTCCTTGCGTTCACCATATTCGTGATGCATCGAGGCGCCCATAGTGTCAGCTACCACCATAGCAGCATATATTCTGTCTGGATTCATACATCTTTCTCCTGTGTTTATGATAAATTCTGTGATTTCATTGCTGGATCTTAACGCTGTTGCTCTTATTTGCGAAACTACCTCGTGATTGCTTACGCCGCAGCCTGTTCCAACTGCAATAGCCACACTTGCCATTTCTTCGATTTCAGCCTCGCTATATCCAGCCCTTTGAAGTTCCGTAAGTGTACGGTCATTTATTGTTGGTGACATTGCTCTAATCTTCCTTGATTTCGTACTCGTCTATCCAATACCAAATGCAATGTTCGCAGGCACTACGCATTTCGTTCAACACTCGTTCGAAATCCACATTATCTTTCGACAGGCTTATCTGATAACAGAACTCGTTGATGTTGTCTTCTTTCAGTGCTTTCCTGCATTCGGCACAATTTCCGCACGGTTCACTCTGTCCGCAATCGGTAAAAGCAGTAGAAAACTCCTCAAACTCTGTCATGGTATCAAAGGTTATCTTTATCGCCATTGTCGCACCTCAATTCCTGCATAATTCCGAATATGTATCCCAAGCTGTTATAAAGCTGACTTGGGATTGCCTTCCTTTCCTGTTCCATTGCACTGTATTCCGCTGCTGATATACCAGCTATGTCAGCAGCGGTCCGAAGCGTGCATTGCGCTGCTTTTCGCATATCCGTAAGTGTGGAAGCGTCCGTTCCGTTGTCTGCATTCTCTACACGTATGCGTTGCCGCTCATCTTCGGCTGCCGCTGTTCTTATATCACGCTCTATCTTGATAGCGCAACCACCATTATCGCAGACATAAAAACATCCGCTTGTTTCATCACCATTGAGATCCGTTCCATCCCAAAAACCTGCTATGCGTTTGGAGGGTTCTGTACACTCCCGACAACGCTTTTCATCTGATTCGAGCATTATATTATCCATCTCAGATTACCTTTCCACCGTGTTTGTACGGCCTTGTCTTGTTATAGTTGTGCTTTTCCACAAGGATGGTAGCAATGTCTATTCCGTAGTGACCGCACATATCCAGTATTCGAAGGATAACATCTGCCAGTTCAACGGGAATGCCTTCTATCTTGCCATTCTCCGAACGGTAAGTTCCTTCTGGCAGATGCCCTTTGCGGTATTCTTCCAAAGCTTCAGACAATTCACAATGACACAATGCAATCAATTCTGCAAACGAACGTGTTCCATTCCACCAGCCATGTGCTACAGCATTGTCGTGTACTACTTCTGTAAATTTATTGAGCGATATGTCTATATCACCTTTCTTAGCAGCTTCCAGTATCGTCTTTTTTGCTGCTTCAATTTGTTTGGAAGGTATATTGTATTGATACGGAACAACTTTTCTGATGGTATCTAATGCCTCTATGATGTCCATGATTATGTATCCTCCTCTACATAGCACCAGCTCTGAGGCGCTTTAAACAGCGGCTTTAAATCGTTGCCATCATCATTGAGATGGTGCGGTAGCAAACAATCATCTTCGACGTTGTATCCGTTGCCCTCATCAAAGTACTTGCACTCGGAGCAGCGTGGAGGATAACACTCACCCTCGACAAAAAAATCTATTAAATCTTTCGGCTCGTCGTATATCACGAGGTCGGAGATGTGCCAACCAAACAGTTCCTTTCCGTTGGAATATTCAGCCAGTTCATCACGTCTTATCCGCCCTTGTTGTTCTGCGATATCGGCATTAGCCATTTCACAGTGACTTATAATGCCATCACACACGAACTCCCCAAAGACTTTACCATTAATGCGATAATCGTATATATTCTCGCCATCGTTGTACCCGACGACATTAAATGTATCGTCTTTTGACGATTTGCCTTTTGTGCAGTAAATATAGCACTTAAACGGCATTTCTAACTTCGGTCTGCTCTTTCTGACCTCAACGGTCTTCTCGCCGTTTGCTATCAACTGGCACCAATTCGGTCGAACGCTTATCAGTACAGCTTTGCTCATTTCTTATCACCGTCCATTCTTGCGCCGCATTCGGGGCAGTATTTTGTCATTCCTGCCTCTCTCGGAGGTTCATAATGGCAATTCTTGCAATAAGGATAGTAACCATCGGAACATATCTCCCATTTTGAGTGAACACGATCGGGGCACTTGAGTTCTTCGACTTCAGAGGGCGAAAGGCCCGTGTTCTCGTATTCAGCAAGTCTTTTAGCGCAACATTCCAAAGAATAACTGCTTTTAAAGCCCCATCTTCCAGAAACCGTAGATTTCAATGTCATTCTTTCATTATATGTCATTCCTTACCCTCCCTCACAAACTGTATCGGTTTCGGGATAGTGTAAAACGTCCCGATGGCATTACACTCGTCTATCCAGCTGACAATAACCTCATACAGCTTGTCGTTGAGCCGCTGCCGCTGCTCTGCGGTCACGGAAATAAAATCATCTGTTGTGCAGATGTTATCATAGGCGAAATTCTCAATCTCTTCAAGAACATCATCGCCGATGTAGTCAGGAACTATGTGGTCCGCTGTAACTCGCTCACCCTTGCCGATGAATACACAATCGTAATCATTCTCACACATAATCTTCTGTGCAATCGAATTCAATTCCTCCTGCGACGGGTTTTCGGCTGTAAGCTCATCGATTATCGAGTAGTCGTCGCCGCATTCGTCCTTGTTGAAAAGCCATGTTGCCATTGTTGTACTCCTTTCATTCAAGCCACGCCCGATTTGGCATAGCTTCCACTAATTTGTCAAATTCCTTTACTGCACCGCTCCAATCGTAAAAGCTATCTTCTGCCGCTTTTTCGTAAGCTGACTCAATATCCTTTACCATTTGCAGATATGAAGCGTTTTCGCCCTTTAAGATATCAAAGGTTGCTTTGAGATAATCAAACTTGTAGCGGATATTGAAAAATGCGGTTGCTATTCCGAAGCACTGTTCTGCAGCCTGAAGGATGTCAGCCTTGTTTAATCGCATAAGCCGCTTGCCGCTTTCTTCTTTCGCAAGATGAGATTCAAATGAGCTTAATGCGTAATAATCCTCTTCATACGCATCAAAACCGAGCCTGCGGACAGCACCCTCGGCAACTCTGCAGAAGAAGTCGTTGAAATGCTCTGTGACATATTCTTCCGAGAGTATAGTATGCAACTGTTCACACTCGGCATCCAGTTCCGAAAACATCATTCTGAATTCATAAGCGTCCTCGTCATCACCGTCAAGCGCATCAATAAGAGTATCCTCGTCACCGTCCATAATATAGCGGATATCGGCGCAAGCCTCGCATATATCATACAGCTCTGATATCATCCCCTCAAGGTTAAAGCCCTCTGCAATTCCTTTCTTATAACGCATATTTCGGCTGTGTTCAGCTTTGGTCATTGTGTTCACGCTCCTTTGCAATCCTCTCGCTTGTCACTGCGAAGTAATCCGTTTCTTCATTGTTCCTTGCTCTCCTCCCATTGTTTAAGGACATCCTCATAATAGGCGATTTGGTCCTGCAGGTGCTGCTCGTATTTCAGCTCAAACTCCTCTTTTGCATCGTCTATGTTGTCATACCACTCGCAGTCATATGAAATGTTCATCTCCTCGGAAACGAACCAAAAGCAGGTCGGGTCCTTGTTGTCGACAGTGAATTTCAACACAACGGTATCGTTGTAGAACTTATTGAAGTGCAGCTCGTAGCAACCATCGGTTTCGGACCAGTATCTATTATTCGTGCTCATTCCTTGCCTCCCGTTCTGCTTGATTGAGCCGCTGACGGAGCTTCTTCAGCTTTTTACATATCCTGTTCCGCTCCGCTTTCAGCTCTTCTATCTGTGCCTTTATTGAGGCAATTCGTTCTGCGTTGCTCATTTGATTACTTCCTTTCCCAATCGAGAGCCTGTCCGCACCATTTGCACTGATTTGTTGTGCGATTGGTGTGCGGCTTCTCGTGCTTGCTTACAAGGCTCTCACAGCGGGGACACACGCCGTGTCCCCGTGATGTCATCGCCAGCGGTCGTTTAGGCTTTGTTCGCTCATCGGTCGCTCCTTCGTATGTATTCATAACAGCCTCCTACATCGTCATCTGATCTTCATCATCTTCTTCATCGGCGGCTGCCAGAGCTTTTGCCTTATCAAGCTGCGCCTGAACATCAAGTAACAGCTGCTGTTGTCTGGCAATCCACGCCTCAAGCTGTTCGGGGAGTATCCGTATCGGGAGAACCAGCCCCACAAGTGTAAAGCCTGCCTTTACGGCAATAATGTCATACATCTCATTCTGCACCATCATACGCCGCAGATAATAGAACAGTCCCGTTTCCTCCTCAAGGTCCTCAAACGGTGCGAACAGGTCAGCGTTGCACATAATCACCTCGCTGCCCTTGCGGAATACGTAAACATCCATATTGCTGACGACCGCTTTTTCGGGATTCTCGGAAAACTGACTTCCGTAATCATCGTCCTTATCAATGACGACCTTCCAGTTTGACGCTTCACGTAAAACCATATTCTTCTTGGTTTTCTCGTTATAGTCGAACATTGTGGCAACCTGCTCCACCGACATTTCAGGCAAAGCTCCGAGTGAGTATAGTGCATATCCCGTGCCGACCCACAGGTCGCCGCCGTAATTCATTGATTCAAGTGCCCTTTGTTCACGACAAAGCTTTGCAATCTTCTTGATAATCATTATCTTTCCTTTCCGGTATCAAGCAGCATAGTCATTTGGCCGTAGCTGATACCTCTCTTTGCAGCCATTCTGCACACCTCTGATATGCTGTAGCCGTCGGTGTGAATGCTGTTGTTTCTTTGGCGTAACTTACGTGCGTGGCTACCATCGTATTTCTTTCCTGCCGCTCTGCAGGAGTCGCACCACGCTTTCTTTGGATCCTCTTTCGCACAGCCGCATTTCGTGCACAATCCGTGCTGTCTGCGATACATCCGTATTTCCCGTCCTGTCATTGTTACCTCTTTCCCAAGTAGTCGAGTATCACCGCTGATGCAGACTCCCAGCCGTGACACACCTCGACCCGGTGACCTTGTTCTCTTAATGCCTCTATGTACTTTTTCTGTGCAGCGGACGTCCGTCCGTCATCAGACTTCATTTCTATATACAAGCTGTGGTAACCACCGCTGGGGACGGGGAGATGTATATCGGGAACTCCCGCCTTAACTCCCATACGCTTGAACCTTGCCGCTTCTGCTTTGTTACGCTTGCCGCCGTTCGGAATGTGGTACATCAGCTCCAGTTCGGGGTATTTACCCGACTGGAACTGCGCCCACTCGAACAGCACCATCTGCTCATTATCTTCTTGGTGCCTCATTCGCTCCTCCTTAGAAATGGTAATCGTCGTCTGAATCTGTCTGCTCAAAGGCGCTTTGCGGCGGTGGAGGCGGCGGAGGAACATCATCGGGATAGTAACCGTTGTTATCGGAATTTGCATTCGCTTTTGGTTTGCTGCCTGCGAAATAAACGGAGTTGGCCTCAATCTCGGTAGTGTACACCTTTTTGCCGTCCTTGTCCTCGTAGCTTCCTGAACGTAACGAACCTTCAACAATGATCATATCACCCTTGCCGAAATGCTTTGCAACCAGCTCCGCGGTGCCTCTCCAAGCGATTATGCTGACGAAGTCGCTGTCATATTCGCCATTGGAGTTCTTGTAATTGCGTGGGATAGCTATCCTGAATCGGGTGACAGCTGTGTTGTTCAGTGTTTGCTTCAACTCGGGAGCGGCTACAAGCCGCCCCTGAACGATGGATTTATTCAGCATCCAAATCTTCCTCCATAATCTTCAGAGCGTTGCGGAGAGCCTTACGGTATTTTTCCTGCTGTTCCTTGTCATCCATATTGCCGATGATCTCCTGCGACGCATTAAATGCTCTTTCGATTTCGGAGATAAGGAACTGCAGCTGTTCCTTGCTGCCGCCGCTCGGAACAGGTGCAGACTGTGCATTCGATTGCAAAGCGGCATTTTCGACTTTCAGCTTCTCAATTTCAGCAGCGTACTTTGCCGCTTCCTGTTTACGGGCAGCGTTAACTGCTGTTATACGCTCGTCATCCGCCTTGTCTTTGAGAGCCTTAATCTCTTCCTTGTGCCTGTCCTCCTGCACCTTGTGTTCCCCGAGATACCTTTCACGCTCTTCATCACGACCCTCGTCACGCAGACGTTCCATATCCTCCTCGGATAACTCGGTCTTTATAATCGGTTCTTTCTGCTTGCGGAGCTTGCTTATCTCATCCGTAAGAAAATCATTCTCTTCCTTAAGGTCTTTAAGCTCTGCCAGCTCGTTCTTGAGGGACTGTTTTTCCTTGCGGTGTTCTTCGATGAGGGCGGCTTTCTGCTTACTGTAACGTTCCTCGGCATTATCCTTTTCGCTGTTTGCCGCTGCGAGAAGTCCCTTAAGCTCTTCAATCTGCGTTTCAAGAGATGCGGTGTCGTTGTTTTCGTTAAGAATGCGGTTCTTGTCACGCTCATCCTCAAGGTCAAGGGTAAGCTGTTCGCACTTGTTTTTGTATTTCTCCATCTCTGCTTGGAGCTGCCGCACTGACATTTCGGATACATTGCCGTTTTGCATAAGGTCTGCCATGTCCTCGTCATCGAGCTTGGCTATTTCCAGCAGTTTGGTTATGCCAAGTCCCTGCAGTTCTGTCAGCCTCTGTTCGCCGAAACGTTCATAAACTTGTATGAAGTTGTAGCCGTGCCGCTTGCCGATGCCGACTTTCTTTTCGCAATATTCCTCGAAATTCTCACAATCGAATTCTGAAAACAGCTTTTCGTCTCTTATAACCTTGAGGTCACGACCCATTGCCACCATACAATCCGCTGCGATCTTACCGTTGGCAAGAACCTGCTTATGTAGCTTGATTGCTTTTTCCTGCCGCTCTGTTGTCAGGGCTTCTGAGGGATGTATCGGCATCTCATCAAGCAATGTGCTCTGTTCAGCCTCGCTTTCGGGCGTTGCCGCTACGGTTTCATCGGTATAGTAAGGACATTTGCTGCCGCCGCCATTCCAGCAGCAGGATATGATTTCCTTGCCCTCTTCGTCCTTGTTTTCAAACACCCTGCCGTTATCGGGCATCATACTGCACTTGATTTTTGTCGAAGTGTCAGTTATACGTTCTGTGCCTTTGTAATATTTGCAAGCGTTCATAATGTACTTGTCCTCACTTTCAATTTTTGGTGTAAAATGATATTCGCAATCGAGAGTCACTGATATCTCATAACCCTCTTGGATGCTCAGCGCCAGTGCCCACACGCACACGCACTTGCAGTTCGTTCTGCAATATGCGGCAGTTTTCGCTTTGTCGCTGCAATGATGCTTCAGCAGCTTGCTGTGGGTGTACTGCTTAGCTTGGCGTTTTGCTGTTTCGATGTTCTCTAATTCATACTGTCGCATACTTTCGTTACGTTGGGATTCCCAAGCTTTGAGGGCATCTTCGTCATATAACATATTCTTACTCACGCAGACACCTTCACTTTCGCCTTGCCTCTGCCGCTGATATGGTCAAGATGCTGCTCGTACAGCTCCTCAAAGTCAATTATCTCCTGCTCCTTTGGCTTGCCGCCTCTGTCCACCCAGTTGTTCTTGTAGCCTCTGCACTGTATCAGCTTGTACCCCTTGCTCACCTCAATGGTGTAGTAGGGGGTATCGGGGTCGGACTTTCTCCGCAGGAGCATTATTGTAAGCTCGCCCTTTACATGCCGCTCGGCATATCCGCCTACGCAGTGGCTCAGTGCCTTGCCCTCGGCGATTATCTCGGCGGCGTCCGCGGGCTGACGTACAAACAGCTCTCCGTTGCTAAACTCCAGCTTTTTACGGTTTCGCCGCATCTTTGCATAGGCCTTTTCAAGCTCCTTAAGCCTTGCCGCTTCCTTTTCATCTCTCAGTGCGTTCAGCGCAGCGGTGGTGCGGGCGTGCGCTGCCTTGAGGTCAGAAGGATAGAGCACGTCCTTGTCGGTGAAGTCATACCCAAGCTCCCTGCATTCGCGGATGTAATCCACATAAAAAAGGACGAAAACGGGACGTTTTGCGAGATATTTCAGCATATTCTTCGGGTCTGCACCTGTTCTTCGCAGAATGCGCTCTACATCGTCTCGATAACATGAGGAGACCACCCCGTTGTAGCGTTCAAGCTGTGCAGGGGGCGTATTCGGGAGAAGCTCATGAAGCCACCGCCGCTCGTAAAAGTCAAGCTCTCCCGCCGCGACCGCCCGTGCCTCGGGACGAGTAAGCCCTAGCATTCGGTGCGGCTCGGTCTGCTTCCAGTCGATAAGGCGGTTATGCGAGCGCATCTCCTGCCTCACAAGATCCTTAAAGCCCGCCCTGATGAGCCGCTCCACGCCCCTGTGTCTGTTGTAGAATTTCAGATACTTCAGCAACGAGAATGCATTGTAATATCCGTCGCCGAACTCTATAAGCTCCGCTGCGCTGTACCTTAAGCAGGTCTCTTTCAGCCGCTCCATTCCGTAGATTTCGTAACCCTCGCCCTTTGTACCGTCAAAAACAGGCTCCTCAAATCTGCTCATGTGCTTCCAGTCAGTCATCTCCCTGTACCACTTGTTCCCGACTCTGAACCATTCAAGGTAGCGCCCGTATCTGATTGACTTGCCATCAGGGGTGAATATGTACCGCTGGTGCTCCGTCACATTTATCACTGGCTTGGTCATTCTCTGAATGTAGTGGACGGTGATTTTCACAACGGTTATGTAGCAGTTACGCTTTTCGGGGTCGGGGCGTTCGTTTTCGGCTGGAATAATGGCGGCGATGTTCCGCTCCCGTCTGCGCACCTGCGAATTCCACTTGTAGTGATTGCTGACCACCTCGCACAGCGCCCCGCATGCGGGGCAGTGGAGTTCTTTGCTATGCCTGAATCCATTAAAGGCATCCGAGTATTTACCGCATCGTGTGCAGTATACCGTATCGGCTTTGGGGTCGAGTATCAGCAGACGGATGTCGGCTGCCCTTATCAGTTCCTGCGTCATTTTCGCAGAGAGTATCGGAAATCGCTGAAGCATCATCATTTCAACGCTCATATACCCACCCCCTAGCGTATCTCTTGCCGCTTGATAAGCGGAGTGGGTGTCTGCGTTTATCGCTGAATATTCGAACACATCGCAGCGTATATCTAGTCATATCAACTCGCCTCCTTAAAACAAGTCGTCCAGCGAAAGGCGAAGCGGCTTTCTGCCTGTCGGAGCAGGATCAGCGGCAGGTGGAGTTTCTTTCTTGTTACTGAAACCGCCATCTCCGATATCAAGAACCATCTCAAAACGAACTGTTGCGCCGCTGAAATAGAACTCAACCGCTCTACGATACACCTCTATGTCCGAAATAGACGAGCCGCAATTGTGAACTGTATGCTCAATGCACTTGTTCACGTTTTTGCCGCTTTGCACTACTGCCTGTGCAAACTCCTCATTCTGACGACAGAATGTAACCAATGCGTCTACTACGCTCGGACCCACCGAAAGCCCTTTGTTGGATAATCCTTTGGAATCCTTGAATTCCCGTTTGATCTTCTCAATTGCCTGTTCAATCATAACTATTCTCCTTTGCTTAACCGTGCAGTAAACACGGATTTTGACCGTAATCTATTTAAAAATCAAAGGTTTATCGCATACCTACGCAGAATTATCTATTCCCGTCTGCGTAAACGGAACTCTGCATAAAGCAGACCCGTTACCTCGTTCGATGTAATGCCACCACTCACAAGCTGATAGCCTTTATAGACTGTTTCCACATACTCCCTGAATTCATCATTGTGATGTGCCTTGAACAGCTTTGCAACTCGCTTCTTGCTGATGCTGTTATCGTTAGTAGTCAGCATCGGACGCTTGAGGTTTCTGGAGCAGTTCCAGGTCCGCTTGCCGTTCTTATTCTCTGCTTGTGATTTCATCAAGTACTTTTCAAGAGCTGCGAACGTTCCGTCATCATCAGCCTGCAGCCTGTCCGCATTGACTCTGCCTCGGTGCTTGCCCCATAGATTTTCGATATCGTCACGAGGTATGCCCGAATTCAAAATGATATGGTAATGTATTCTTCCACGTTTCTGGCCGTGTTCGGCAACGTAGAGGTACATCAGCTCCTGTCCTGCTTTCTTGAAAGCATTCCGTAATCTGCTTATGTAGTTGTGGAACTCTTTCTGTGCTTCCTCATCAGTTACCTTGTCACGGAACGTAAGCGTCACATGATAGTCACCCGGCTTGAAGTTACCCTCGATCAAAAGCCGCACCATTCTTCTTGAATACTTATCATTCAGATTTTTCACTTTAGGAAGTGTTGCTTTTTCTCTTTTTGCCCTTGGCCGACGAGCTGCTTTCTCTTGTTCTTCAGTATATGGAAACCAATCTATCTCAAGGTACTTTCCACCACCTGCGGAGAATTTCTTCTCACGCGTAAATATTACTTTCAAAACTATATCACCGTCCAATTATCAATACTCATTACAAGGTCCCCAACCGCCCTCGCTGGGCGGTTTCGCAGGACTTTTATATTGACATTTTTGTATTTTAGTGATATAATAGAAATTGCAATAGAGTGCGAAATCAATTGCAAAAACTATTTTCCCACTAGCTCCCTGCTGAATCCCGTCAGCAGGGAGTTTTTTTGCTGCCTTGAGCAGCTGTTTCACCTCTTGCGAAGCCGCAATACACAACGGTAGTTTCAAATCCGCTGAAATATCTGCATTTCGAGCAGTGCCGCTCACAAACCAGTGCACCGAATCGTCTGCATTGTACCCAGCTACCGTTCTCCTTTGAAGCGCCGCAGATCGGGCATTTCGGACCTGCCATAAGCTACCTCCATTCATCCATACCGTCTGGATTCTTACCCTCGCTGATGCGTCGCGCTCTTATGCGGTCGCAAATAAACCGCTTGCGTTCATCACAGTAACGCTCCCACGCTAGCAGCTCATCACCGGGTAGGTAGAACTTGCCGCCGTCCGTTGTCTGTATTGCATAGGACCGAACATCGCCTGTAACCTTTCGTAGCATATATGGAGTTCTGGCTTTTGTTGTACCCACTGCATCAATGATGTCCCATCCATCTGCATCAGTTTCATCGACAGGGCGAAGTGGTGGGGGTTCAGCCTGTTCGGGTTCGGCTTCAGGCTCTTCGTTGATGATAGGTTCATCTTCGTTATCGAGGGGAGGTGCTGTTGGCAGCTCCTCGGTGATCTCGACTATTTCAAGCCATCCCTCATAGCCTGTATCTCTCACTCTGTTGATAGCAGCTGTGGCTTTTCTCTTGGTTGGGTAAGTGCGTATGTTGGAGTTAAGCTCACACTGGAACAGTGCACTATATTTCTGCAGTTCATCATTCCAAAAGCATTTCACAAAATACGCTTTGCCCAAACTATCATAAATTACAAACACTCTGTCACTTCCTTTTCTTTGGATTCGGCTCAAGGAACAGCCCTTTGAAGCTCCACACCAACCCTATTGCAGCAACCGAAACCAGGAGATCCACGCCGTTTATTGCGTAGATCCATCCGTTTGCCGCCGATATTAAGCTCCGTGCGAAAAGACCGAGGATTGCCGCTGCGATGTAGGGGATATACGTTTTCACATCCTCACCGCCTTTCATTTGCACTCGTCAAGGTAAGTCGCTTTCATATCCGCAATGTGCAGATGGAAAGCAAGCTTGTACTGCTCGAATGCGCTGCTTAATGCGTAGCTACCTCCTCGAACTGCTTCATCAAAGCCGCCCATGTGCCAGCGTATAGCCATTGACTCCTCGTCTGTCAGCGTAATATGCTTGCTGATGAGGTAAACGCTCTTTTCGCCGTGTCCGTAGGGAAAACTGTCCTCTACCGTGTAGAACGGTACCTGTTCCCAAGCTCCCGTGTCAGGATTCTTAACGTTTCTGGTAGATACTTTGTAGTAATTTGCTTTGCATACATCGTGGAGCAGCGATACCAAAATAACAGAATCACTGCATACTTCCATTTCGCTCACAAGCCTTTCAAACACATTGTTACTATGTACAAGTAATCCACCCTCATATGCACCGTGATACTTTGTGGATGCGGGAGCTGTAAAGAAGTCTGTGCTTTCCAGCCATTCAATCAGCGAATCCATACCGTTTCTTTTCACGAGTTTGAGTTGTTCAAGGAAACGCTTCTTTTCGATTTCAAGATTCATGCTGTTTCTTCCTCCTTTATTCCGTTTTCTTCATAGAACCTTTTTGCCCGTGCTATAAGCTTTTCTCTGGCACCGGGCTGCTGCAGATATTTCTTCACTGCTGCAAGGAGATCCTCGCAGAGTGCGTCAGCCACATGCTTGGGGATATTCTCGGTACAGACATTGATTTCAGCCATTTTCGTAATCCTCCCACAGGTTCTGTATTCTGCAACCGATGCTGAATGCTTCGCTCAATGGGTCGCTGTCCTCGGTCTGCTTTGTTATAACTGTACCGTCCTCATCACAGCTTATGACCTGCGCGCCCATGTTCAGCAGATCGCGCAGGATCTTTTCCTTACCTTCGTCGGTGACTGCATCATAATTCTCAGCCATTTTGACGATAACATTACAGATGTCGTTTAAAATATCTGTCGCTGTGCCCTTGATGCTGACACCTATTCCTCTTTCAACGTGTATCATGTTTGTACCTTCCTTTCTTGAATTTCGCAAAAATGATTCATACACATCACCTGTCCTTGAAGATATACTCCGACCCGACGGAACATATCTATGGGACTGCTGCAATGCAGATTTTTGCAAAGTACATTCTAAAATCAAATTCAAGCATTCCTGTTTAATGGCATCCAATGGCCTCGCTGTCCCTATGAAAAAAGGCTTGAAATACGGGAAAGCGCCAAGGTTAAAGGATTTAAGTTCCCTGATTTTCAGAAATTTTAAGTCTTGCCGCTACAATATCACCCCATTCCTGCGGTGTCGCACCATCCGACAAGTCAACTGAATACCTATCGGTATCAGTTTTGCGACCGATAATCGGCATAATTCCCATCCGCTCTGCGACAATATCAACAATTTCGTCAATGTCACAAGCCGATAAGGTTTTATTTTCGTGTTCGATAATTATCGTCTGCACTAGCTGATTACACTTTGAAAGCAGTTCCTTAGCCGAAGCAATACTCATTCCGTCCAAGGCTGAAAGTATTGTTTCGGCTTTTTTCTGTTCATCGGGTGTAAAGAAGTTTTTCTCCCAAATGGATTCAGTTATATCAAGATGTAAACCGCCTTTTTCAATCATTGTGTCACGCTCCTTTCTTGAAAATGCATCCTCCTCGTGCTATAATGTACCTATCAGCTCTGCCAAGCTGAAATATTATCAAGGGAGTGAAACGCATTGAGTAAATCAAATGTGGATACTCAAAAACTTCGGCGCTTGATAAAAGATTTTAAATTCCACACAAGACCAAGCAACGGAATGTCTACTGCACCTTGTACAGTGCAGGATATCAATAATGTTATTGATAATGTTGCCAAAGTATTAACGGCATTTGTGGATGAACTTGAACAAGCCGAAGATTAACCGTTTTGCGAGACTGTCAATTGCCGTTGACGGTCTCGTCTTTTTTCTGAATTTTAACTAAGCCTAACTGTTGTAAACGATGATAGCAATTCAGAATTGTTTCCTGTGCCTCAGAAAGCTTACTCAAGATATCTTTAAGCTCCTCGTCATCGATTTCTGTATGTATTACAAAGTACATCCTATCGTCACACATTCATCTCACCCTCCTTTCGAGTTCTTATCTGGTACTGCTGAAATCCGGTCGATGGCATACATTTGTGTTTAATCAATTAAACGCTATTGCTAAAAAAAATCTTGTCAACGGTTGTGTCGAGAGCTTTCGCTAGACTAAGAAGTGTTTTAGACGAAGTATTCCGCTCCACACCACATTCAAGCTGCGATATAGTCACTCTTGACACGCCGCTTTTCTCTGACAATTCCGTCTGCGTCATTTTCATTTTTTCACGGTATTCCTTAATTTTGTTTCCCATATTATTTCACCTCCTAGAAATTCGCATACCGTTTAATCGGTTTAACACTATAATACACCCTTATCCTCAATTTGTCAAGAGGGTTAAACAAAAAATGTTTAATTTTTTTAACAAAAGATATTGACAAGGGGTATAAATTTGGTGTATAATATAAAAAATGATAAACGCATTTAACAATGTACGATATTGTTTAGGGGGGATAGAAATGACGATAGGCGAAATAATCAAAGAGTATAGAAAAAAGAGCAATCTATCACAGCGTGAATTTGCAAATCGTTGTGGTTTATCAAATGGCAGTATTAGCCTTATGGAGAAGGGGATCAACCCAAAAACTAACGAGCCAATCATCCCTTCGCTTCCTACACTTAACACACTAGCTAAAGGTATGGGTATGACGATTGATGAGTTGCTGGAGAGAATGGGAGATACTGAAGTCTCGTTGTCGCGTACATCCGATCGTCGACAGAACACTAGGACCGCTGAATTTGTAAAGCTCTTTAATCTGTTGAATTCGGAACAACAGAAACTGATCATTGCTCAAATTAGGGGAATCCTCGCAAGTCAGTCCTCTGATGATGCATCAGAACCCACGCAGAAAATATGGCTTGCCGCTTCCTCCAGCGATGATCAGGCTCCGGCAATTGTCGAGGTGTCGAAAGCTAAAGTTAAAGCTGCACAAGACGACCACTCACTGAAAAACGAAGAGGACTTGTGACATTGTTTGCCATAAAATAAATAAATCCTCCGTGGCATAATAACCACGGAGGGATGAAAATTGAACTATGGCATATATAAAAATGTAAGAAACGCATCTTGGCAGTGCCTTATTGATATCGGAGCAGATTCACTGCCTGTTTCTGTTCTGAAAATGGCACACTATTTTGATGTGAATGTGGTAAAGAACAGTGTGCATCATCTTCTTACCCCGTCGCAGAACGGTATCAGCTTTGTTGACGAAGCGGGCAAATGGGTAATAGTATATGACGATAAGGAGTCGTTAGGCAGGAAACGCTTTACTATTGCTCACGAGATGGGGCATATTCTGTTGGGACACCCTTTAAGAGATGGATTTCAGCACACCCGAACCATTGACAAACAGCGACCTCAGGTAGAGAGCGAAGCGGATATGTTTGCCGCTCGTGTATTGGCTCCTGCGTGCGTTCTTTGGGGACTGGATCTGCACACTCCCGAGGATATTGCAACCGCTTGCAATATCAGCTTTTCCGCTGCGCAGGTGCGTGCAAAGCGTATGGATGAGCTGTACAAACGGCAGAAATTTTTGATATCACCGCTTGAAAAACAGCTTTTCGAGCGTTTTTCTGATTATATCGAAAACAACCGCCGATGATTTCGACAAAAATTTACCCCGCTGCAAAATGCAGCGGGTGTAAGTTTAGTTTTTCTCAACAATGGTGCGCATCAGTTCAAGCAAAGCGTTTTGTGCGTCTACTGATAACTGTTCAAATAATTCGGCAGCACACTGCGTGACCACCTGCTGATCTTCAGCAAGGCAATCGGGAGTATAGGTATCCATTCATGCTCTCCTTTCGCAAAACGTCACCAGTGCAAATATATTATAGCACAAGTCATCCGGCTTGTGTAAAATCGTTATATTATAACCCATATCGTAAGGAGGAAATAATTATGCAGATTTTTGGGTACATAGGTGTAGTATTACTCGTTCTTTTTGCAGCCGGGTTGCTTGTCGCTGGGGTGATTGAGGTCATCATCAGCGGAAAAGCGAAAAAAGGTACGGCTGCAGAGGAACTCAAACCCATGAAGAAGGTTAGTAGAATCATTGCGCTGTCTGCACTCGGCTGCCTTATTCTCGGGGTTGTGTTCATTTTTGTCGATCACAATGTATCTATGGAGATGCGTAAATCTTATGTTGATGAAAAATTGTTTGGATAAGCGTATAAAAATCAAACAAAAAAATTGCAATTGATTGCAAAACCCGATTCGGAAGGAGGATTATTGTGCCGAAAATAAAAGATATTCCGCTGACAAACAATGCAGTAATCTACGCACGATTTTCCTCTCACAGTCAAAAGGAAGAGTCCATCGAGCAGCAGGTTGCTGAATGCAAGATATTTGCCAAGCAGCAGGGTCTTGAAATCACTGAGATATATGCTGATGCGGCTATTTCAGGCCGAACGGACAATCGTTCACAGTTCCAGCGTCTCCAGCGTGATGCGAAAAAGGGCAAGTTCACAAACATTATCGCTTATAAATCCAATCGTATTGCCCGTAATATGGTCAATGCACTGACATTCGAAAATGAGATGGAGAAGCTCGGTATCAAGCTTTTCTATGCAAGAGAAGAATTCGGTAACAACGCAGCGGGACGTTTCGCCCTCAGAATGATGATGAACGTGAATCAGTTCTATTCCGAGAACCTTGCTGAAGATGTCCGTCGAGGTATGGAAGATAACGCTATGTCCTGCAAGTGCAACGGAATGTGTCCGTTCGGATATAAGCGTGGTGACGAAGGCAAGCCTGTCCCCGATGAGAATCTCGCTCCCATCGTGCAAGAGATCTTCACGAGGGTGGCTTGTGGGGAGCAGTTTATCAGAATTGCAGAAGATTTGAATGCCAGAGGTTATAAGACAACATTCGGCAACGCTTGGAACAAAGGCAGCTTTCACACGATTTTGAGAAACGAACGCTACACTGGTGTGTATATTTACGACAATATAAGGATTGAGAATGGGATCCAGCCGATAATAAGTAAGGAGTTGTTTATGAAAGTGCAGCATAGGCTTTCTGCCAAACCTAATCCGCAAGGCAGGCATAGAGCAACCGGAGATTACATCTTATCTGGAAAACTGTTCTGCGGCGAATGTGGACGGCATATGGTTGGAATATCGGGCACTGGCAAATCGGGAACATTGCACCATTACTACGGTTGTCAAGGCAAGAAGCTCAAGCCTAAATGCCCCAAGCGGAATGTTCGCAGGGACGAAATCGAGCTTGAGGTTGCACGAATCGTACAGAGCTATATCCTTAACGGAGATGTGATCCAATGGATGGCTGATATCCTTGTTCAATATCAGGAAACTCACAATAAGAGTGGAGAAATGGCACTATTGGAGAGCCGCTTGAAAGAAGTACAAAAATCTTTGCATAATGTGATGGTGGCGATCGAGCAAGGAATTATCACTGAAACCACTAAGGAACGAGTGATGGAACTTGAAGCTGAACAATCCAAGCTGAAAGGTCAGATCATGCTTGTTCAATCTGAAACGATTGATGTAAGCAAGGATGAGCTTGTCGGATGGCTTGCGAGCTTCTCAGATGGTGATATTACTGACAAGGGATTTCAGAAACGGTTATTTGATACATTCTTGCAAGCCGTGTATCTTTTCGATGATGGTAGGGTTCGTATAGTATTTAATGCGTATGGACGCAAAGACAGCATTTTAGATACGACCCTTGATTTTTCCGATGATAATGCGGTTTCACAAGCAGAAAAATGTTCGTATAAGGTAATGTCTGGCGTGCCATAGGATAACCTCACAAACGCGATTGTAATGCGATTTGTGAGGTTTTTCTTTTGTCTAAAATCGGTTTTGGTCTTTGTTTGGTCTTTATGGAGAAAAACAAAGTACCATTATAATAGTGTAAAGCTGTTTGCTATTGCTTCGCTTGCTCTCGCCTGCGCTTCGATGAACGAATGAGCATATATGTTCAGTGTCGTACTCGCTTGGGCGTGTCCTAAACAATGCTGCACAGTTCTGACATCTACTCCTGCATTTATCAATAATGTAGCGTTAAAGTGTCGGAAGCTGTGAATTGATACATACCGCAGCTTGTTCCTCTTGCAAAACCGCCTTAACCATGAATCTGGTGTCATAGGCGAAAGCTGCGCACCGTTATAAGCCTTCATCACCGCATTGTTATCATCAATCCATTTTGTGCCGAGCTTGTCTGCCTGTTCATCATAGAACACAAGCAGCTTTTTCAGATGATCGAACACTACTTGCGGAAGCTTTAAGCTTCGTATGGATTTGTGCGTTTTCGGTGTTTCGGTGACTATCCCCACATTGGCGATATGATATGCAGCTTGTCTTATGTGAATGATGCTGTTTTCAAAATCAACGTCCTTCCACGTCAATCCCATTATCTCGCCGAGCCTGAAGCCGCCGTAAATTGCAAGGATAAAGAAGCACTGATAATTCATCGGTGCATCTTCTAGCAGCACATCAACAAACTTCTGCATTTCTTCAAGGGTATATAAGTCTTTTTCGGGTGTCCTCTGCGGTGGAAGCAAAGCTTTCTTGCAGGGGTTTTCGCTTATCATTCCCATTCTGATAGCATATTCAAGCACAGACGATATGTACGAAACACTGTTCTTTATGGTCTTTGCCGACAGTGCTTTGTAGCCTTTTGTTTCGCTGCCCTTTTGAAAATTGCTGATTAGCTGCTGTATCGTTCTGGTGGATATCTTGTCTATCCTCAGATGTCCGATCTCGCCATTTACACGCTTCTGAACTGTTCGCAAGTTATCAAGCGTTGTTGCCTTGTATCGGGGTTTTGCGTATTCATCGAGCCATTGCGCCGCAAAAGCTTCAAACTTTACAGCAGATGAAACATAGCCATTGTTGCAGGCTTCTTCAAATAACACCGCCTGCCGCTGCAGCTCCTTTTTGATCTGCTTTTCAGTCATATTCTCGTCTGGTTTCCACGTCATGCTCTGAATTATCTGCTTGCCGCTGACGGAGTAACCGCACGATACCTTTATTCTATATGCGTTTCCACGCTTCTGTATTGTAGCCATACAATTATGCCCTCCTGCACATAATTGTTATGCTCTACCCCTACAATATATTTTACCATAATCGGATAAATCAAGTCAATAGGGGCAGAGCATAACGATGGCTTTTATTCGCCCTTAACGAGCTTTAGCAGCACATCCTGATTTATAAGATACTTTTTTCCTGCCTTGATATGCGGCAGTGTGCCTTCCTTGCACATTCTTCTGATACGGTATTCTGTAAGCCCCTTTACAGCCTGTGCTGCTTCCTTAATAGTCAGCATTGTAGTTCTGGTTTCTGTCATTGCAATTCCTTTCTGCTGCATCTGAATATACAGCCAAGAATTCTTCTGTCTGGTATTCTATGAATTCATTCTTTGCAACGAAATAAACCACCTTGTTTATACGCCTGAGAAATGCTCTCCAAACCTCTGGTTTATTCTGCTGTATCGGCAGATACTGCTGACTAAGCGGAATATTTGAGATTATATACACCTTCGTATAGCAGGCAATTTTATTCGCATATCTGCATGGGAGTTCCAAAGGGTAGCCGTCAAGATAATTCAGCATATCCTGTATTTTGAAAGCGGAGCTGAATTCTTCGAATATAATAACATCCTGCCCTTTGTATCCGTCAAAGCCGCCGAATATGTAGTTTGTGACCCTGAACACATTTTCATATCCGTACTGCTCCAGTACACTTCGGCTTTTGCCTGTGCCAGTTTCACCGAAGATGTATGTAACTGTCAGCTCACGAAATTTGTTCTTGAATTCCTCGTTTATAATGATTTGACGGGTTTTCTCAATATAATCCGTCTTTGTAAGATAATCGGGGTATTCTTCTAAAATCTCATAGGTTGACAATCCTGATTTTATACTGTCATATAGGTCTGCAAGATCGTTTCTTGCTCCTTGTCGCTCGATGGGCATTTCGCCCCATTCTTCCTGCGTATCGGGGAGCTTTGTATTGCTTTTCTCCTTGTTGCCTTCCCACTTACCCTCTTTGAAAACATAATCTCTGTTTTGCTCGGAAGTTCCTTTTGCAAGCTCGATATGTGCGGATTCAAACCGCCGTTTTATGGTCGAAAAGCGCACCGCAGATGACGAGTATATGAATATATGTGTATGATGTGTCTGCGTTTTACCGCCGACTTCATCAGCCATGCAGTAATATGATACAGATTTCATTTCTGAGATCTTGTCCTTTATTACTTCGTGTGTCAGCCCTTTATCCAAAGGATTGTTAATGGTTATCTGCCATTTTCGTGATTGTGTATCTTTAGGTTTTCCTATAATACCACCTCTTTGATAATATCACGCTGCTTGCGCCGTACGAAGTGCAAGGCGCAAAGCAGTGTGCAGCGCTTGCGCTGCAAAAAAGTGGGTAGGCTAGTGTTACCCTACCCACTTCTATCGCATACACGCTAAAACCGCATTATAATCAAGTATACTGGTCTGCGACAGCAAATGTCGCAAACACTAACGTGTAGCACCCGACTTGATGTAATCATGCAGCTTCTGATGGTCTGTAATGCTCGGTACTTTGACCGCTGTAAATTCAGCACCGTTATTCAGCATATATCCAGTGCCTTGCTTCCTGTTCGGCAGAATAAGCTTCTTGTATTCGCTGAAGAACATTCCCTTGCTCTCATCACTGAGATTACCCAGACCGATCACTAGATTAAAATTATCTCTTGCGGTAGAAAAATACTGTGCATCTGCTCTCTGCTGGCTTACAATGACGTGAACATTAAACGATCTTCCGAGCATCAGAAGATTGGAGAGCTTCTTTTTCTCGTCCTCAATAGTCTTTTTATCGAGCGAATTGCAGTAACTCGCCCATTCATCGAAAAACAGAACGATCATATTTCTTGATGTATCTTCTCCGCTTTGCCGCTTCTGGAAACGCTCATAGAACATCTGCAAGCCGTTCTGACAATCCATGAACTTGAAAAAGCGTTTGCTTCCTGCAAGAAAACTGAAATCATCATCACCCTTGAAATCGCAGATATAAAGCTGTGAATCCTCACAGCGCAGGGCAATCTTCCCCAAAAGCAGCTTTGTAAAGTAGGTCTTTCCACTTCCTGTCGCACCTATAACGATGATGTGAGGGGATTTGTGGGGTTGCCACTTGATATAGTAGCTAACCCCACAGGAAAGATACTCCTCGTTAAAGAGTATGTCAATACCCGTCATATCAGAAATCAATATCCTTAAAGTCGATGGAATTCCTATCTGCAACGGACTTGTTGCAGAGATGCTCACAGTAAGCATTGTTTGTCATTACCATATCGATATTGACATAAGCCTTGACATCAATCACATCGTCAACCATAATTATAGGGTAGTAACGCCCATCATAATTACAATAGGTATCGGACAGATGATGGAATTCATCTGCTCTAAGCTTCTGAGCAATACGGTTATTTAAAACCTCCTTTATTATGTCGGTATCTACATCACTACGCTTCTGGCAAACATAGTGTAGCAGGATATAACTTCCGTTATCAGATACACGGATTTGTGGCTCAAGATCTGATAACGAAGTCGGCGCAACTAAGCTCAATGTTGCCGCTGCATCTTTCAATACTGCAAATAAACATTTGCCGACAGCAGAATAATTGTTTTCAGCCGTCATCAGGTCGATGTCGTGCTGCTTCTTTTCAGCAGCTTCTTTCACCTCCTTTCTATGTGCGGCATTATGTAATCTTGCTTCGTCTCGATTAGCGAAATACTTATGGATATAGTAAAACGCTACCGATACAATTGCAATTCCCAATGCAATCGTGTCGAAATTGTCAACCATTAACTTGCCGACAAAATATGTGACAAGCACGATTGCAGCGATAGCAGCAAGTGCGAAAATTATAATTAACGCAAGCTTGCCATAATTCTTTTCGGAAAGGAGCTGCTTAATCTTCTCAATCATTAAAGCACCTCCACTTCCGTAGCCTTAGCAGTGAATAAATATTCACCGCTGCGGCTGTCTCTGTAGAACTTACCCTCAAAGCCCTTGAAGGTAACCTTGATTGAGCCGCCTGCTGCTTCGATCTGTTCATTGGTAATTGTAGGTGTAGCTTGAAGAATCTTCACAGAGAAAGATTCAAATTTATTTGCAGGACACACTACTGTGTATTTATATCCTGCAATTGTTTCGCTGGGTTTGCCGTCAATATATTCTCTAATTGGATTTACCACAGTAAGAAGCACGTCATTGCTCTTAGCTATCTGAAGTAAAGTAATAAGAATTGAATTAATTCGAATACCCATAATAGTCCTCCTTCGAACGTCTGAAATTATTAATATTTTTTATAGATGAATGTTTGCCTTTCTAAATAACCTTGTAACACTCTAGAAATATTACAAAGGTTATTTTAACATAGCCATCACAGTTGATATCTGCCTGTGAAGAAGTTCTCAGCTAGCTTACGAATATATTCTACAACAAAATCATTTTTTTCGGAACTACGAACAAAAACAAAAAAAGTTGCGGACATTTTGCCAAAAATATGATATAATATATGGGGTATTTTTAAAATTTCTTTGAAAGGCGAACAAATTTCTATGAGTCGTTTATCACATGAACAAAGAATAAGAGTACAATATGATTTTTATAAGTTGGTTTATAAAGAACTCCTGAAATATATGAATGAAAGAAACATTCAAAGTACAACTGATCTCGGACGTGATATATTTCGAATAAAAAATACAAAAGACAAAGATGAAAAGAAAAACAAGATAAATATACTCAAAATAGCAAAAGAAGCAATCGACAAAAACGCAGACACTTATCGCACCGCTTACGACTTTTCTGATACTGGCAGAAAAGATTACATTTGCATTAAACTATTAATCCAAAACTACCCGCAAATAATCCGCCCACGAAAAGAAAAAGACGGGACAGATGGAACAATAACAGAAGAAGCTCTCCGCAGAAGATTTAACAGCTTTACTCAAAATAAGAAGCGTCCCGAATTACACAATGCAGTAGCAGAACTTTTAGGAATTTCTCCTGGCATATTAATGGGATTTCATTCAGAAATAACTATCGCTTTCGCAGAAAAAGCATACTATTATAGCTATGATCGCTATTTTAATGATGAATATTATGACATGGTAACCGAACAAGAAGAAATGCTATGTCTGGAAGAATTCTATGCAGATTATCAAAAATTCAATAAAAAAGAAAAAACATTTATATGGTATTATATTGATGAATTGACAGTCTACTTTGCAAACCTCTATGACATTTTAAAAAATCTGGAGCTACTTAATAAGAAAGGTAGATCGGCGTTTTACACTTATCTTGATATTGCATTCCCTACAAAGTTTAGAAAACAAAAATATCACAACACATCAATAAATAGTAATTATAATACTTTTGTAGCACTGCTCGAATCCTTTAAGACAGTTACAGCAGAAAAGCCACCTACAAAAGAAATGATATTTAAAAAATTAAAGCCATTAGCATCTGTCAAATATACTTATATCATCTCAAATACTGTATTAATTTCCACCAAAGATGAACTGATTTTAGAAGTATTTAAATTATTAACTGTTTTATCGGCTGAAGAATATTCAATGTTTAAAGTGTATTTAAATCATATACAATCAATATCCGAGTATAAGTCACAGAAAAATCGGCTGTAGATTTTCAGTTACAGCCGATAGCTATATAGTTATTGATTGCAGCACATTCAATATGAACAAAGGTAACCTGTTTAAACACATTATATTAAAACGGTATCGTCTTGCGGCGATACCGTTTTGGTTTATATGAATAATTTATCTAGTGATTTTGCCACTTTTTCTGCATTTTTATATTTCTCGGACGGTAACAATGGTGTTCTTTCCAAAACTTCCACAATATCAGGCGGTATTTTATCAATCAGCTGTTCTGCAATATCTTCAATCTCCGTTAATGTTGTAGATCTAGTTTCAGATAACGTTTCTTCTTCAATCAACTTAAACCGAAGTGCTTTGGCGCTATCAATCACAAAAATGCGTTCATGCATTGCTTCGTATTCAGATTCGTTAAAACCTAAAAGTTTTAGGTATTCATCTCGTGCAGCATCAATTGCATCTAATAATAAACCTTTATTCATACCATCAAGTTTATCAAACCCAGAATTATATTTATATACAACTAACTTATGATTTACACTAGACTTCAACCAATTCCTAATAACATCAATACGACTTTTATCAGTTACACCAAACGCCATACCATAAGCATATATAACGTCACTTGTATTTATGATGTTAATATAGTCTGTTTCTTTATTACCATACCCATAAGCTTTATTTATTTCGCTTTTTACACAATGTCGAAGCAATTTCTGATTACCTTGCATTGTCTCATCTTTGAATTGCGATAACGAATCAAGTCCAATTATCATATAGTTTTCCGCCAAACTACCGTGCAAATGCAAAATAGAGCGCATACTATTTGTGCTAACACGATTACGCCAAGTAACTCTAGACTGCACCCGTCTTTTAAACCAAACAGGTACTAGTTTTTCTAATGTATCGGTATAATTTAAAGTAATGAAACTATATATGTGATCTTGTGTTTCGCGTTCTTTATAATATGCTTTTAATGTGTTTTTATCAGCTAATTCTAACTGGTCATACGGCGTTAATACAAATGCACTCAATTCTTGTTCAATATCAGGATTATTATAATCGCATAATTCGCAACGCTGCTTTAAATAGATTGCGAAAGAATTGTCAAAATCGGCTAATATTTCACCGATTTCGCTATTTGTACCAGTTATATTCTCGCCAAAAGCTTTTTCGAAGTCACTCCATTTTTCAAATTTTTGTTCTTCATCTGCTTTGATTTGTTCACAGAATTTCGCAACACAAGGCGCTAGGGCATCATTTTTTTTGGATTCTAAGTATTTAGGATAAAAATCATTATACTGTGTTTTTAAACCTAAATTAACATCAAACCCATTACCGATTAAAAAAGTAATATTCATTCTATCTTCCTTTCTTTTATCACCCGATGCATATAAAAAAGTCTGCCTGCTCTCGCTATCCATAATTTTCTTCGGAAAGCCATGCGCCGCCATAACATCACAATCATTTATCTGAAGTGCCTTGCGTAGTTCTACGGACATAGTCATCTCGTCACAGAACGCTGTGATGGAACTTTCTGCGCACATTATTAATATTTATTACCTCAAAATTATTATAACATATCTTTGAGAGGTTTTCAACCTCAATTAATAAAGGTGATTTATTCACTGAAAAGGACACAATAAATCTTCTTAAAAAACAAATGAAGTAATTGCAGACAATATCAATATAAATCCCGAATACACTGCATAAATAAAAATCGGCTGTAGCTTTTCAGTTACAGCCGATATGTATTTTATCCGAGTAAACCTCCGAGCGCATCTGCTGCGCCGTTAATAAAATCTTTTCCTGCTTCGTTGGCGTTATCGCCGAATTCGGAAGCGCCATCGATAATAGAGCCTATTCCGCCGCCTATATTGGAAATAGCATCGCCCCACATTTCGCCATCAGTCTTGTCGGAATCTCCGTTGCCCTGAACGCCATCTATTATGCTTCCTAAACCGCTTCCAATATCGGTAATTCCATCACCGATCTTTTCGCCTGCGGATTTTGTTGTAGTGGTTGCAGGAGTAGTTGTTGTAGCAGACGTTGTCTGCTGCGGCTTTGATTCTTCGTCGCCGCAGGCGGTGAGCATAAGCGCACAGCTTAACGCCAACGCGGCTGATATAATTCTATTCATTTATATCTCCTTTTTCTGTCCACACTTGCCGCAGAAATTCTTTGTATTGCCTGTTTTTCCACAGCTAGGACAAGTCCAAGGTTCGGACTTCTTTGTGCCGCAGCCTTCGCAGAAAACACCCTCAACGTTATGCTTTCCACACTGAGGACAACTCCAACCTGCTGATTTTTTCTTAATTATGTTAAGATCAATCAGCACTGTCACAATAGCACAAGCAAACGCACCGAGTACAGAAATCACGGAAACAGCATCGATAAATCCACCTGAAACACCCCAGTATCCTTTGAACAGGTATATAATAGGCATAATCATAATCAACCAAGCCGCACCGCAAATAGTCAACTTAATTTTGTTGCTATCAAACCTTGAAGCCAGAGTTGTCAAAGAAACAGCAAAGCCTGTCATGACTGTTGAAGCTATGGATTGAACTGTATCATCAGTATCATTTCCTATTAATACGCAAGCCATGAGAACTATCATCATCATTCCAGCCGCTCTGGTTACAGCCGAAAAAATTCCTGCTTTATTATCAAGATCAAAGCTGTCTTTTTCTATAAGAAAAGAGCCTACAGCTACAACCGCAGGAATTACCGCTGCCGTAAAATTAAAAGCCAATCCATAGCCGCCTGATCTTGCTCCGATAAAACCAGCATACGCATTTATGGTATAAAATAACGCAAGTAAAAAGCTTATTCCGAACAATACCGTGCAGAATACTCTGAGCTTTTTTCGGGTTTCAGGAATTACTAAAACACATCCGAACAGAGCTGAAACACAGGTAAAGTTTACAGTAGCGATTGCTATAGGCGTTCTTTCATACCAGCCATCCCAATCCACTATGTATACCGCATCGCACACTACACTTATCTGAAGTATAGCAAAGATAAGCATCGCAAGAATATATATCGCATAAATTCCTTTTTTCATCATTGTATTCATAGTATCACCCCCATAATATCAATAACGCTTTACAGCGAAATGCCAAGTAGCTAAGGTTTCAGTATCAATTTCTGTATCATAGGAAACGAATACTGCTTTCAACGATGTGCAATCTTCAAAAACAGAATTGTCAAGATGCTTGACACTGGCAGGGATGGTAATCGTTTCAAGTGCTGTGCAACCTTTAAATGCTCCACTATTTATATTAGTCACGCTGTCGGGTATTTCAATCTCTTTAAGTGATATGCAGTTTTCAAAGGCACCTTCACGGATTGAAACAACACTATTCAGATCAACATTTTCCAAACTAGTACAACCTGCAAAGGCACATTCTTCGATGATCTCAACGCTGTCAGGCAGTTCTATATCTTTTAGCGAAGTACAATCTTCAAAACAATGATATACAATTTTTTCTATTCCATCGGAAATATGTACATCTTCCAAATATGAACAGCCCTTGAAAGCGGATCCGCCAACACTGCACTCCGCAGGCAAAGTGATCTCACGAAGATAAGAACATTCAAATGCTTCTGAGTCTATCCATCTTAAATTTTCGGGTAATTCTATCGACGACAATGGATATTTATAAAATCCACCTATTTCGGTTACTGTGTCAGGGATTGTCACCGACATAAGATTATCGTTAAATATATGACTGTGATTATAGGCACCGCCGCTAACATCGACCACAGGTACACCGTCAATATTATCAGGCACAGTTATTTTTGCGTCCTTTACTTTTGAAAGGTCAATCTCAATGCCATCATAATAATCGTTAACAAGAAGCATACCATTTGGTCCGCTGACTTTCCACGCCCTTGCTGGGCTTGCAAGCATAGTGACAATGCCAAGACCGACAGTAACACCTATCGCTGCAACAGCAAATATCGTTCTTTTCTTTTTGCTTGCATCAGTTGATGGTTTTTGAATATTGTTTTCCATATTCCATATCTCCTCATACTAAATTCGACATAATTCTCTATGTCCTACACATTATATCACATGCGCACGCAAAAGTCAAGCATCAATTGACTTTGGTACATTTATAATAACACTATTATTTGGTATAATTATTCGAGGTGATATTATGATATACGGACTTTACGAGAAGATAAAAAATCTGCGTGTTCACTCGGGAATGAGTCAGGTACAGCTTGCCGAAAGGCTCGGAATTACCAAAAGCGCCGTTAATGCGTGGGAGATGGGTACAAACTCGCCCTCGCTGTCATATATCATCAGGCTTGCACAGATTTTCGGCGTAAGCACGGATTATTTACTTGGGGTCAACGAGCGCTTGACCGTAGATATCACCAACCTTGACGAGCTGCAAAAGCAGGCGGTCACGCTTATGATAAAGCTGTTTGAAAGAGATAACGAAGCTATTGCTGATAAAAACAAAGCACCTTGATCATCGTCAAGGTGCTGTTGATTTATCGGGGCAGGCATAACAACTGAATTTAAAATCTTGGTCTTTATTTGGTCTTTATCGTGGCTGAAAGTCGCCACAGAACGCAAAAGCACACAACAGAGAAATCGCATAACACCGCCGTTTGTCAGAGGTTGCTACAGATCGCAACACCTGCGGAAGCGGTTTCGAATCCCTTCTGGCGTGCCATAGGATAACCTCACAAACGTGATTGTAATGCGGTTTGTGAGGTTTTTCTTTTGCCTAAAATCGGTTTTGGTCTTTGTTTGGTCTTTATGAAGAAAAACAAAGTACCATTATAATAGTGTAAAGCTGTTTGCTATCGCCCCGATGAACGAATAATCATACAATATTCAATTTGGTAAACAAACACCTACAACAGTAGAAATTATAAGGAATTATTCGTCCTTTGTTGTTGCCGAAAACCAGTCGATATCTACAACAGTAGAAATTATAAGGAATTATTCGTCGACCGAGTTGAAAGGAACTGTCCCCGACATCTACAACAGTAGAAATTATAAGGAATTATTCGTCTTTGATACGGCTCTGAGGGGAAGTTTAATCTACAACAGTAGAAATTATAAGGAATTATTCGTCACGACAGCAGTAATGCAGGACGATCGATCTACAACAGTAGAAATTATAAGGAATTATTCGTCATAAACGCCGTCGGAAATAAGACCTTTATCTACAACAGTAGAAATTATAAGGAATTATTCGTCTTCTTGTGAGAGGGGGTGTCTGTTGTATCTACAACAGTAGAAATTATAAGGAATTATTCGTCTTGCACCGGAAGTTACTGAATATCTTATCTACAACAGTAGAAATTATAAGGAATTATTCGTCAATTGTAGCAAGCGAATTTCAGCTATATCTACAACAGTAGAAATTATAAGGAATTATTCGTCAAACGCGATCAGATCATAGCAGCTATTATCTACAACAGTAGAAATTATAAGGAATTATTCGTCAGACCCGACGGCAATTAAAGAACTGACTATCTACAACAGTAGAAATTATAAGGAATTATTCGTCTTTCGGCATATTGCCCGAGCGAAGTCTATCTACAACAGTAGAAATTATAAGGAATTATTCGTCTCCCTGACCCTCGCCCTTTTTCGGATATCTACAACAGTAGAAATTATAAGGAATTATTCGTCTTCGCTGTCGGTGGCTGTGCTGCTATAATCTACAACAGTAGAAATTATAAGGAATTATTCGTCCCCTGTTAGCTAGGGGGGTACATGCGATCTACAACAGTAGAAATTATAAGGAATTATTCGTCATACGAATACAACCCATCACATTCACCAATCTACAACAGTAGAAATTATAAGGAATTATTCGTCCCAAGAAACATAAAACGGAGGGAACGGATCTACAACAGTAGAAATTATAAGGAATTATTCGTCGACATTGTTTCACCTCCGTTTGATTAATCTACAATAGCCCTGAGCAAAACACCGCAAAGCCAATAGCGAAGCGGATTTGCAAGGCG
>CAYSYF010000005.1:0-83866 GCA_964435155.1 uncultured Ruminococcus sp. | reverse complement strand
AGTTATCTAAAAAGCTCGCTTCGCGAGCAAAAACATAGTTTTTCGACAAGCTGAGAGCCTCCTAATAAGGAGGCTCTTGCTTTGCTTATATCATCGTGCCGCCCCTGTATTGCGAGGGCGTCATTCCGTTTGCTTTTTTGAAAGCACGGCTGAAGTAGTTCGAGTCGCTGAAGCCGCAGCGCAGCGCGATCTCGGTGATGGGAAGCGTGCTGTCCTTCAGCAGGGCGCAGGCTCGTCTTATCCGTATGCTCATCAGATATTTCTGAGGCGTAGTATGGTAAGCCGACGAAAACAGCCTGATGAAATGCCTCTGCGAATAATGCGACACCTCAAGCACCTGTTCGATCGTAATATCTTCCATGTAGTGGTTTTCCATAAATGCAGCCGCTTCAGCCATTCCGCTTATCTCACGCTGCTCCGATGGCGCATCGTAAAGCCGTGAGAGCTTAGTGACGATCTGCATGAAATAGGCAAGCAGCATCGTCTTTTTGCCGTGACGTCGGGCGGAGTATTCCTCTATCGTCGCATCAAGCAGACGTTCAAGCTCCGCAAAATGAGCGTGCGACAGCTTCAGACGGCTGCTGAAGCCCTGAGCATTGTTCACCTGAGCCTCCAGCAGAAACAGCGCATGGAAGCCTGGGTATTGCTTTATGTCGAAGTCCGAGTCAAGAAGCGCCTCGGGACGGAACATTATGTTGCAGATACGAAAGCTTCTTGCGTTGGAGTAGCCGTGCTTTATGTCCTTGCCCATTACGAATACATCGCCTTTTTGTACAGGGAAGCGTTCGTTTTCGACAACGTGATCGGCGCTGCCGTCCATGACTACCACAAGCTCGGAAAAATCCGCGTGTCCATGCATGAACATGGTGTCCTCGTGCGCACCGTACTGGATAAAGAACGGGAAGCTGTCATCGTTTGTGAAATAGTGCAGCCACATATCCTGCATAAAACCCACCCCCTTGGTCGGAAAGAACGAAAATCGTAAGAACAGTGTCATCTGACTTTACATTATCTTACCATAAAAACAGCACAATTGCAAGCGTATATTTTTTTGTGAAAAACTTTTAAAAAATATCAAAAAACCCTTTCATTATTTCTGTATTTGTGCTATAATTAAAACGGCTTATACCAATTGCGGAGTGACCGCAATTGCGCCGTTTTAATTGAAGCATATCCTTGTGTCCGCTGACGCGGACAACGGCTGTCGCCGTAATGCAAAGCCTGCGCTTTGCGGATATGCTATAAATAAAACGGCTTATACCAATTGCGGAGTGACCGCAATTGCGCCGTTTTAATTGAAGCATATCCTTGTGTCCGCTGACGCGGACAACGGCTGTCGCCGTAATGCAAAGCTTACGCTTTGCGGATATGCTATAATAACACTATGTATAACTATATCTTGTTGAAAAGAGGTTATCAGTGAAAGTAAAAGCTATTCCTATGCTGCTTGCAATAACGCTTTTGTCGGGCTGTTCTATAGGCGCTTCGATGGAAAACCTGCTCACTCCGCCAAAGCTTGATTCGCAGCAGAATGAGATATATCAGGCGTTGATAAATAGCTGCGGCTCGGCGGTGCAGTTGAAGTACCCCAAGGGCGGAGATTACCGCTCTGCGTTCGTAGTGCGCAATATAGATGACGAAGAGGGCGACGAGGCACTGGTATTCTACCAGTCCGATTCGGTACAGTCGGGCGAGGCTGCGTTAAGACTTAAGGTGCTTGACCAGTATGACGGCAAATGGCAGGCTGTTTATGACCTTGCGTGTATAGGAAGCGAGGTTGACAGTATCAGCTTCACTAATATCGGCGCGGGAGATAATATTGATATAATAATCCGCTTTTCAATGCTCAACCAGACTGAGAAAGCGTTCAGCGTGCTGAATTATTCCGATGGTATTGCACAGGAGCTTTGCGCCGCGTCTTATTCCTGTCTTGAAGTGCTTGACCTTAATAACGACGGTGAGGACGAGCTGGTTTCGGTGTCCACCGATAAGGCTACGGGAATATCCATGGCTGCGATGTACTCGCGCGTTGATGACAGGTTTATGAAGATAAGCGAAGCGGAGCTTATCGGCGCTCATTCCGAGATAATCGGCGTCACCAAGGGCATGGTCGAAGAGAATGTCCCTGCGTTGTTTCTTGAACATTCGCGAGGTCAGGGTATGTACGGTACAGATGTCATCTATTGCCGCGGAAACCGCATCATAAGCCCCGACAGCATCGGCACTGACGGTGACAGCAGTATCGTGGCGCGCTTTACCAACAATTATCTTGCAGATATAAGCAGCCGTGACATAGACGGTGACGGCTTAGTTGAGATACCAAGCATGACAGCTCTGCCGGGCTATGAAACTTTTTCAAGGGCGGAACAACTGTGTGCAGTGCAGTGGTATAATATCACTGACAATAATTTTACATTGGAGCATTACAGCTATTACAGCAGCAAATTCGGCTTTGCGCTTCTTTTCCCGAACCGCTGGCGCGGAGTTGTGACGGCTGTGCCGAACCTACAGGAGAATGAGATAATATTCATCAGCTATGATATAGCATTCGGACTTGAGGTAAACGACTCGACAGAGCTTATGCGCATACGCATAGTTGACAGAAATGACACTGATGCAATGAGCAGCGCAACCTCGATGAAGGTGCTGGGCGCTAATGAGGAGTGTATCTATTACTACTCCGAAACGGACGGCTATCGTACAGGAAAGCTTGCGCTCAGCGAAGACGAACTCAGAAACAGCTTTATAATTTTGTGACAGAGAGGTGTCGGTATGAAACGTATACTTGTTTGTGAGGACGAAGAGGCTATCCGCGACTTTGTCGTGATAAATCTGCGCCGTGCAGGCTATGATGTCGTAGATGTTGCAAGCGGCGAGGAGGCTGTGATGGTCTACCGTCAGCAGGAGGGCTGCTTTGATGTTGCGCTCCTTGATATAATGATGCCGGGAATGGACGGCTTTGCGCTCTGCAAGTGGATAAGGGAGCAGAGCAGCGAGATCGGCATAATAATGCTTTCTGCCAAAAGTCAGGAGATGGATAAGGTGAATTGCCTTATGATAGGCGCTGACGACTATGTAACAAAGCCGTTTTCGCCGTCCGAGCTTGTCGCGAGAGTAGACGCTATATATCGCCGCGTAAATGTCAGCAGAGTGCAGTCCGATGCGCCCAAGAATATCCGCACAGGTCCGTTCCTGCTTGACGCGCAGAGCCGCACGGTATCAAAAAACGGCGAGCTTATCGAGCTTACGCAGGTAGAGTATCAGATATTGGAATACCTGCTGAAGAACATCAACACCGCGCTTGACAGAAAGACGATACTCCAGCATATCTGGGGCGATGCTTACTACGGTGATGATAAGGTGGTAGACGTAAATATCCGCCGCCTGCGCATGAAGATAGAGGACGACCCGTCCGAGCCGTGCTACATACAGACTATATGGGGCTACGGCTATAAGTGGACGCTTTGATATTATGACAGAGATAATGAAAACACCCTCGCCGCAGCGAAAGAACAGCACCCCTAAAAGCTCCATAGCAAGGCGCTGGATGATAAACACGCTCAGCGTTGTGGGAGTGCTGCTGGTAATCGCGAATTTATGTATCTACTATTTCACGCGGCAGTATTATTACGGCTCTGCGGAGAATTACGTCGTGTCGGAAGCAAATGCCACCGCCACTATCCTTTCAAGGCTGTATGAGGATCTTGCGGTGAACTATTCCACCGAGATACGCGAGGTCATTGAGAACTTTGAGAAAAAGGATCAGATGGAGATGATGTCCGTCAACAGCAGCGGCGAGGTCACACTGTCGTCAAGCGGATTTTCACCCGACAGCAGCTATTATATGCCTGATTATGAGGCGGCGCTTCAGTCCGATGACGGGCTTGGCGTGTTTATAGGCATGGACGGCGGCGAGAATATCCTTGCTGTTACTGTAAAGATCGCGCAGCCCAGCAGCAATTACAGCGCCCTGAGGTTTGTAACATCGCTAAGCGGCATAGACAGTCAGCTTCTTACGATAATGCTCACGGCGCTTGCTGTAAGTGCGGCGGTAGTATTGCTGCTGGTTTCGACAGGACTTTATTTCGTGAAATCCATCTGTGTTCCGCTGGTGGAGATAAGCACTACCGCGCAAAAGCTTGCCAAAGGCGACTTTTCGGAGCGCATAGCGATAAAAAACAACGATGAGATAGGCGCGCTGTCAAGAGCGTTCAACGATATGGCTGATGAGCTTGAAAATTCCGAAACGATCAAGAATGACTTTATATCCTCGGTATCTCATGAGCTGAGAACGCCCCTTACAGCTATCAAGGGCTGGAGCGAAACACTTGCGCTCGGCTATGACGAGGCAACGTTCAACAAGGGCATGAAGGTGATAACTCGCGAAACCGACCGCCTTGAAAGCATGGTTGAGGAGCTGCTCGACTTCTCGCGTATCCAGAACGGCAAGTTCACTTTGCAGATGACGAGCTGTGATATCTTAGCGGAGCTTGACGACGCACTGCTGATATACTATGACAAGGCAGGCAAGGAGAGCAAGAGCATCAGCTATAACGAGCCGCAGTTCCTGTGCGTAGTGTACGGAGATAAGAACAGACTGCGGCAGGTGTTCATCAATGTAATAGATAACGCGATAAAATATACCGACGCAGGCGGAAAGATAGATATCCATGCAGGGCGTACAGATGAAAATGTGGTTATAACGGTATCTGATACAGGCTGCGGAATAGCGCAGTCCGACCTGCCTAAGGTAAAGGCTAAGTTCTACAAGGCGAACAGTACAAGACGCGGCTCGGGTATAGGACTGGCGGTCGCTGATGAGATAATTTTCATGCATGGAGGCTCGTTAGATATAGAGAGCGAGCTTGGCGTGGGAACAACGGTAACGATAACGCTGCCGCTGATGCAAAAGAAGGAAAGGAACGACAATGAGCAATAAACAGGAAAAATGCTGTAAAAAGACCAAGATAGGCGGACAGGCGCTTATTGAGGGCATTATGATGAAGGGCGTTTCCAAGGGCGCGATGGCTGTACGAATGAAGGACGGCAGTATCGACGTTGAGGAATGGGACTTAAAGCCCGCAAAATGGTATAACAAAGCTCCGTTTATCCGCGGCAGCATAAACTTTGTAAGCTCGCTTTCTGAGGGATACAAATGCATGATGAAGTCCGCAGAGAAGAGCGGTATGCTGGAGGAAGAGGAGGATTACGAGCCGTCCAAATTTGAGAAATGGCTCGACGATAAGCTTGGAGATAAGCTTACAGGCATTATCATGGGAATTGCAATGGTGATAGGTGTTGCGCTTGCTGTGCTGCTTTTCGCCGTAGTCCCGACAGCGCTGTATGACTGGATAGAAACGCTTATGCCGCTCATACCCGATGCTGTCACAGGCGAGCTTGTTCCGATGGATATCTCAATGTGGCAGTCTGCCTTTGAGGGCGTTATGAGAATGATACTGTTTGTAGGCTACATGGCTGTTGTTGCCAATATGAAGGATATCCGCCGCACTTATGAGTATCACGGTGCAGAGCACAAGACCATTGCCTGCTACGAGGGCGGCGAGGAGCTTACTGTTGATAACGTAAAGAAGTACACAAGATTTCACCCCCGCTGCGGCACAAGCTTTATAATCCTGTCGCTGCTGGTGAGCATACTTGTTTACACCATAGTTCCTATAAATCCTGCGGAGTGGTGGGGACTTGAGGGTATACTTGCGGTACTGTCGAGAGTCGGCATAAAGCTGCTGCTCCTGCCGCTTGTAGTAGGTATTGCTTATGAGCTTATCAGAATTGCAGGCAAGCATACAAATATCGTAACAAAGATAATCTCGGCTCCCGGTCTTTGGATGCAGAGGCTCACCACAAGAGAGCCCGATGCTTCGCAGATAGAGATCGCGATAGCAGCGATAAAGCCCGTACTCCCCAAGGAGGGCGAGAACGACGAATGGTAATGCTGTCACAGCTTTTAAGACAAACATCAGCGGCGCTGGAAACGCTTGGGCTTGAAAACACACGTTTTGAGGCGGGCTGCCTTATAAAAGCAGCAGCAGGGCTAAGCGATATAGCGTTTCTGACCGAGCCGAACACACCTATCACCGAGGAGCAGCAGGCAGCACTTGAAGCCATGCTCTCGCGCAGACTTTCAGGCGAGCCGCTGCAATATATCATGGGCGAGTGGGAGTTTTACGGCTTTCCGTTTAAAGTAGGCGAGGGCGTACTTATACCGCGTCAGGATACAGAAACGCTTGTAGAGCTTGCTGAGCCGCATCTGAATAAAAATATGCTGTGTGCCGATCTTTGCGCAGGCACAGGCTGTATAGGAATATCGCTTGCAAGGCTTATCGGCTGCAAGTTCCACAGCTATGAGCTGTCGGACAAAGCGTTCGGATATCTTAGGCGGAATATCGCACTGAATGAGATCGAAAGCCTTGTCACGGCGATAAACGCAGATGTGCTTTCTGAGAAAACAGCGGAGTCAGCTCCCATGTACGACGCGATACTCACAAATCCGCCGTACCTTACCTCGCAGGATATGAATGAGCTTAGCGCTGAGGTACAGTGCGAGCCTGAAATGGCGCTTTTCGGCGGCGAGGACGGGTTGGATTATTATCGCGAGATATTAAGGCTTTGGACGAAGCGGCTTAAAACAGGCGGCTTTATTGCCGCGGAAATAGGCATGGGTCAGGAGAATGACGTTATCGCGATATTCGCAGAAAACGGAATAGAAGCCGCGGCTTACAGGGATACCTGCGGAATATACCGCGTGATATGCGGAGTTAAAAAGTAAATAATTGATTTGAAATACAGGAGGTAACACCAATGGCAATGGATAAGAAAAAGGCAGGCGCGTCGCCTGTTGTAAAGCTTGTTGATCCCGAGGAGAAGAAGAAGGCGTTAAAGACTGCGATGGCGCAGATTGAAAAGACCTACGGTGCAGGAGCTATCATGTTCATGGGTGAGAATCGTCACATGGATATCGAGTGCATCTCCACAGGCTCGCTGATGCTTGACCTTGCGCTCGGTATAGGCGGACTTCCCAGAGGTCGTATCATTGAGATCTACGGTACAGAGTCCTCGGGTAAGACCACCATCTCGCTTCAGGCAGTAGCCGAGGCTCAGAAGATCGGCGGCACAGCGGCATTTATCGACGTTGAGCACGCGCTTGACCCGATCTACGCAAAGAAGCTCGGTGTTGACATCG
This sequence comes from uncultured Ruminococcus sp., assembly GCA_964435155.1. Classification (GTDB taxonomy): domain Bacteria; phylum Bacillota; class Clostridia; order Oscillospirales; family Ruminococcaceae; genus CAG-115. The sequence goes on along the minus strand of CAYSYF010000005.1, from coordinate 76,665 downwards.
ACAATATGCTGGTATCCCAGCCCGACACAGGCGAGCAGGCTCTTGAAATAATCGAAACACTGGTACGCTCGGGCGCTATCGACATTATCGTTCTGGACTCCGTTGCGGCAATGACTACCCGCGCCGAGATCGACGGCGACATGGGCGACGCTCACGTAGGCGTTCAGGCAAGACTTATGTCGCAGGCGCTCAGAAAGCTTACCTCGGTAATAAGCAAGTCCAACTGCGTTGCTATCTTCATAAATCAGATCAGAGAGAAGATCGGCGTTATGTACGGAAACCCCGAGACCACTCCCGGCGGACGTGCGCTGAAGTTCTATTCCTCTGTACGTATCGAGGTGCGCCGCGGCGAGCCGCTTAAGGACGGCGCAGACATCATCGGTAACCGTACAAAGTGCAAGGTTGTAAAGAACAAGGTAGCGCCTCCCTTCAAGACCGCCGAGTTTGATATCCTCTACGGCGAGGGTGTTTCCAAGATGGGCGAGATCGTTGATACAGCGGTTGAGTTCGATGTTATCAAGAAGAGCGGCTCGTGGTTCAGCTATGATGATATGAAGATCGGACAGGGCAGGGACAAGGTAAAGCAATACCTGCTTGAAAATCCCACTGTCTGCGACGAGATCGAGAAGAAGGTGCGCGAGATATTCGCGAAGAACACCGACCTCGGACTTGAGCCCGAGGCGGAGGAAGCGCCCGAGGAAAAGCCTGCAAAGAAGAGCGCAAAGGCTGCCGACGATGACGATTACGCAGAGTTCTCTCCCGAGGATCTTGAATAATGCTGATTACCGAGCTTTCGGTCTTTAAAGGCGATACATACAAGCTGGTGCTTTCGGACGAGCAGACGTTTTTTATAAACAGCGCGATAGTTACCGATTTCGACCTGCACAAGGGTGCTGAGCTTTCGGGTGAGCGTCTCCGCAAGCTTCAGCTTGCAGATGAAAAGCGCAAGGCAAAAAAGCGAGCGCTGTACCTGCTAGGCACAAAGCAGTATTGCTATAAGGAGCTGTTCTCAAAGCTCCGCCGCACCTACTCCGAGGAAACCGCCCGCTATGCTGCGGACGCGATGCGCGACTACGGCTATGTGAATGATGAGGAATACGCGCCGAAGCTTGCCGATTACCTTATCCACACAAAGCGCTACGGACTGCGTAAGGCAAGGTATGAAATGCTGCACCGCGGTCTTTCGGAGGAGCTTGTGGATAACACTCTCGCAGAGTTCTCGCATGACGAGATAGACGAGGAGATAACCGAGCTTTTAGAGCGGAAATATTACAATAAGATAGCCGATTACGATGACCGCCGCAGAACGATAGCGGCGCTTGCGAGAAGAGGCTATGACTACACCTCTGTCAAGCGGTGTATAGAGCGTCTTTTGGAAGAAAAGGACGATTTCGAGGATTACGAAGAAAACGAGGATTTTGATTAAATGGGTGAAAAGATAACGAAGGTAGCGATAGTATCGCTAGGCTGCGCAAAAAATCAGGTGGACGCCGAGCAGATGATGGCAAGGATAGCCGAAAAGGGCTTTGCATTCGCACAGGAGCCCGGTATGGCTGATATCGTGCTGGTGAACACCTGCGGCTTTATTCAGAGCGCAAAGGAAGAGGCTATAAACTGGATAATGGAGCTTATCAACCTTAAGGAAGAGGGCACGATAAAGCATATCGTTGTAACAGGCTGTCTTTCCGAGCGCTACCGTGAGCAGTTCGTGGAGGAATTTCCCGAGGTAGACGCAGTAGTAGGAATTTCCGATTACGGAAGAATTGGCGAGATAATCGAAAAGGTACGCGACGGCGGACAGGAATATGTTTTTGGAGAAAAGGAGTCCCACAGCATGGAGGGCAAGCGCATAATCTCCACACTGCCGCATTATGCTTATCTGCGCGTCGCGGACGGCTGCGACAACCGCTGTACCTACTGCGCTATTCCCGATATCCGCGGACATTTCAGAAGCCGCAAGATGGAGGATATCGTTGAGGAGGCAAAGCTTCTTGCTGCTGACGGCGTTAAGGAGCTTATCGTTATCGCTCAGGATACAACGCGCTACGGTCTTGACCTGTACGGAAAGCTCATGCTCCCCGAGCTTTTGGACAAGCTGTGCGAGATAGACGGCTTAAAGTGGATAAGACTGCTTTATTGCTATCCCGAGCGCATTACTGACGAGCTTATCGACTGCATGAAGCGTCAGGACAAGATAGTAAAGTACCTCGATATCCCTATGCAGCACTGCGACGGCGAGATACTTAAAAAGATGAACCGCAGGGGCGATGAAAGGTCGCTGCGCGAGCTTGTTGCAAAGCTTCGCCGCGAGATACCCGAGATAACGCTCAGAACTACATTCATCACAGGCTTCCCGGGCGAAACGGAGGAGCAGTTCAATCGACTTGGCGAGTTCGCGGAGGATATGAAGTTCGAGCGTATGGGCTGCTTTGCCTACTCCGAGGAGGAGGGTACACCCGCAGCGTCCTTCCCCGATATGGTTGATGAAAACGTCCGCGAGCATCGAAAGGATATCCTTGAGGAGCAGCAGGACACCCGCGTTGCAGAGCTTTACGAGGGTATGATCGACACCGAGATAGAAGTCGTTGTCGAGGGCTATGACAAGTACCTCGCAGAGGGCGGACTGTATTTCGGCAGAAGCGCGATGTTCGCTCCCGAGATAGACGGAATGATCTATTTCTCCGCACGGAAGGAAAAGGGCGTGAAGATCGGTGATTTCATAAAGATAAAGATATTCGATGTTATCGACAATAACCTTATTGGAGAAGCGATATGAATTTAGCTAACAAACTCACTCTGATGCGCGTTCTGCTCGTACCGCTGTTTGTGGTGTTCATGATGGTGGACGCTATTCCGCTGAATTATTTCTGGGCGCTGCTAGTGTTCGGAATTGCAAGCATTACAGACCTTATCGACGGCAAAATAGCGCGCAAATACAATATGGTGACGGATTTCGGCAAGTTCCTCGATCCTCTCGCAGACAAGATACTTGTAGCTGCGGCGCTCGTCTGTATGACAGAGCTTAAATGGACCTTCGCATGGGTAACGATAGTAATACTGGTGAGGGAATTTGCTGTATCGGGAATACGTCTTGTCGCAGCAGGCAGCAGCAAAAAGGTAGTTATCGCGGCAGGCTGGCTCGGAAAGGTTAAGACAGCCGTAACGATGATCGCGATAGCACTGCTGCTTGCAATGCATATCCTGCTTCAGTTGGGCTGGCTTCCGATAACATTCCCTGTGTATATCATCGGTCATGTCATGATGATAATATGCGCGGTTCTGACGCTTTGGTCGGGAATACAGTATATGTACGATTACAGGGGATTTATTGACCCTAAAAAGTAACTGATTTAGCACATCTCGGCGGAGGAAAACTCCGCCGAAAATTTTTCCTGAAAAAATGTAACCTTTTGCTCTTTCCCGAAGTTATATGTTACGAGGAGGCGGTAATTATGGAAGATAATAAGATAATTGAATTGTTCTTTTCTCGAAACGAGCAGGCGCTTATCGAAACGCAGACAAAGTACGGCAGACTCTGCAATAATATAGCTTACGGAATACTTGTAAACCCCGAGGATACCGAGGAATGCGTCAACGACAGCTACATAAAGCTGTGGAACGCAATTCCCCCGAAGCGTCCCGAGTCGCTGTGCGGCTACCTCTGCATGATAGTCAGAAACACAGCGCTTTCTGCTTTTGAAAAGGTGCGCCGCAGAAGCTACGAGGAGCAGTACGACGAGCTTGCTGAGGTTATCCCTGACGACAGTACCGTTGAAAGCCGCTTTGAGAGCGGACAGCTCGGCAGCTACATAAACGAATATCTCGGAAAGATAAGCCGAAAGAGCCGCGAGGTGTTCGTTTCGCGGTATTATTTCAATATGAGCATAAGCGACACCGCACAGGGGCTTTCAATGAGCGAAAGCGCGGTAAAGACAAGGCTTTCAAGAGTAAGAGCAGGCTTGAAGGAATTTTTGCAGGAAAGGGGCGTTGACCTATGAGAGAGCATTGGGATAAGGCGATAAGCGAGATAGACGAGAAATTCATCAGCGAAGCGGCACAGGCTCACGCAAAGCACGCCGAAAAGCAGCAGATACAGGAGCAATATGACCTTGAAGCCTCCCGTCCGCTTGAGATCAAACCCGCAAGTGAGCCTAAAAAGAGCCGCAAGGGCATGATAGTAGGACTTTCCGCGGCAGCGGCGGCAGTGGTAGCTGTCGGCATAGGCGGCGGAATAATGCTGAGCAGGAACAATGACGCACTTCTTCCGACTGACACATCAACGATTGAGGCTACGGTCGAAGCCGATCAGCCCACAGCAGAGGCTGATGATATCATGACCGATGTTGACGGCATCATTGTATTCTCGCAGATCTATCAGGAGGGTAGCCTTACCTTCCAAAAGCCCGAGATATACCACACTACGGGCGCTGATGTCTCGATAGCAAGCTCCTTGGAATTTATCGAAACAAACGAGGAGGTCTTTGAATATATCGAAAGCTTCTCGGGCGTAAGAGCTGATATCGTTCACGAAAATCTTCTTGACAACGGTTATACCCTTGACAGGGAGAAATCGCACTACAACGGTGTGGTAGATAATTATATGGGTGAGGATATCGGTCATCAGGTGTCGACTATCTACAGAAAGGGCGACGCCGAGATAGTCGTAAATTACGGCGAAACGGGACAGAACTACCGTGTTCTGAAGCTTCCTGGCGACTTCGGTGGAAAGCTTTGGGCGGGCGAAAAGCTGAGCGGTATGCTGCGCAACTACGACAACAACGGCAGCAGCGAGGTCTACTGCGGCGGCATGGTGGTGGACGGAGTTGCGTATTACGCAGTTACTACCTACTGGTACAACGAGGAGACCGATATCCGCGGCACCTGCGTTATCAGCGCAATGGGCTGCGAAATCTCGGATATCACGGACATTCTCGCAGGCGTTATCTGCCGCAGCGATATGCTGCACCCCGTTGACGTACAGCCTTTGAACATATCCGACTACGATCATATCGAGTGCCTGTACGGCGATAATGCGATGGAGCTCACCGACAGCATGACGGCAGAGCTTGAAAAGATAATGAGCGGCGTAAGCAGCACTCAAGCTGTGTACGATTTAGATGGCATTGATTATGTGACTTCCCCATATCTCCATCTGTATGAAGAAGATTCCAATGGCAGTGATGATTTCTTCAGGATACATCAATGTAATGGCAAATACTATTACAGCCTGCAGCAGGGCGAATTCGACAGCAAGGCATACTTCGAGATATCAGAGGAGATATACGACGAGCTGATGAACTGGCTTGGAAACTATGCTCCGTACAGCTTCCTCGGAACTGTGCTTGCGCAGGACGACGTCGGCAACACCACCGATCCCGACAGCGGTCGTTATCTGATCGATGATAATGAGGGCGGACTGTATATGATACACTCCGACGAGCGTTTTGCAATAGGTGATACCGTAAGAGTATATTTCTACGGCAATGTAATGGAGACCGATCCCGCGCAGATAATGACCTATAAGATGGAAGCAGAGGCAGGCTTCGGCTATATCGACTTTGAAAGAGCAAGCAACAGCTTCGATGGAATGTGCATCGCGATTGGGTATTTCTTTGGCAAGTGGGGCAATGATGACGGCGTCCTGAAGATAGGTGTGTACGACAGCCCGTTCACATACGCAGACCCGATGGTCGGCTGTTATGAGGACGAAAATGGCTATTTCATGCTGGGCGAGAACAGGGCTTGGTATGTTGATAAGAATGATCGCGAAACCCTGTACTACTATGAGGGTGTAACGGACGGACAGCATATAGATACTGTTACTTGCACAGCAGTATATCAGTGCCTTGTACACGCTGAAAACGACGGCGTTTACCGCGGCAACGGTGAGATGGGCTATCTGGGACTTCTGGATCTCTGCTATAGTCTTAACAGTTCCAAGGAAGGTGAAATGCAGATCTTTGACGTAAGCGACTTCTTTGACATGGAGATAACCGATGAAAACGGCACACGCTGGGTGCGCACAGCTGACAGAAGCGTCGATTGGGGCGGCGTTTACGAGATATACATAAACGGCGAACGCGCACATTGCTTAAAGATGCAGAACGCAGACGATCCCTCCGAGTTCAGGTATTTCAGCTTCTTCTTCAGCGTTTCTGACGGTGCTTCGATATGGGAAGAGCAGGGCGCTTTCCGCACCGAATCGGAGGAATCGGTGCTTACATGGACAGACGAGCATTACTGCTTTGATCTCAGCGTATGCAACACAAAGGAGCTTGCGACTGAATTTGCGGAGCAGTCAGAGAATGATGCTACACAGCACGGTCATGGATACTTTATTGTAGAGCCTTATTTCTATCCCTGCTCTGATGGCAGCTATTACGCAGAGCGCATAATGGGCAATAATCAGGCGCAGTGGCTGAGCGATACCGAGATATTCTACAACGACGGAAGCGGCTATCAGCTTGTAAGCGACGGGTTTAACGGTACCGATACACACAGTATCGGTGATAAGCTTTACGTTGTTCACAACACCGAAAAGGGTATAAGCCTCAGTATTTACAGCGGCACAGAGCTTATCGACAGCATGGAGATAGCAGACGACGGTCAGATAGTTCAGATGGGAACATGGGCAGAGGCATACGGAAACTTCTTTGTGATAGAATACTATGACAGTACGAAGATGAGGAATGTCTACGCAGTAGTGAACGGCATATCCGCAGCATTGTCCGTGGAGTATTATGACTCGCTGCGATTTAACGATGACGGAACCGTTATGATCCCCGAGGGATAAGACCTTTGTTTGTGCTGAATAATTGATATAAGAGCCAACGCAATTTTTTGTGTTGGCTCTTGCATTTTCCGTCAATATGTGGTATAATTTAAAAGTATTGTATTATGGCATATTGTGTGGAAAAATCCGCAAGAATATGCCGAAAAATGTAAAATAGTAGGTGTATAAATGGCTAAGGAATCCAATTATAACGATCTTGTATCGCTTAAAGGCCCTGATCAGGTGCGACTTCGTCCTGCGGTCATCTTCGGCTCTGACAGCGTTGAGGGCTGCCGTCATTCGGTATTTGAGATCATCTCAAACTCAATAGACGAGGCTCGCGAGGGCTACGGCAAGGTGATAACCATCACGCTGCACGCTGACAAGTCGGTCACTGTCGAGGATAACGGACGCGGTATCCCGATAGACTACAACAAGTCCGAGGAGAAGTACAACTGGGAGCTTGCTTTCTGTACTCTCTACGCAGGCGGTAAGTACAGCAACAACGACGGCGGTAATTATACCTATGCGCTGGGTCTGAACGGACTTGGTCTTTGTGCCACGCAGTTTGCGGCAGAGTACATGGAGGTAGAGAGCCGCAACGGAACATGGGTGTACTCACTCCGCTTTGAAAAGGGCTTTAATATCAGCACAGACGAGCGCGGCTTTGAAAAGCACAAGGGCGACGGCAGCACAGGTACGAAGATACATTGGCGTCCCGACCTTGAGGTGTTCACCGATATCGACATCGGAACGGAGTTCCTTACCGATATGCTGCGCAGACAGGCGATAGTCAATGACGGTATCGAGTTCATTCTCCGCACCGAGAGCGAGGAAGGCGAGATGTCCGAGCAGCACTTCTGCTACGAGAACGGTATCAACGACTACCTGCTTGAAGTTGTAGGCGACAAGGCAATGACCACCCCTCAGGGCTGGAATGCTCAGCGGCAGGGCAAGGATCGCGACGATAAGGACGAGTACAAGCTGAAGATGAATGTTGCGTTCGTATTCAGCAAGGAGGTCTGCTTTGTCGAGCATTACCACAACTCCTCGTGGCTTGAGCACGGCGGAAGCCCTCAGAAAGCGCTTAACAAGGCATTCCTTTCGCAGATAGACAGCTATTTAAAGAATAACAATAAATATAACAAGGGCGAAAAAAGCATAAAGTGGGAGGATATCGAGGATTGCCTTATCTTCATCTCCTCAAACTTTTCCACACAGGCAAGCTATGAAAATCAGACCAAGAAAGCGGTCACAAACAGCTTTATAAACGAAGCGATGACCGAGTGGCTGAAGCACCAGCTTGAGGTGTACTTCCTTGAAAATCCCGACGAGGCTGTAAAGATCGCAACTCAGGTGCTTATAAACAAGCGCTCGCGCGAGAACGCCGACAAGATACGTCAGTCAACGCTGCAAAAGCTGACAGGCACAATCGATCTCACCAACCGCATTGATAAGTTTGTGGACTGCCGCAGTAAGGACAAGAGCCGCCGCGAGGTCTACATCGTGGAGGGTGACTCGGCTTTAGGCTCTGTAAAGCTTGCGCGTGATGCTGAGTTTCAGGCGGTGATCCCCGTAAGAGGTAAGATATTGAACTGCCTTAAAGCAAGCCACGAAAAGATATTTAAAAGCGAGATAATCACAAACCTTATCAAGGTGCTGGGCTGCGGAGTAGAGGTTAAGAGCAAGTCCAACAAAAACCTCTCCACATTCAACCTTGACAACCTGCGCTGGAACAAGATAGTCATCTGCACCGATGCCGACGTTGACGGCTTCCAGATAAGAACGCTTATCCTGACGATGATACAGGAGCTTTGCCCCACGCTCATCGAAAAGGGCTACGTTTACATCGCGGAGTCGCCGTTGTACGAGATAAACACCAAGGACAAGACCTACTTCGCCTACACCGAGCCTGAAAAGACCAAGATACTCGGCATGATAGGGGAGAAGAAGTTCACTATCCAGCGTTCAAAAGGTCTTGGTGAGAACGACCCCGACATGATGTCGCTCACCACCATGAACCCCGACACACGCCGCCTTATCAAGGTAAGCCCCACAGATGTCGAGGCTACGCGTGAGATGTTCGACGTGCTGCTCGGCAACAACCTTGAGGGACGTAAGGAGTTCATCAAGGAGCACGGCAGCAGATATCTTGAAATAGCGGATATATCGTAAAAATATGTAGGAACACGGCTTGCCGTGTCCGTTGAAAGACAAATTTTATCAAGGAGAACGTATCTTGAAAAAATCAACCCCAAAAAAGCAGCCGCCGAAAAAGCAGCACAGCGACGCATATATCGAGGGCAGCGGTACAGTTGTCGATAAGGACATAGTAAGCACCCTTGAAGAAAACTATATGCCCTACGCTATGAGCGTTATCGTATCGCGTGCGCTGCCTGAGATAGACGGCTTCAAGCCCTCGCACAGAAAGCTGCTTTATACGATGTATAAAATGGGACTTCTTAACGGTGCGAGAACAAAGTCTGCAAATATCGTGGGACAGACGATGAGATTAAATCCCCACGGTGACGCGGCTATCTACGAAACAATGGTAAGACTTGCGCGCGGAAACGAGGCTCTGCTTCACCCCTACGTTGACAGCAAGGGCAACTTCGGCAAGGCTTATTCTCGCGATATGGCTTACGCTGCGGCACGATATACCGAGGCAAAGCTTGAAGGCATCTCCGCCGAGCTTTTCGCTGAGATAGACAAGGACGCAGTCGATATGGTGTCGAACTACGACAACACCATGCTGGAGCCGTCGCTGTTTCCCGTAAGATTTCCGTCAGTGCTGGTAAATTCAAACTTCGGACTTGCGGTATCAATGGCGAGCAATATCTGCTCGTTCAACCTCACCGAGGTTTGCGAAACGACCATCGCAATGATGAAAGACCCCGAGCATGACCCGCTCACAACGCTGAAAGGACCGGATTTCCCGGGCGGCGGCTATATCGTCTATGACGAAGCCGAAATGCGCAAGGTGTACAATACGGGTCTTGGCGCGATAAAGGTGCGCGCGGTGTACAACTACGACAAGGAGAGCCGCTGTATCGAGGTCACTCAGATACCGCCCTCAACGACGGTCGAAGCGATAATCGACAAGGTGGTTGAGCTTGTAAAGGACGGCAAGCTTCGCGAGATATCCGATGTCCGCGACGAAACAGACCTTTCGGGTCTGCGCCTTGCATTCGACCTCAAAAAGGGCAACGATCCCGACGCGGTAATGCAGAAGCTGTTCAAGCTGACGCCCTTGCAGGATAACTTCAACTGCAACTTCAACGTGCTTATAGCAGGCACTCCGAGAGTAATGGGCGTAGGCGAGATACTTTCCGAGTGGATAGAATTCCGCCGCGAGTGCGTTCGCAGACGAGTTTATTTCGACCTGCAGAAGAAGAAAGAAAAGCTGCATCTGCTCCTTGGCTTAAAGAAGATACTGCTTGACATTGACAAGGCTATCAGTATAATCCGCGAGACCGAGGAAGAAGCAGAGGTAGTACCGAACCTGATGATCGGCTTCGGAATTGACGAGGTGCAGGCTGAGTATGTCGCAGAAATAAAGCTGCGCCACATCAACCGCGAGTACATCTTGAAGCGCACTCAGGAAACGGACGATCTCGAAAAAGAGATCGCTGAGATGGAGGATATCCTCGCTGATAAAAAGAAGATAAGCAGACTCATCATAGACGAGCTGCGTGATATCATCAAGAAATACGGTCAGCCGCGCCGCACGATGTTCCTGTACGATGTTGCAGAGGCAGAGGCGGTAGTAGAGGAGGAGCTTCCCAAGGCTTACCCCGTAAATCTTTTCTTCACAAAGGAAGGCTACCTCAAGAAGATCACCCCCCAGTCGCTTCGCATGAGCAATCAGCAAAAGCTGAAGGAGGGCGACGAGATAGTATATCAGCGTGAGGTCAGCAGCAATTCCGAGCTGCTGTTCTTCACTGATAAATTCCAGTGCTACAAGAGCCGCTTGCTTGACTTCGATGAAACCAAGGCAAGCGTAATGGGCGATTATGTTCCAGCAAAGCTGGGACTGGACGAGGGCGAGAGCATTACGTTCATGGCTGTGACGGAAAGCTATAAGGAGCAGCTCGTGATATTCTTCAAGAACGGCAAGTGCGCGAAGATACCGCTTTCTTCCTTTGAAACCAAGACCAAGCGCAAGAAGCTGCAGAACGCATATTCCGCGCTTTCCGAGGTAGTCGGAATGTTCGTTACCGAGGGCGATACGGATTTCGTGCTGAAATCCTCTGCTGGCAAGGTGCTGGTATTCAATACAGCGCTTGTACTGCCCAAGGCGTCAAGAGATACGCAGGGCGTTCAGGTAATGAGGCTGACAAAGGCGGAGCTTACAGGTGCATACCTGCTTGAACTCAGCGACCTCAAAAAGCCTGAGGATTTCCGCATAAAGACGATACCCTCGGCAGGCAGTGTTTCGGGAAAGGACATTTCCCAGCTCAGCTTATTCTGATGTGAAAGGGAGGATAAGACCGCGTGAAGATCTATACGATTATTGCAGGCGTGAATGGAGTCGGAAAAAGCAGTCTTACAGGCGTTCTTATTGGTGAGAGCAGTGATCTTGGCATTATTGTTGACACCGATAAGATAACATCTGAGCTTGGCGGCGATAAGCTTAAAGGCGGCAAGGCTGCCATAGAACGCATTAACAGCAGCCTTGAAAAGGGCATAAACCTTACGCAGGAAACCACTCTTTCAGGTGCGAGAACGCTTAAAACGATAAAAAAAGCGCGCGAGCTTGATTATTTTATACGCTTGTATTATGTCGGTGTCAGCACCGCCGAGGAGAGTATCAAGCGCATAAAAAACCGAGTAGAAAAGGGCGGTCACGATATTCCCGAGGCAGATGTGCTCCGCCGCTACCAAAAGCGCTTTGAGGATCTTGTCGCCATACTTCCTTATTGCAATGAGGTCAAGCTTTACGACAATGAAAACGGCTTTGTTGAAAAGGCGGAATATAAAAACGGTGAGATCATTATAAAGAGCGGCAGCATACCGAAATGGCTGGAGGAACTTCAGCAATGCTTAAATAAAAGTAATTGATATTGATAATTTAACGGAGGTAATCAATCATGCTTACAGATATCGAAATTGCTCAGCAGGCTAAAATGATGAAGATCAAGGACGTTGCGGCAAAGCTCGGAGTTACAGAGGACGAGCTTGAGCCCTACGGTCACTATAAGGCAAAGCTGTCGCAGCAGCTCATTGACAGAGTAAAGGATAACGCAGACGGCAAGCTTATCCTTGTAACAGCAATCAACCCCACACCCGCAGGCGAGGGCAAGACCACAACTTCCGTAGGTCTTGCAGAGGGCATGAACAAGATCGGTAAAAAGGCTTGTCTTGCACTGCGCGAGCCCTCGCTCGGTCCTGTATTCGGCGTTAAGGGCGGCGCTGCGGGCGGCGGCTATGCTCAGGTAGTTCCCATGGAGGACATAAATCTCCACTTTACAGGCGATATGCACGCTATCACAGCAGCGAATAATCTCCTTGCAGCAATGCTGGACAACCATATCCAGCAGGGCAACGATCTCGGCATTGACGTAAGACGTATCCTGTTCAAGCGCTGTCTTGATATGAATGACAGAGCGCTTAGAAACTGCGTTGTTGGCATGGGCGGCAAGGTTGACGGAATCCCGCGCGAGGATCACTTCCAGATCACCGTTGCTTCCGAGATAATGGCTATCCTGTGTCTTGCAAGCGATCTTAACGACCTCAAAAAGCGCCTCGGCAATATCCTTGTTGCATACAAGTACAACGGCGAGCCGGTATATGCGCGTGACCTGAAGGCAGTAGGCGCAATGACAGCGTTGCTGAAGGAGGCTATCAATCCCAACCTCGTTCAGACGCTTGAAAACAACCCCGCTATCATTCACGGCGGTCCTTTTGCGAATATCGCACACGGCTGCAACTCCGTAAGAGCAACAAAGCTTGCTATGAAGCTTGCGGATTACACCATCACTGAGGCAGGCTTCGGCTCTGACCTCGGCGCTGAGAAGTTCTTTGATATCAAGTGCCGCTTTGCAGGCTTAAAGCCTGACTGTGTAGTTCTCGTAGCTACTATCCGCGCACTGAAGTACAACGGCGGTGTCGCAAAGCCCGACCTCACCACTGAGAATGTCGAGGCTCTGAACAAGGGTATCGTAAACCTTGGCGTACACATCGACAATATGAGAAAGTACGGCGTTCCCGTGGTTGTTGCTATCAACCATTTCTACACCGACAGCGAGGCTGAGATCGCGGCTGTACGCAAATACTGCGAGGACAAGGGCGCTAAGGTAGCGTTCTCCGATGTGTTCTTAAAGGGCGGCGAGGGTGCTATTGAGCTTGCAAACGCTGTTGTTGATACTATCGAGAACGAAAAGAGCGACTTCAAGCCCCTGTACGATGAAAAGCTTACTATCAAGGAGAAGCTTGATATCATTGCAAAGAACATCTACGGCGCAGACGGCGTTACATACACCGCAAAGGCTGAAAAGGCTATCAAGGAGATCGAGAGCCTCGGTCTTGACAGAGTTCCGATCTGCTGCGCTAAGACGCAGTATTCGCTGTCCGACGATCCCGCAAAGCTCGGCAAGCCCACAGGCTTTAACATCACAGTAAGCGATGCAAGAGTATCAAACGGTGCAGGCTTTGTTGTAGTCTACACAGGCGACATCATGACAATGCCCGGACTTCCCAAGGTACCCGCGGCAAACAACATCGACGTTGCCGAGGACGGCACTATCAGCGGACTTTTCTGATATGAAAGAGTATATTACAAATTCCGTCGAGGAAACGATCGCCGCCGCCGAGGAGGTAGCGGCAAGGCTCTCGGCAGGGGATATAATCCTTTATGAGGGCGATATGGGTGCAGGCAAGACTCATTTCACCAAGGGAATTGCAAAGTACCTCGGCATTGACGATGAGATAACAAGCCCCACCTTTGCACTGGTTAATGAGTATTACGGCAGTGTGCCGCTCTTCCACTTCGACCTTTACCGTATCGAGAGCTACGACGACCTTTACGCAATAGGCTTTTTCGATTACCTCGACCGCGGCGGCATAATGGCAGCCGAGTGGAGCGAAAATATTTCGGAGCTTAAAGCAGAGCTTGGCGAGGTGGTTTCGGTCTGCATAGAAAAGCTGTCCGAAACGGGCAGAAAAATTACGGTAAGCGGAAAGTATTTCGGAGAATGAAATGAGTATTATCGACACATTTGATAGTAAAAGCAAGGAAATATTGACGGCTCGCAAAATGATACAGCCAAAACCCGAGATGCCGGAAACGCTCATAGTGACGTTCGATGACCGCTTTACCTCTCAGCTTTCGGAGATGGTCACGCCGACAGTCGCGTGTGTTTTGTCCGCAGCCTATTGGATACCTGTGTACAGCTTTGAGTACAACGGCAGAAAGCTGGGCTTTTTCTGCAGCACCATCGGCGGCGCTGCGGCAGTCGGACTGCTGGAGGAGCTGCACGCGCTCGGCGCGAAAAGGGTGCTGTATTTCGGCTCCTGTGGCTCGCTCGACAGAAATATAACGGCAGGACACCTGCTTGTGCCAACGGCTGCATATCGCGACGAGGGTACAAGCTATCATTATGCGCCGCCCTCTGATTTTATCGAGGTGCGCTCTGCGGATAGGCTTGCCGAGATATTTGACGAGCTTTCAGTGCCTTACATAAAGACAAAAACATGGACTACCGATGCTATCTATCGCGAAACGCAGGATAATATGGCAAAGCGAAAGAGCGAGGGCTGCTCCGTTGTTGAGATGGAATGCGCCTCGATAATGGCGGCGGCACAGTTCAGAGGTATCGAAGCTTATCAGTTCCTGTATGCTGCGGATTGTCTTGACGGCGACAAATGGGACAGCCGCATTCTCGGCAAAATGCCCGAGGATATGAGCGAGCGAATAATGAAAATAGCTATTGAAACGGCTGTAAAGCTGTAACGGAGGCAAACAATGATATTAGGCATAGATTCATCTGCGATAACCGCAGGCTGCGCTTTATGCGACGGCGGCAGGGTGATCGCGGAGCAGTTCCTCAATACAAAGCATACCCATTCGCAAACGCTGCTTCCCATGGTTGAAAGTATGCTGAAAAGCGCAGATATCGCGCTTTCCGATGTTGACGCTATCGCGATAACCTCGGGCCCCGGCTCGTTTACGGGACTTCGTATCGGAATTGCAAGCGTAAAAGGCATGGCAATGGGCGCGGATAAGCCCTGTATCGAGGTGTCTACGCTTGAAGCCATAGCATACAATTTCGTTGGTATAGACGGAATGATCTGCTGCGCTATGGACGCGCGCTGCGGTCAGGTTTACAACGCGATCTTCAGCAGCAGTAACGGCGCTATTACCCGTGTGTGCGAGGACAGAGCAATTAAAGCAGTTGACCTTTATGAGGAGCTTAAAACGCTTGGCGGCAGGATAATCCTTGCAGGCGACGGCGCAGAGCTTCTTGACGAGGCAACGGAGCATAGCTTTATACTCGCGCCTGTGCCGCTTCGCTATCAGCGCGGCTCGGGAGTCTGCTTTGCGGCAGAGGGCAGGGAAACTATCGAAGCCGCAGCCCTCATGCCGAGCTATCTCAGACTTCCTCAGGCAGAGCGCGAAAGGCTTGAAAGGGAAAAGGGCAAGACCTGATCTCATATCAGCTCAAAAAGGAGATGCAAATGGAATTTATCAGACCTGCTGTTCCGTCTGACGCTTCGCGTATTGCGGAAATGATCGTTGTCAATTACCGTGTGAATTTCTATCCTTTTTTCAATAATGACCCGTTTTATTTCAGTGAATTGAATGTAGTTGATATGGCAAAGGAATATTCCGATGGCTCACAAGCGCTGAAAAATACTTTTGTATATGATGACGGTGTTGTGAGGGGCGTTATCCGCGTAAACGGCAGCGAGATCGAAAAGCTTTTTGTAGAGCCGCAGTTTCAGAGTCGGGGAATAGGCGAAAAGCTGCTGCGCTTTGCCTTAGACACGCTTCACGCAAGCTTTCTGTGGGCGCTGGAGTATAATAAGCGCGGTATCGCATTCTATCTAAGACACGGCTTTGAGCTGACGGGCGAGAAAATAATGGAAGATGATTGGGTTCCGCTCGTTAAAATGACATATTCCGCTGAAAGCTGAACTATATTTCTAAATAATACTTGACCTGTAACGCATAAAGTTGTATAATAAAATATATCCTTTTTGGATAATCTATTCTGAAAAGAGGAACGCATTATGAGCAAGGCTGAAAAGGTGGTATTTAAGTATCATCCTAACGTTTACGAGCTTGGTATATTTTTTAAAGCGGAAGAGGGCGAATATCCCGTATGCGAATGCTGTGGCAGGGAAACCGAATATTCCTACGAGCGTATATATGCGGTAGATGAGGTTGACTGCATTTGTCCTGAGTGTATAGCTTCGGGAAGAGCGGCTGAAAAGTACGACGGCACGTTCATACAGGGCGCCGACAACGATGCGGTAAGCGACCCCGAAAAGCAGCGTGAGCTGTATGAACGCACCCCCGGTTATAACAGCTGGCAGGGCGAGGAATGGCTTGCTTGTTGCAATGACTACTGTGCTTTTATTGGATATACTGATATTGACAGGCTTAATGAAATGGGCATCGCTGATGAAGTATTGGAGAAGTTTGACGAGAATACTAAGGAATTTATTTGTGACGCGATGACGGAAAACGGACATATCTATGGCTATCTTTTCAGATGTTTGCACTGCGGAAAGTATCATCTTGGCACGGACGCGGATTGAAAAATCAAAAAACTACTTGATTTATAGCACAAAAAGGTATATAATATATTTATCCTTTTTGGATAATCCATTCTGAAAAGAGGAATAACAATGATAGCAATAGGCTGTGATCATGGCGGCTATGAGCTTAAGCTCGAAGTCATAAAGCATCTTGAAGAAAAAGGCGTACAGTTCGTTGACTGCGGCTGTAACGGCGAGGCGGTGGATTATCCCGATATCGCGGCTGATACCTGTGCAAAGGTGCTTTCAGGTGAGTGCGATAAGGCAATACTTATCTGCGGAACAGGCATCGGTATCTCAATGGCTGCCAACAAGATAAAGGGTATCAGAGCGGCGCTGTGCGGCGACTGGTATTCCGCAAAGTACACAAGACTTCACAACGACGCAAATGCTCTTTGCATGGGCGGACGTGTTATGGGCGCGGGTCTTGCTTGTGAGATCGTCGATATCTTCCTCGATACCGAGTTTGAAGGCGGCAGACACGCAAGACGTGTTGATAAAATTATGAAGCTGGAGGAAAATTGATTATGAATAACGTTCATGTTTGTGACCACCCCCTTGTGCAGCACAAGATCTCTCTGCTGCGCGACAAGAATACAGGCTCCAAGGAGTTCAGAGAGCTGGTATCCGAGATATCCATGTTCATCTGCTACGAGGCAACCCGCGACCTGCCCCTGAAGGAGGTTCAGATCGAAACACCTTTGGCGCTCGCTAATGCTAAGATCATCAGCGGCAGAAAGGTTGCATTCGTTCCGATCATGAGAGCAGGTCTTGGTATGGTTGACGGTGCGCTGGCGCTCGTTCCCGCCGCTAAGGTAGGTCATGTAGGTATCTACCGCGACAAGGCTAACAACAACTCTGCGGCTGAGTATTACTGCAAGCTGCCCTTTGACATCGCAAACCGCGAGGTAATTATCCTTGACCTCATGCTTGCAACAGGCGTTTCCGCAGTAAAGACCGTTGAGATCGTCAAGAACGCAGGTGCAAAGAACGTTAAGTTCATGTGCGTTCTGACCTGTCCCGAGGGCATCAAGGCTCTGCAGGAGGCTCACCCCGATGTTGAGATCGTATGCGGCGCTATCGACGAGGGTCTGAACGAAAATCTGTACATCGTTCCCGGTATCGGTGACGGCGGCGACAGACTTTTCGGCACAAAGTAAGCTAGATAGATAAAAAATTTTTAAAGCTCTGAATTGGGGAACACGATATGTTGCGCTGCAAAAAGCGTAAAGCTGTCTGTGTTTCGGTTCAGGGCTTTTGCTTTTAGGAGGAAATTATGCCTGAGCTTAACGATTTTTTAAAGGAATTAAGAAAATTCTATAAGACCAATACCGCGCCGAATGCGGATCAGATGTCGGATTTTATACGTGCTTACGCAAAGGAAAAGGGTGAAAACTACACCTATGACTGCCCCGACGAGATCCCGTACAGATACGGAGGTTATTTCGATACAAGCAAGCTGCCTAAGTACAGCTCACAGACTATGAGTAAGCTGGGAAAGCTGATGACGGCTATAAATCTCGAAATGCCGCCCAGACCCTGCGTTCGTTTTAAGCCCACTCGCGGCGAGTGTACTGTATTTGACAGCAAGCTTGGCGGCACGCCCTATTTCCCGAAGTCTATGGAGTACCCCGCAGTTCGCGAGGGCATCTTTAGCGGCAGACCCCTGCGCCTGCTTGCTCAGCTTAATTTCGGCACTCTGCCTCATATCGAGGGCTTTCCCGAAAAGGGAATACTGCAGCTCTTTGCAGGCTGCGACGATGATGATGTTGTCGGAGTGGATTTCAAGGACGGTTTCAACCAGAACGGCTTCCGCGTAATATATCATGCGGATATCATCACCGATGAAAGTATGCTTACCGCCGAGGCTGATATGCCGCAGTTTGACCCTGATGATTATGCTTTCCCGTTCAAGGGCGAATTTCTGCTCACTGCCTCAGCACCCGAGTACAGCGCAATAAGCTCTGCGGACTATCGCTTTGAAAACGCCGTGGTTAAGTGCTACAACCAGCTTTTCGGCAATGATATCGTATCGCTGTACGGCAGCAAGCGCAGCGGCGAGCTTGGTCTGAATACTGTTGACGAAAAGCTGTATGACGCTGTTTATGACGCATTCGACGGCGGCGTTGGTGCAAAGATGGGCGGCACTCCGTATTTCACGCAGGACGACCCTCGCGGCTACAACGAGGATTTTGCAAAATGCGATACGCTATTGTTCCAACTTGATTCCGAGGGTGACGGCGAGGACGAGATAATGTGGGGCGATTGCGGTGTAGGTAATTTCTTCATAAGCGCCGATGACCTCAGAAACCTTGATTTTACAAGAGTGCTGTACAATTGGGACTGCTGCTGATGTGTAACACGTTACACGGCAGGGTGAAAGACTTCCCGCTGTCAAGATGGAATATTATACGATAATTAGTCTGTGCTTTTGTGCAGAATTTCAGCCAAAATTCGATTGACACCCACAATAAACTGTGATATCATTATATATGTTGCACTATATATTGATTTCAAAGAAAGGCAAAAATAATGATCTGGGTAGTAAAAAAGGATAATACCAAGGAAGAGTTCAACGTACAAAAAGTCGTTAATGCGGTAAATAAATCCGCAACGCGAGTAATGTACAAATTCACCGAGGACGAGATAAAATACATCTGCGATTATGTTACGGATAAGGCAAGAGCGCTGGGCAAGGACGATATCTCCATTGCCGAGATGCATTACATAGTTGAGGGCGCGCTTGAAGCCACAAATCCTGCCGTTGCGAAGAGCTACAAGGACTACCGCAACTACAAGCAGGACTTCGTTTCCATGCTTGACGAGGTGTACAAAAAGAGCCAGTCAATCATGTACATCGGTGACAAGGAGAACTCCAACACCGACAGCGCGCTTGTTTCCACAAAGCGTAGCCTCATCTTCAACCAGCTCAACAAGGAGCTTTATCAGAAGTTCTTCATGACGACGGAGGAATTGCAGGCGTGCCGCGAGGGTTATATCTATGTCCACGATATGAGCGCCCGCCGCGATACCATGAACTGCTGTCTTTTTGACGTGAAGAACGTCCTTGAGGGCGGCTTTGAAATGGGCAACCTCTGGTACAACGAGCCTAAAACGCTTGCAGTTGCATTCGATGTCATCGGCGATATCACGCTTTCCGCTGCAAGCCAGCAGTACGGCGGCTTTACCGTTGCAAGCGTTGACGAGCTGCTTGCTCCCTACGCGGAAAAGACCTATAAAAAGCAGTTTGAGCGCTACAAGTCGCTTGGCGTTTCGGACGAAGTCGCAGACCGCGAGGCTATGGCTGACGTGCGCGTTGATTTTGAGCAGGGCTTTCAGGGCTGGGAGTACAAGTTCAACTCCGTTTCGTCCAGCCGCGGCGACTATCCGTTTATCACCATGACCGCAGGCACGGGCAGGAGCAAGTTCGCGAAAATGGCGAGCATCATCATGCTTGAAGTACGCCGCAAGGGACAGGGAAAAAAGACCTGCAAAAAGCCCGTTCTTTTCCCGAAGATAGTTTTCCTGTATGATGAAAACCTGCACGGTCCGGGCTGTGAGCTGGAGGACGTTTTCGAGGCAGGGATAGAGTGTTCACAAAAGGCGATGTACCCCGATTGGCTGTCGCTTACAGGCGAGGGCTACGTTGCGTCTGTCTACAAGAAATACGGACGTATCATCAGCCCCATGGGCTGCCGTGCGTTCCTGTCGCCGTGGTATGAGCGCGGCGGAATGGAGCCTGCCGATGAGAACGACAAGCCCGTGTTTGTTGGCAGATTTAACATCGGCGCAGTTTCGCTTCACCTGCCGATGATATACGCAAAGGCTCAGCAGGAGAGCAAGGACTTCTTTGAGGTGCTTGATTATTATCTCAATCTTATCAGACGCATACATATTCGCACCTATGACTACCTTGGCGAGCTTAAAGCCAGCACAAATCCGCTTGCTTACTGCGAGGGCGGCTTTTTAGGCGGCAACCTCGGTATCCACGATAAGATAAAGCCGCTGCTGAAATACGCTACCGCGTCCTTTGGCATAACCGCGCTGAACGAGCTTGAACAGATCGCAACTAAGAAGTCCATTGCAGAGGGCGGCGAGTTCTCCCTTAAAACAATGGAGTTTATCAACAAGCGCATTCAGGAATTCAAGCATGAGGACGGACACCTCTATGCTATCTACGGCACTCCTGCGGAGAACCTCTGCGGACTTCAGATACAGCAGTTCCGCAAGAAATACGGCATAATCGAGAACGTGTCCGACCGCGAGTATGTATCAAACAGCTTCCACTGCCATGTTTCGGAGGATATCACGCCTATACGCAAGCAGGATCTTGAAAAGCGCTTCTGGGATCTTTTCAACGGCGGAAAGATACAGTATGTCCGCTATCCCATCGACTACAACAAGGAGGCTGTAAAGACCCTTGTCCGCCGTGCTATGAAGATGGGCTTTTATGAGGGCGTAAACCTTTCGCTTGCTTATTGTGACGACTGCGGTCATCAGCAGCTTGAAATGGACGTCTGCCCGAAGTGCGGCAGCAAGAACCTCACCAAGATCGACCGCATGAACGGCTATCTGTCCTATTCGCGAGTTAAGGGCGACACCCGTCTGAATTACGCGAAGATGGAGGAGATAAAGGACAGAAGGAGTATGTGACGGAGGTAATTATGAAAAAGGGCAGGTTGGTAGTTCCCGAAAAAAGTCCGCTTATAATTGCGGCGATAGTGTGCGTGGCAGTTCATTGGCTGTGCCAGTTCTTCACAATAGATTATTTTGGCGATCCATGCTTTCAGATACCCTACATTTCCGAAGTATCAATGTTTTTCACTGTTTTCGATGCACTTATTGGCAGTGCCTATCGGTCTATGATAATTCCGCCGATCATCAACGTTATCCTGCGAATGGCTTTCGCGGTACTGCTGCTGGTTGGTGTAATAAAAGCGCACAAAACGCTGAAACCGCTTATCGCCGCATGGCTGGTATTTGCGATAAATCCGCTGCTTGTGTGGATAGCTACCGCTATAGTGATCTCGGGCTTTGACTTCGGTGACAGAGCATTCGAGCTAATGGCAGCGTATATCAGCATTTCTGCGCCTGATATAATACTGACCTTTATCCTTGCAGGAGCGATTGCAGCGTTGTTGATACTTATTCATAAGGGAATACTTAAAAACAAGGTCGCGCTTATAGTTTTAGTTGCCGCGCTCTTTATGACAAGTTATTTCCAGGGACTTTATTTGTATCTGACCGAAGGCTTTTATTGGTTGTTTGCAATAGATCTATGTGTGTGCCTTTGCGCCTTTGCACCGACCGTGCTAGTTGCGGCGGCAATGAAAAACGTGTGCGTCCCACTTAATGAAAATCTTGAACTAGGAGAACAAAATGCGCTATCATAACATAACAACAGACGATATGCTGAACGGCGACGGACTGCGCACCGTGCTGTGGGTGGCAGGCTGTCCGCACCGCTGTCAGGGCTGTCACAATCCCATAACATGGGACGTTGACGGCGGAATCCCCTTTGACGAAGCGGCGGAGCAGGAGCTTTTCGAGAAGCTGTCGGAGGACTACATAAGCGGAATTACTTTCAGCGGCGGCGATCCCTTGCACCCGCAGAACAGGGAAGAGGTAACGCGGCTTGCAAAGAGGGTCAGAGCAGAGCTTCCCGAAAAAACGATATGGCTGTATACAGGCTACGCATGGGAGGAGATATCCGACCTTGAGGTAGTCGCGCTTTGCGATGTGCTGGTGGACGGCAGGTTTGAAAAGAACCTTTTCGATGCAAAGCTGCACTGGAAGGGCAGCTCCAATCAGCGCGTCATCGACGTAAGGGAAACGCTGGAGCACGGCAAAATAGTGCTTTGGGATTAAGTGTAAGCTAAAAGGAGATATCATGAAAAGAATAGCAAGATTTGAAAAGGTAAGCCCCGCGCAGTTCGCAGAGGGCTTTGAGGGCGCAAACGCCGCCGAAGTCTATGACACCATAAAGCTCCCGAAGCGCGCTACAGCAGGCTCGGCAGGCTATGATTTCTACGCACCGTTTGATATAAAGCTCGCTCCGGGGGAAACTGTCAAGGTCCCCACAGGTATCCGCGCATGGATAGAGGACGGCTGGGTGCTGAAGATATACCCGAGAAGCGGACTTGGCTTTAAGTTCAGACTTCAGCTAAACAACACAGTTGGCATCATCGACAGCGATTATTACAACTCCGACAACGAGGGTCACATCTTCATCAAGATAACCAACGACACCAACGAGGGAAAAACTGTTGAGATACCTAAAGGCACAGGCTTTGCACAGGGCATCTTCATCGAGTATGGAATAACTCTTGACGACGATGCAGACGGAGTGCGCAACGGCGGCTTCGGCAGCACGACATAAAAATAAAGGGCAGCTTAGCTGCCCTTTTTGTCATTTCTTCTTTTTCTTCTTGGTGAATACAGGCTCATTCATGCGCGAGTTCATCTCTGCTTTTTCACGAAGCGCCGCTTCCTTTGCCGCATTCATTTCCTCGACCTTCTGCTTGCTGCGTTCAGCCATATCAAGCAGCATGAGCTTTGTGTTGAAGCTGGGCTTGTCCAGCACTATTTCAAACAGCACGTTGTGCAGCTCGTCGGCTTCCGCGTCACTCACGACAAGGCGGCGGTCGATAAGCTCGCGTTTAGTCACTGCAAGCTGGCTAGGGTCATAGCATTCGCCTGTCTGGATTATCTCGTTCAGCGCCGCAAGGCTCGCTCTGAGCCTCTGAACGTCAGCGCTTTCGGTGTCCTGCTTTTTGGCGCGGTTATCAGCTATCTCGCATTGCAGCAGACTTTTGAGATCCTCTGCTCCCAAGCTGCGAATAAGCTTTTTCAGCTCCTTGCGCTCCTCGGGTATCTTAACGTCATGATGGTAGACAAGCCAGCTTATTTCATCTGCAAGGCGGCGATCAAAGCCCATTCTGCGCATTATTCCCTCTGCGAGCAGTCTGCTGCGCTCTCCGTGACCCTTGTAGTGCGCTGCTCCTTTGCTGTCAACAGCACAGCAGTCGGGCTTTCCGAGGTCGTGGAACAGCATTGCGAAACGTATTGCAGGCTCAGGCACGGAAAATCCGACAGAGCGCGCAATATGCGTCCACACATCGAACTCATGATATCTGCTGCGCTGATCAAAACCGATACACGGCTCTATCTCGGGGATAACGTGCTTTAATATATCCGAGTAGCTTTCCAGCACCTTAGTCGCAAATTTGCCCATAACGATGCGTGACAGCTCCTTGAATACCTTGTCGGTCTCGGCATATTCAAAGCAGCTTACATTCTGGCGCATGGCAGCGCGTGTCGGCTCGTCAATGATAAATTCGCGCTCGGCACAGTAGCGGATAGCACGCAGAATGCGTGATGGCTCGGTAGTGAAGCTTCGCGACATATCGTAGTAGCTTTCTGTCACAGGTCTGCCCTTGTCGTCCTTGATAGTGCGCGTGATGTTCTCACCGATAGCGACAACGCGCATTTCTTCACCCGAAAGGCAGGTCTTGCCGCCGTAGAGGTCGATCAGCCCCTCTCTCGGTGAATATGCCATAGCGTCCATAGTAAAGCCCCTGCGCGAAAGATCGGTTTCAAGGTCATTCGCGTACATAACGCGGTTGCCTACTACCTCGCGGCGGTAGGGCGAAACGCTGATTATCATACCTACAACGGTGACCAGTATCTCACCGCGCTTTATGTTCTCGTCAGAGATACGGTAGTCGCGGAAAGCGAACATTATATCGTTTATCTCGGCGTTGGTGACGATATCAAAATCCTGCGGAGCGTTGCCCATGATAAGCTCCCTGACGCAGCTACCGACGATGTACGCGTCATAGCCTGCGTTTTCAAGTACCGTAATAGCCTCAGTCACCTGACTTGGCAATATGATCATAATATCACTTCCTTACCCTGTATTTCAGTATTTCAAATGCGATCTCTGTGGAAAATCTGTCGTGCTGTCCGAAGTATCCGTACAGCTTGTTGCAGTCCTCGTGTGAGGTCTTGTAGAAGTACGGAGTCATCATAAACAAATCGTTAAGCAGCTCCTGCTCGGTTATTTCGAGGGTATAGCTCACCTCGTCCTTTCCGAGAAATTCAAAGCCATCTATCTCATAAGGCTTTACCTCGTTTGTGCGAGGCTTGTCGTACAGTACCTCGCGAAGCCCCTGTAAATGGCGCTCGGCAGGGATAGCGGTGACAACAAAGCCGTCCCTTTTGAGTATACGCGAAAGCTCGTCCGTCTGAAACGGTGCGAACACCACAGCCGCCATATCAACTGAGCCGCTTTGTATCGGCATACGGAAAACGCTTGCTACCGCAGCAGTGATACCTCTCGGCTTAGTGCGGCTTTTTGCCGCCGCCAGCGCATTCTTGCTGATGTCTATTCCGAATATTTCGGGCGTTTTTCCGCGCTCTTTCAGATAGTCGTAAATACCTGCGGTGTAGTAGCACTCGCCGCAGCCGCAGTCCGCGATAACAGGGGAGGGAAGTGAGCCGCAAAGCTCCTCGGCAGCCTTGCAAAGTCCTTTCAGCAGCGGCTCATAAGCACCGCTGTTAAGGAAATCCCGCCTTGCCGCAACCATTTCCTTGCTGTCGCCGGGGTCTTTTACGTTCTTGTGCTGCGAAAGCAGCAGATTTATATATCCCTTTGCGGAGATATCGAAGCAGTGGTTTTTCGGGCACTTCGCCGTATTAGCCTCAATATCCAGCCGCGGCGCATTGGAGAGCCCGAGCTTTTCTCCGCAGACAGGACAGGTGAATATGTTCAAATCGTTTCTCCTTATTTGGTGTAGGGACACGGCTTGCCGTGTCTGTGGATATCAGAACTCCAAGCCCAACTTATAAGCCCTTTCAAGGTGCTGCGGCTTCATCTTCTGCAATAATTCCTCATCATAATGGCTTATTCCGTCGAAGAACACCATGCTTTTTTCCCTTGCACGCTGATTTATGCGGTCAGAAAGCATGACAGTTTCCATAGCCTGCTTGTTTCCTGTTTCTTCAAGGCTCTGCATCGTCTTTCCCGCACACGCAAGAAACAGCGCCTTGTCAAGTGTCTTCATATTGCAGTCTGCGTAAGCGTAGCCAGCCGTCCATACCCTGTCAAACCAGCCTACAAGCTTTGCAGGAGCCTCTGTCCAGAAAACAGGGTAGACGAAAACGATCGCGTCCGCGGCTTCTATCTTGTCCTGTTCAGCCTTGACATCGGCAGGAACAGGCAGGTCAGCGCGGTAGTATGTCTCGCGCATAAATTCCTCTTCGGTCATGTCTGTACGGAAATCCTTCTCGTACAGGTCCGACAGTGTGATATCATGCCCCCCGTCACGCAGTCCGCGCATGAAGCTTTCAAGTATCTCATGCGTGAAGCTCGTTTTGCTCGGGTGGCAGTAAACTATAAAAACTCTCATTGCATTTTCCTCGTTATTGTGTCTTTAATCTATATTATATACCATTATAATGTCATAATCAAGCGGTATTCGATAAAATATGCTTGTGCAAAATCACCAAAAGCGACTTTAACATTTGTACATTGAATGTCAAAAAAATCTCACAAAAACGGTTGCAATTTATGTAAATTTACTATATAATAGACGTATGAGATTTTTAAATGCGGACTTGTTTTAGTTAATATATACAATTAGCGCATTTCATTAAGTCTTAATTTTTAATTCGGAGGTTACCCCATGAAAACATTCAAAGCTGACAGTATCAGAAACGTTGCCCTCGCAGGCCACGGCGGAAGCGGCAAGACAGCCCTCGCAGAGGCTATGCTGTTCAAGTGCGGTCTTACCGACAGAATGGGCAATACAGCCGACGGCAATACTGTATGCGACTTTGACGCAGAAGAGATCAAAAGAAAGATATCCATCAATGCTGCTGTTGTAAACGCAGTATGGAAGGATACTAAGATAAACGTAATAGACGCTCCCGGTCAGTTTGATTTTATCGGCGGTATGTACGAGGCTGTCCGCGCAGCAGAGTCCGTTATCATCACCGTAAACGGCAAGGACAGCGTTTGCCCGGGTACTATCAAGGCTTATAACCTCGCCTGCAAGGAAAACAAGGCAAGAATGCTTGCTGTTACCTGTATGGAGGTTGAAAATTCCGATTTCTATAAGGTACATACAGACCTTAAGATCGCATTCGGACCTTCCGTATGCCCGATCGTAGTTCCTTTTGATAAGCACGGTCCTGTTGAGGCTTATATCAACCTGCTGACTATGAAGGCTTATAAGTACGACAGCAAGGGCGTTCCCACAGAGGTAGAGATGCCCGCTTCCGAGAACAGAATCGCAGGTCTTCGTGCAGCGATGGCTGAGGCGGTTGCTGAAACCAACGAGGAGTTCATGGAGAAGTTCTTCGAGGGCGAGGAGTTCACACAGGAAGAGCTTGTAAAGGGTATCCACGACGGTATCGCAAGCGGCGCTATCACACCTGTAGTATGTTGCGCAAACGATACTCTGTCGGGCGTTGATATGCTGCTTGACGCAGTAGTAAGCTGCCTGCCCTCTCCCAACGAGAGAAAGCTTGAAAAGGCTGATGACGAGATACTTGAATACGACGAGAACAAGCCTCTCAAGGCTATTGTTTTCAAGACTATTGCTGATCCTTTCGTAGGCAAGATCAGTTGCTTAAAGATAGTTCAGGGCAAGATAACAGGCAAAACAGAGCCTACAAACGCAGCAACGGGCGAGGCTGTAAAGTTCGGTAAGCTGATCTCTCTGTGCGGCAAGAAGCAGGAGGAGATCCCCGAGGCTTACGCGGGCGATATCGTAGCTGTTACAAAGCTTGACGCAAACACAGGCGATACACTGTGCGACGCTTCTGATGTAAAGGCGCTCGCACCTATGGAGTTCCCCAAGGCTTGCTACTATATGGCAGTAAGACTTGCAGGCAACGGCGACGAGGGCAAGCTGTCCACAGCTATCCGCCGTATGCTTGAAGAGGATAAGACTCTTGCTTATGTTCATAATCACGAAACTCACGAGCGCATCATCGGCGGTCTGGGTGAGCAGCATCTTGACGTTACCGCAGCTAAGCTTAAGGCTAAGTTCGGTATGGAGGTCGCTCTCTCCGCGCCCAAGATCGCTTACCGCGAGGCTATCAGAAAGCCCGTTACTATCGAAAGCAAGTACAAGAAGCAGTCGGGCGGTCACGGTCAGTACGGTCATGTAAAGATCGAGTTTGCGCCCTATGAAGGCGACGAGCTGATGTTTGAGGAGAAGATCTTCGGCGGCTCTGTTCCCAAGAATTTCTTCCCCGCAGTTGAAAAGGGTCTGCAGGAGGCTTGCGAGCATGGCACTATCGGCGGTTTTCCTGTAGTAAGACTTAAGGCTACACTGATCGACGGCTCCTATCACCCCGTTGACTCCTCCGAAATGGCGTTCAAAACAGCCGCTTCCATGGCAGTCAAGGATTGCATGAAGGAGGCTCAGCCCTACCTGCTCGAGCCGCTGAACAGCTATACTATCCTCGTTCCCGACGACAAGCAGGGCGACGTTATGAGTGTTCTTTCCAAGCGCCGCGGCAGCGTCCTTGGTATGAATTCGATAGGCGATGGCATGACAGAGCTTACTGCAGAAGCTCCCGAGTCTGAGATGGTGGATTTTGCACTGGTGCTCCGTCAGATCACACAGGGTCTGGGCGAGTTCACAGCAGAGTTTGCAAGATATGATATGCTTCCTCCCGGAACAGAGATCAAGGCATAAATTTCCATTCATAGGTTTTATAAGCAGCCCTCCCCGTTAAAAGGGGAGGGTATTGTTTTAACGTGATAACACACTAAATGCCACTTTTTAAACAGAAATGTGGCATATTTGCGTTTTTGTTGAAAAAACCAATGATTTATAATTAAATATGGCGTTTTTATGCTAGAAAACACTTGAAAAATATGATTAAATATGTTAAAATAGAAAAAATAAATAGATATCTGTCTATTTTCTTGCATTATATTTATATATGGTATGCTTTTTTATTAAGTATGAAGGGGAGGATAATATGAAAAAGAAGGGATTTGCATTATTTACTGCACTTCTTATGGCGTTTCAGTTTTTCGTCGCGCAGCCGTTTGGCAGTATGAGCCTGTTTACAGCTACTGCGTCGGAGTCTGACGCCATCTCTGTAGAAGATGCAAATATCACGGTGACTGCTTCGGATATTGAGATAAACGGAGTGGAGCTGACTGAAAATACCAAGGTAAAAACAGGCGATAAGCTTGAGTTTGTATTCAACTGGGAGATGCCCGAGAATTTTACTTACGTAAACGGTAAGTTCTATTTTGATCTTTCGCATCAGCTTTACGGTATAAAGCTGGGAAATCAAAGTATAACTGTATATGATGCCGATGGTGTTCCTACGGCTGTATATACGGTTACAGATGATATTCTTACAATCAAGCTTCTCAAGGGCTCGTCCAACCGATACGGTAGCTGTAAGCTTGAGGGAACGATAGACATTACTGACGTTGAAACTGATTCAGATGGCAAATTCAATTTGCAGCTTATTGACAAAAGCGTTGCTGTCATAGCCTCTGAGCGCGTTCCGGGTCTTTGGACGACCAAGGCAGCCACGGGCTCGGCATATTATGGCGATGACGGAAAGCTGTATCAGGATTTTACTGTCAGAGTCGGCAGCAACAATCAGACTTCCACAGGCGTTGTTTTCACCGATACATACGGAAGTATGTATAGCGGCATAACAAATGTCAAGGTAGACGGCGCTGATGCTTCGGTCACTACTAACGCAGGCAGCTTTACGATAGATCTCGGTGATGTTGCTGCGGGTTCTGAAAATGTTAAAGAGATAACCTATTCTGCTATAATTGATGAAACGCAGGATATTTTCGCTAATCAGTGGTCGGACGCCGCAAAGAATGTTTCAAACGTAAGCTCCGATAATAGTGAAGCATCTGCACAGGCATATTATTCGATTTCCTACCCCGATGTAACCAAGACGGGCGCTCTTGACGAAGATACTGGCATCATCACATGGACTATAGTTGTTGACAGCAACATCTACGAGTCTAAGAGCTTTACCGTGACCGATACTATGTCGGGTGCGCTTACCGACAGCACAACGATTTCCGACAGTGCTTTCACCGATAACGGCGACGGCACCTTTACCTATACATATACAACTGATGCGTCCTCAATCATTAACACACCTGTTGATCTTAATGTAGTAAACAAGGCTTCGGTAGAATTTGAAGATGTTGATACCTTGTATGAAAGCACGGCTTTTGTCAGCTTCGATGGCTCTATAAAGGATTATGTGGGCAAAACATATTCAAAGAACGATGATGTAATAACATGGACGATTACAGTTGATGTTCCCGATGTCGATGGTATTACAAAGCTCACAATAAAGGACGCTCTTTATGGTGATAGCTGGAATGATTATTGCAAGTATATCGCTGAAAATATAGTTGACGCTGCCAACAGTGCTGCAAGTACCGCTTCTTTCAAGCTTACCGATCCTAACGGCGGCGAATATACGCTTTCAAATTTCAATGAGATCGGAACAGTAAGCTGCGGCGATGCGAATTATAACCTTGTGATCACAGACGCGGATTACATCGCTTCTGTAAAAGGAAAAACACTTACCGTTACATTCGATACAAAGCTTAACGATGAAAATGCAGTGCTTAGTTGTTCCAATATCGTATCGGCTACTGTTTCGACTGATAATGGCTCGGTAACTGAAAGCGCCAAGGCAGAATATGTGATTCCCCTTTATGTTGAAAAGCGCTCGATGGAGAATTATTATTACGGCTCTGAGCCTTACCCTCTGACATGGGCGATCTATATCACTTCGGGAACATTTGCGCTCGGTGAAACCATAACCGTTACCGATACAATTCCCGACGGACTTCAGATAGTTTCGGGAATGACTCATTTGTGTGCCGATGAAGGTATATGGTATAACGGCAATAAGGCGGTAGACTCCGCTCTGAACGTTTCGGGTACAACAGGTGATGTTACATTTGCGATCACAGTAACTCAGGCGTTGCTTGATATGCTTGAAGCAAATGATGCATCAACGCTCAGACTGAGCTATGTTACATCGCCTACAGATGATGAGCTGCTTGCTCTCGAAAGCAACGGTGTATCAAAGGATTATACCAACAACGCGCAGGTAACATACAATGAAAAAACAATAACCGATACACATACTCAGACTATTACACCCGACACCAGCAAGATCGTAAATAAGGTATGGAAATCCAGTTCTTCTAAAACGGTTGATGAGATCACCTATTTTTATTCGGTTTTTGAAATAGAGATAAATAAAGAGGCGAAACAACTGAACGGCGGCAACCCTTACACGCTGACCGATGTGCTTGGTGAAAGACTGGAGCTTGTTGACGGCACCCTGAAGCTTTGGGTCAATTGGGTCGATGTATTGGAATCCCACACCTATTCCTATGATAAGAGCAACGGAAATACTCTTTCCATAACGCTCAATGACAGCACAGCCTATTATATTCAGTATGAGGTAAAGCTTACTTCTCAGATCAATCTGAGTGCTGTTATTACCGAGGAACAGGTGCAGCAGTACTTCGGCAATACAGCGACAGTTTCGCTGGACGGAGGCACTGAAATAAGCTCCAAAGCAACAGTAGATGAAGACACCTACCGCTCCAGGGGTGACTATGTATTTGACCAGCAGGAGAATCAGATCACCATTTCGGGCAGCAAGATATGGGTGAATGACGGTGTATTTGCAGGTTCACCTCGTCCCGATGAGATAAATATTACTCTCACACGCACAAAGACTACGCCTGATTCTGTAGTGGAAATATCTTCCGAGGTCATCACTGTAAATCCTCCTGTTGATGATCAGGGCAACTGGACATATACTATCGAGGATCTCATAACCAAGGATCCTGACGGCAATACCTATTCCTATGAGGTGGAAGAGGTCACGGTAGATGGCTATTCCGTAGCCTATTCGACGTCAACAAGTGGTCTGACAGGCTCAGATGACGTTGATCTTAATATCACAAATACATTTACAGCGATCACTAATGAGGTAGGCTCGCTGAAGATAAATAAGACATGGGTCGGTGATGCTCTGGCATTCCGTCCCGATGTAACTATTACACTTACAGACAGCACAGGCAAGACATACGAAAAGACCCTTGCGGCAGGCGCTGCAAGCGTTACATTCGAGGATCTCCCTCTCTATGTTTACAGCAGAGATGAAAATAATGACCTCGTTCGTGAGCTGAGAACATACACCATCACTGAAAGCACACACGACGGCTATACTTCGGATATTCCCTCGTCGTTTGCACTTACTGAGGATACATCACTCAGAGCCGAGCTTTCTGATACTGTTGAAAAGGAGATAACCAACACCTTTACGGCTGAGAGTAATGAGATAGGCTCTCTTACAGTGAACAAGCACTGGGTAGATAGCGATGATACACTGCGCCCCGCAAGTATCACTATCACACTGACCGATGAATACGGCAATTCCTATGAAAAGGAGCTTGCTTCAAACGGCTCATACGTAACATTTGAGAATCTTCCTCTCTACACATACAGCAAGGATTCAGACGGCAACCTTGTTCGTTCCCTCAGAATGTATACACTCAGCGAGAGCACAGTAAGCGGCTACAGCGCTATCATTCCGTCGGATTTTGCACTTACAGATGTGATCGCGGCAGGAACAGCGCTTACAACTCCCGTTGAAAAGACTATCATCAATAACCTTGATGCCATAGCTGATGAAACAGGCTCGCTTCAGGTGAATAAGACATGGGTAGGCGATACACTCGCTATCCGTCCTGACATCACCATAACATTGACCGATGATACAGGCGAGATCAATGAGAGCAAGGTGCTTTCCGCAGGCGATACAAGCGTTACCTTTGAAGATCTTCCCCTGTATTCTTACAGCAGAGATGGCGGCGGCGACCTTGTTCGTACTCTCAGGACATATACGATCACCGAAGCAACTCTTGACGGCTATAAGGCGACGCTTCCCGCTGCCTTTACGCTTACTGATGTTGTTGCAGCAGGAACAGTGCTTGCAGATGCCGTTCAGCAGACCGTGATCAACGAATTTACAGCAGATGATATCGAGTTAGGCGATCTTAAGGTAAACAAGATATGGTTGGACGAGTCTGATGCACTGCGTCCCGCAAGTATCACTATCACACTGACCGATGAAGACGGCAATTTTTATGAAAAGGAGCTTGCTTCAAACGGCTCATACGTAACATTTGAGGATCTGCCTTTGTACAAGTACAGCAAGGATCAAAGCGGAAACCTCGTTCGTACAGTAATAAAATACACTCTTACCGAGAGTGACGTGGACGGCTACACTGCAGCGCTGCCTGAGGAGTTCACACTTACAGACACTGTGCAGGCAGGCGCACTGGCGGAGACCGTTGAAAAGGAGATAACCAACGAGTTTACTCTGGATACCGAGGAGATCGGAGAGCTCAAGGTAACAAAGGTCTGGGTAGACGATGGCACTTCAACACGTCCCGCAAGCATTACCATCACACTTACCGACGATACAGGCAATATCTACACCAAGGCTCTTGCTTCAGGCTCTGATTATGTAATATTTGAGGATCTTCCTCTCTACAAGTATTCCGCTGACGGCTTGGGCAATATTGTACGTGAGCTGCTGAAGTACACTCTTACAGAGGGTACGGTAACAGGCTATACAGCAACGCTCCCCGATGAGTTTACACTCACAGATGTGATAGCGGCAGGAACAGCGCTTACAACTCCCGTTGAAAAGATTATTACAAACACGGCTGACGAGGAAGACGATTCCGACCAGCCCGGCGGCTCAGGTGGCGGCGATGATCCCGACGACGGCGATGATCCCGACGACGGCGATGATCCCGATGACGGCGATGATTCCGATGACGGCGATGATCCCGATGATGGAGATGATCCCGACGACGGCGATGATTCCGATGACGATGACGCTCCCGACCAGCCCAGCGGCGGTTCAGGTGGCTCAGGTGGCGGCAGCGGCGGTTCAGGAGGAGGCAGCGGCGGTTCGGGCGGCGGCGGAAGCTCCGATCCCGATGACGAGGAAACAGACGAAACCTCCGAAACCGAGGAAACAGATGAAACCTCCGAAACCGAGGAAACAGACGAAACCTCCGAGACCGAGGAAACAGACGAAACCTCCGAAACTGAGGATACTGACGAAACCTCTGAAACAACAGAGGCTACAGCTCCCAATGATCCCGATGGGGAAGCTCCCGAAGGCGGAATAGGCAGCGGTGCTGATCCCGATGATCCTGACGGAAGCGATCCGACAGGTGAAGCTCCCGACAGCGACGACCCGCTTGATCCCGATGATCCCAACAATATTTCTCAGTTCCCTGACGGCGACACCGCAACAGGCGCCAACCCATTCACAGGCGGCTCAGCGCCCGCATTAGTCGTTGTTGCTATCGCGTCTGCGTTTACTCTTTCCTACGTAACGAGCAAAAAGCGCGATGAAGATGATCTGATGGATAAATAATGATTATGAAAGGACGTCCTTCAACGGGCGTCCTTTTTATGTATATAATATTATTGTAAAAAAAGCCGAAGATTTTTAGTAAATCCAAGGCTTTTTATCTATTTCGGAAAAATTTCAGATTAGCGTTTTTTTACCTGTTCTTGCTATTGCAAAGTTCAGCAAAAAAGTATATAATAGTATTTGTATAGATAGGTCAATTTGCGAGGGTGCAAAAAATGAAAACTGTTATGAAATGGCTAGGCGGTTATTTCAAAAAGCTGGATTGGATATTACTTGCCATCTGCGCTGGGATAACTGTCTTTGATATAGTCATAGTGAACTCGCTGTATCAGAACGGGTATATAGGCGAGAGCTTGCTTCACACGCAGATATTTGCCGCTGTTGTAGGTTTTTTTGGAGCAATAATAATAGGCATGATAGATTACAGGCTGATGGCGAAGTACTGGTTCATCTATGCGCCTGTTGCGCTCATTCTTCAGTTGCTGGTATTTACGCCGCTCGGTATGCAGCGTGACGATGACCTTGCGTGGCTGGATCTCGGCTTTATCAGCTTCCAGCCGTCCGAGATACTCAAGATCGCTTATATTCTTACACTTGCGGCACATATCTATAAGCTGGACGATAAGATAAACAACCTGCCAAGACTTCTGCTGCTATGTGTTCATGGCTTCGCGCCGTTCTTGCTGGTGCTGTTTCAGGGTGATGCGGGTACTGCGCTGGTGTTCCTGTTCATATTCCTGTGTATGCTCTTTGCCGCGGGAATATCGTGGAAGTATATACTGATAGCGCTTGTAGGAACGCCTGCTGTGCTTTATGTCGCATGGAACTATGTCATGGCAGATCACCATAAGGCACGTTTCCTGATACTTTTCGACGAACAGATGCAGGAGGCTGAAAAGCTCGACATTTATATGCAGCAATATCAGGCTAAGGTCGCTATGGGCTCGGGACAGCTTACGGGTCTTGGCTTTGATGCGGATAATTACACCTACGTTCCCGAGATATATAATGACTTTATTTTTTCCTATATCGGCATGACGCTCGGCTTTATCGGCTGTATGGCAGTGGTGCTTACGCTTGCGGTGCTTTGCCTGAAGCTTCTTTCCAACGCTTCTGCGGCGCAGGATAAGCTTGGAAAGATGATCTGCATCGGCGTTTTTGCGATGATGGCGTTCCATAGTATAATAAATATCGGAGTTGTGGTATCAGCGGTACCTGTTATCGGTATTACACTGCCGTTTTTAAGTACAGGCGGTACCTCGATGATAATGATGTATGTCTCTCTCGGACCTGTGCTGAGCATACCGACGCACAAGGAAAAGAAACGGCATATGTTCTATGAAGAAAAGGACTAAAGGGAAGCTTCCCACATAATAAAAAAGCAACAGAAAGGATCACACTATGAAATCTTGCGTTTCCACATTAAAGGACATCTATCCCGACAGCCAGCTTGATATGCAGAAGGCACGCTACAAGAAGGCAGAGAACGACTTTGCCGAGTATTTCGGCAGCCTTGGTGAGCACCGCTTTTTCTCTGCTCCCGGCAGAACAGAGATCTGCGGCAACCACACAGACCACAACTGCGGTAAGGTCTTTGCAGCCAGCGTAAACCTCGATGTTATCGCTGTTGTAGAGCCTACAGACGACGGTAAGATCACCATAAAGTCCGAGGGCTTCCCCGAGGACAGCATATCGCTTGATAATCTTGAAGCGGTTCCTGAGGAAAAGAACACTTCTGCATCGCTTATCCGTGGCGTTGTGTCCAAATTCAAGCAGGAGGGCTACTCTATCGGCGGCTTCCGCGCTTACACCACCTCCAATGTTCTGAAGGGCAGCGGACTTTCTTCCTCTGCGGCTTTTGAGGTGCTTGTAGGCACTATCCTTTCTCACGTTTACAACGGCGGTCAGATAAGCCCCGTTAAGATCGCTCAGATCGCCCAGTATGCTGAAAATGTTTATTTCGGCAAGCCCTCGGGACTTATGGATCAGATGGCAAGCTCAGTCGGCGGCTTTATTGCTATTGATTTCAAGGATACATCTTCTCCTGTTATTGAGCCTGTAGCGGCTGATTTTGAGAAGTTCGGTCATGCGCTCTGCATCGTTGACGCAAAGGGCGACCATGCCGACCTCACCGACGAGTACGCTTCCATTCCCACCGAGATGAAAAAGATCGCAGAGTATTTCGGCTGCAAGCATCTCCGTGAGATCTCAAAGGCTGATATCATTCTCAACATCAACCTGCTCAGAGATCAGTTCGGTGACAGAGCAGTGCTCAGAGCTATCCACTTCTTCGATGAGAACGAGCGCGTTGACAAGCTTGTTCACGCACTCAAGACAGGCGATTTCGCAGCGTTCCTCGGCAGCGTAAAGGAAAGCGGCGACAGCTCCTTCAAGTATCTTCAGAACATCTACGCAAACACCGATGTTCCTCATCAGTGCCTCAGCATCGCGCTGAATATTGCTGAGTATTCTCTCCACCGCAAGGGCGCTTGCAGAGTTCACGGCGGCGGCTTTGCAGGAACTATTCAGGCATTCGTACCTCTCGACAGCCTTCAGCAGTTCAAGATGAACATCGAAAAGGTGTTCGGCGCAGGCTCCTGCCACGTTCTGAGCGTTCGTCCCATCGGCGGTACAGAGGTAGTAATCGACAATTGATCGTGTGCGTAGGGGCGGAATCCATTTCCGCCCGAATGCAGCAAATACAATGAAAAGGGCGGATATTGAATCCGCCCCTACAATAAATTATTCGGTTATTTCATATTCGCTCATTTGTTTGATGTTGAGCTTATCCACCAGCGCGTCAACGATGATTCCGTTTTCGGTGTACTCCTCGGAAAACACCTTTCCGTTTT
Organism: uncultured Ruminococcus sp.; assembly: GCA_964435155.1. Taxonomy (GTDB): domain Bacteria; phylum Bacillota; class Clostridia; order Oscillospirales; family Ruminococcaceae; genus CAG-115. The sequence continues at coordinate 39,777 of CAYSYF010000005.1, read as the reverse complement.
CGCGGATCACTGCTGTAAGACCGCCCTTGTCGTAGGGGAGCAGCAGCTTCATGCGCTTAGCAGTTTCGGGAAGATTTCTCGCGATAGTATCAAGCAGCCTGTCGATGCCCTGATTTCTCAGTGCGCTTATCTTGACAGTGCTTTCGTTTTCGGGGATATTCTCCTCAATCTTGTCGCACTTGTTGAGAACTGTCACAACAGGAATTTCCGCAGCGCCGAGGTCAGCAAGCGTTTTAAGCGTGACATCTGCTTTTTCCGCAGCCTCGGGGTCAGATGCGTCGCATACGTGAATGATTATATCCGCGCAGGCAGCTTCTTCAAGTGTTGATTTGAATGCCTCGACAAGATGGTGGGGCAGACGTCTGATAAGACCAACGGTATCCACCAGCAGCAGATTTCTTCCGTCGGGAAGCTCGATAGCTCGCGAGGTCGGGTCAAGCGTTGCAAACAGCTTGTCCTCCGCAAGCACTCCCGCACCTGTCAGGAGATTCAGCAGGGTAGACTTTCCCGCGTTTGTGTAGCCTACGATGGCACCTACCTGAACGCTGTCCTTTTTGCGGCGCTGCCTTGTGTAGCCGCGGCGCTCCTCAAGCTCCTTTAGCTCGTCGGAAAGCTTGTCGATACGGCGGCGGATATGTCGTCTGTCTGTTTCAAGCTGCGTTTCACCCGGGCCTCGTGTTCCGATACCGCCGCCGAGCCTTGACAGCGAAGCGCCTATACCCATAAGACGGGGCAGGCGATAGCGAAGCTGTGCAAGCTCTACCTGAAGCTTACCCTCGCGCGATACCGCACGTCCTGCGAAGATATCGAGGATAAGCATGGTGCGGTCAATAACGCGGATATCGGTCACTTCTTCGATGTTTCTTATCTGCGAAGCAGTAAGCTCGCAGTCGAAAATAAGCAGCTCCGCATGAAGTGTTTCGCAAAGCTCCTTTACTTCAACTAGCTTGCCCTCACCGATAACGGTGGCTGTTTCATAAGCGTCGCGCTTCTGAATGACGCGCGCTATCTCCTCAGCGCCTGCTGTGGAAGCAAGCTCGGACAGCTCGTCAAGTGAGGCATCACAGTCATAAGCGCCCGTGTCGGCGCTGACTAAAATTGCTTTTGTAAGTGTTTTTTCTTCCATATGATACTCCTTTCGGACTCATGCCGATACTGTAACGGAGTTACGGCTTATCGCCCACCTCTGTGTGAGAAAACAAAGGTGTAAACCAAAATACACACATTAGTGATAATTATAGCAACATTTTCAAATTATGTCAAGAGGACGCGGCTTTGAGCGTCCGATAAAACGGATAGTATCCGTCAAGAAAGGCTGATGACATGAATTTCCGCAGATTTGACGTAATGATCGTCGGAACAGGTATTTCGGGAATATACGCTGCCCTCAATCTGGACAGGCAGCTTGATATCCTGATGCTCTCCAAAAAGGAGCTTACGCTGTGCAACTCTGCCTTGGCGCAGGGCGGTGTGGCTGCTGTAATGGATAAGGAGAACGATAATTACGAGCTTCATATTGAGGATACCCTTATTGCAGGTCATTATGAGAATAATCGTGAAAACGTGCGCATTCTCGTAGAGCAGGGACCTACCGATGTGCAGAAGCTTCAGGACAGCTACGGCGTCGAGTTTGACCATAAGGACGACGGCAGTATTGCTCTCACACGCGAGGGAGGACACTCACGCCGCCGCATAGCGCATTATAAGGACTCCACAGGCTACGAGATAGAAACCAGCCTTATCGAGCAGGTACAGCAGCTTAAAAACGTTACTGTCATCAATAATTCCGTGCTGTGCCGCTTGGAGCGCAAGGACGGAGTGTTCTTTGCGGATATTCTTGACGAGAGCGGTCATATCTATTGCTGCGCGAATAACGTTATCCTCGCAACAGGCGGTATCGGCAGAGTCTATGACTATACAACGAACTCCGCAATAGCAACAGGTGACGGAATACAGCTTGCATACAATCTCGGTGCGGAGATAAAAAATCTCAGCTATGTTCAGTTCCACCCGACAGCCTATGCCGATAAGGAGAACAGAGAGTGCTTCCTGATATCCGAGGCTGTAAGAGGCGAGGGCGCGTATCTGCTCAACTGCAATAAGGAGCGCTTCATGCACAAGTATGAGCCCGAGCGTAAGGAGCTTGCACCGCGCGATGTGGTATCCAAGTGCATTATCGAGGAGCAGAAGCTTACAGGCAGCGACGAGTTCTGGCTTGATATCTCACATAAAGACCCCGAGTTCGTAAAGAGCCACTTCCCGATGATCTACAACAAGGTGCTTGAAAAGGGCTACGATATGACTAAGGAGCCTATCCCGATCTATCCCTGTCAGCATTACCTCATGGGCGGCATCAACGTTGACGGCAAGGGCGCGACCAATATAGAGGGTCTGTACGCGGCAGGCGAGTGCTCGCATACAGGCGTTCACGGAAAGAACAGGCTTGCAAGCAATTCCTTGCTTGAGGCGCTTGTGTTCTCGCGTCTTATTGCGGAGGATATAAATTCGCGTATAGTAAAGGACGACCGCGCCGAGATAGAATATCCGATGCCCTCTCCCGATGGAAAAGAGCTTCCCAAGGGCATAAAGACAGAGGTGCGTCATATCATGCAGCGCTCGTTCTTTATCCACCCCGATTATGACGAGGCTGAAAAGGGGCTGGTTCGTATTGCCGAGCTTAAAAATATGCTTGAAACGGGCGGCTACGAGATAACAGCAGCCTATGTTGAAACAAAGTCGCTTGTTACGGTGGCTTACATAATACTTACAGAGATATTGGAACGAAAGGATAAGGAATAATGATACTGCTCCCATTTTACGTTGATGATATCATCAAGACCGCACTTAACGAGGATATAAATTACATAGACAGCACCGCCGACCTGCTTATCGCAGAGGACAGCGTTTCCTCGGCATATTTTATAGCAAAGGCAAGCGGCGTTATCGCAGGTCTTGATGTTGCGCTGCGAGTGTTTACCATGCTCGATCCCGATATGAAGATCGAGTGTAAGTTCAAGGACGGCGACGAGGTGAAAAACGGCGATATCATTGCAGAGTTCACAGGTCATACACGTCTTATGCTGAAGGCAGAGCGCACCGCGCTTAATCTTCTCCAGCACATGAGCGGAATTGCCACCTACACAAACAAGTGTGTAAAGCTTGTAGAAGGCACTAATGCTTCAATTGCTGACACAAGAAAAACGCTCCCCGGACTTCGCGCGCTTCAGAAGTATTCCGTTCTCGCAGGCGGCGGCAGAAACCACCGCTATAACCTTACTGATGCCGCGATGCTAAAGGATAATCACATCGATGCCTACGGCGGCATTACCGCAGCGGTTACAGAGCTTCGCAAGAAGGCAGGACATATGCTTCAGATAGAGGTGGAAACACGTACTCTTGACGAGGTTAGGGAAGCCGTTGCCTGCGGAGTGAATGTCATCATGCTTGACAACATGAGCTGCGAAACGATGGCTGAGGCAGTAAAGCTTGTTGGCGGCAGAGCAAAGCTTGAAGCAAGCGGCAACATTACTCTTGACAACATTGCCGAGGTCGCAAAGACAGGCATTGACATAATCTCGCTTGGCGCACTCACACACAGCGTGCAGGCATTTGATATATCCATGAAATGGAGATAAAAAACAACGGAGGCACAGAAGATGCAGGTCAATTTTCACGATGAGATAGATGATGAGCTGTTAAAATTCGCAGTCATTATCTCAAGATACAAGGGTAAGTGGATATACTGCAAGCACAGAGAGCGCCTAACCTATGAGATACCGGGCGGTCACAGGGAAGCGGGCGAAACTATAGAAGAAGCCGCTCGCCGCGAGCTTTACGAAGAAACAGGCGCTAAGAAATTCGAGCTTATCCCTGTATGCATATATTCTGTTACAGACGGCGGCACGACAAGCTATGGAATGCTGTACTATGCAAGCATAACCTCGATAGGAGTAAAGCCCACGAACGAGATCGAAAAGGTGTATTTTCTTGACGAGCACCCGCCGAAGCTGACCTACCCCGAGATACAGCCGAGGCTTGTTGCAGAGGCTGAGCGCAGAGGGATTATTTAAAGATAAAAGAACAAAGGAATGATAAAATGAGCGCTTCCATGCATTGGGCAAGTGTATGGGGCAACGCCATTTCGATAGGCGAGAACCGCCCCGAGAGCTACAACAAAAACCTTACTATCCGATACCCGATCTATACACAGTTCGGCGGTAAAGCACTCAGGCTCACATTCGACAATTACTGCGGTACTGAGGCGGTAAAGTTCGATAAGGTGACGGTAAATGTCAATGGCGAGTTTTATCCCGTGACCTTCGGCGGCAAGCGCGAGGTAACGATAGAAGCTGAGCAGAATGCTGTTTCTGACGAGCTTCAGTGTGAGGTATATCCTCAGAGCCTTATCGTGGTAAGCTTCTATTTTGAGGACTTCACTCAGCTTCGCTCCGCGGTGTATACCAGCGGACCGCTGACCGAGGGTATCTACGCTATAGGTGATCAGACAGAGGTAGATCAGATATCACAGGATATCGCCAGAAGCACCAATATAATCTATTTCTTAAGCAATGTATCGCTGCTGACTTCCGCGGAAAACCGCACTGTTGTCTGCTATGGCGACTCCATCACTGCACAGGACTGGCCCGAGTATCTTACTCTGCGCTGCAACCGCGAGGACAAGCTTAATACCGCAATTATCCGCAGAGCGGCAAGCGGCACGAGAATGCTGCGCGAGTATAGCTGTATCACCTATGAGAGCTACGGGCTTATGGGTAGCAAGCGTTTCGACCATGAGGTTCCCACAGACGGTGCTGATACGGTAATTATCCAGCATGGCATAAACGATATTATCCACCCTGTCGGAAAGGAAGTCAATCCCTTCCGACCAATGAGCGATCTCCCAACCGTAGAGGAGCTTATAGAATGCATGAAATTCTATATTGAAAAGGCGCGCGGGTACGGCTACAAGGTGTATGTCGGAACACTTCTGCCGATAGAGGGCTGGCGCACCTACGCACCGTTCAGAGAGGAGATCCGTGCAGCGTTCAACGAGTGGATAAGGACTACTGATCTGATAGACGGCTGTATTGATTTCGACAAGGCTGTCTGCGATCCCGACCGCCCCGAGCGTTTCCTGCCTATCTACGACAGCGGCGACCACTTGCACCCAAGCAAGCTGGGCTACAAACGCATGGCAGACATCGTTCCCGAGGAAATTTTAAAATAAGTCGCCGCGGCGCGACTTCATTTCGCACACTAAGGGTGTGCGATTTCGCTGCGCGAAACCATGAAGTAAACAGGGTCGCGCCCCGTAAACCATCTCCACCCAAGCAAAGCAGGCTACAAACGCATGGCAGACATCGTTCCCGAGGATATACTGAAATAAAATTATCCCCCTCTTTTATAAGAGGGGGATCGTTGTATCAGAATATATCCTTCTTGTTCTTCAGATGGCGTCTTATCAGTATTCCGATAGTCGCCGCGATACAAAGAGCAAGGAAGGTAGGAACTATCCACTGGTTTGTATTTTCAGCCTGAGCCGACTTCATCTCTGTCCACAGCTTCTGCATTTGCGCATTAGCTTCATCAGAGAGGTTTACGAATACGGTGGTGTTCGCTTCGAGGTATTCGTCATCGGGGTAGGAAACAGGATCGTTCTGAGTTTCCTCGTCCAGCATTTCAAATGCCTCGGAGTGCGGAGTGGAGTAGCAGATGTAGTCGATATTCGCGAATGCGATATCAGGCTCGCACATGAAGTTGATGTACATCTCAGCCGCTTCCTTCTGCTTTGCGCCTACGGGAATACACATTGCGTCAACAAAGAGGTTTGTGCCGCTCTTCGGAACAACGAATGCAAGATCCTCATTTTCTTCAAGGATAGTCAGCGCGTCGCCTGCGTAGTAGGGCGCAAGCCAAGCGTCACCGCTTGCCATCTTGTCGAATATCTCGTCCATAACATAAGCCTGAACAACGCTCTTCTGCTCTTTAAGACGTTCAGCCGCTATGATAAGCTCGTCAGGGTCTTCGGTATTCAGTGAGTAGCCCGCCATTATCTCAGCGATAGCAAAAGCGTCGCGGGGATTGTCGAACATCAATATCTGATCTGCATAAGTTTCGTCCCACAGGATATCCCAGTCGATATCTTCCTCTGCAACATCTACCTGAGTAGTGTTGTAGATTATACCTACCGTACCCCATGTGTAGGGAACGGAGTAGAGGTTTTCGGGATCGTAAGCAGGGTTCTTGAAATTATCCATGATATACTTGAAATTAGGGATATTTTCAAGGTCTATCGGCTGTATCATTTCCTCATTGATCATCTTTGAGATCATATAGTCGGAGGGAATGATCACATCGTAGCTTGCGCCGCCGTTTTTAAGCTTTGAGTAAAGATCCTCGTTCGAGGGGTAGGTGGTGTAGTTCACCTGAATACCTGTAAGCTTGGTGAACTCGGCATTTACATCGAGAGTGCCCTCGTCTGCGCCTGTGGAGATATATTCGCCCCAGTTGTAGACATTTATTGAGATACCCTGTCCCTGAAATCGGGTGTAGTATTCCATATCCTCAACGGTGAGGGTCTGCGCTTCGATCTCCTCAGCTTCACCTGTTTCGAGGCTCTCGCCGTCAGCCGCAGAGCTTCCGCCGCAGCCGCAGAGCAGGCTTGCAGTCAGCAGCAGGGCAGAGGCAGCTTCAAAAAATCTTCTTGTTTTCATATCAGTAGTCCGCCTTTCCCGAAGCATTGCTTCTGTATTTGCGGTTTTCAAGGATATTCTTCACGATAAGCACGATAACTACAAACACAAAGAGGATAGTGGACAGCGCGTTTATTTCGGGAGAAACCTTTCTGCGCACCATCGAGTAGATCGTGATGGGGAGCGTCTGAGAGGTAGCGCCGCAGGTGAAGTAGCTTATTACAAAGTCGTCCAGCGAGTATGTGAATGCCATCAGAAAGCCGCTCAGCACGCCGGGCATGATCTCAGGAAGAATTACCTTGCGGAACGCAGTAACAGGGCTGCAGCCGAGATCCTGCGCCGCCTCAAAGAGGTTTGGATCCATCTGTCTAAGCTTCGGCATAACATTCAGGATAATGTATGGCACGTTAAATGTGATGTGCGCGATAAGCAGCGTCCAGAAACCAAATTCAAGGTTCATTCTTGCTGCAAAGAACACGAACAGCAGCATCAGCGAAACACCCGTTACGATCTCGGGGTTTATGACGGGCATATTCGTAACGTTCATTACGATAGCCTTGGGAACCTTTTTCATGGAGTGTATGCCGATAGCTGCAAAGGTGCCGAGTATAGTAGAAAGTATGCTTGCCGCAACAGCGATGATTATTGTGTTTATCAGAGAAGAAATGATGATGTCATTTCTGAACAGCTTCTCGTACCATTCAAAGGTGAAGCCTGTAAACGCGGTGCTCTTGGACTCGTTAAACGAAAACACGATGAGCACGAAGATCGGCACATACAGGAACAGCAGCACGAGAGCAATATAGATCTTTCCAAGCTTTTTCACTGTCGCACCTCCTTAAATAAGCACCTGATCGTCGGGATCGAACTGGTTCATTATCGTCATTATCAATAGGATTATGACCATCAGCACCAGCGATATCGCCGCGCCGAGCTGCGGGTTGTACGCATTTCCGAGGAACTGCATCTCGATAAGGTCACCGATCAGCAGATTAGAGCCGCCGCCGAGCATTCGGGATATGATAAATGTACTGATAGCAGGAACGAATACCATCGTAATTCCCGACATGATACCGGGAACGCTGAGCGGAACTACCACCTTGAAAAGCGTTTTCATGGGGTTGCAGCCGAGATCGGACGCAGCCTCCAGCACGGATCTGTCGATCTTCACCATTACGGAGTAAAGGGGAAGTATCATGTAGGGCAGGTAGTTGTACACCATGCCGAGGACGACAGCACCCTCAGTGTTCAGCATCTTGATAGGCTCAAGACCGAACCAGCCGAGAATGGAGTTGATAACGCCTGTGTTTCCGAGGAGTGTGACCCATGCGCGTGTACGCAGCAGGAAGTTCATCCACATCGGGAGCATAACGATCATGAGCATTGTGCCCTGATGATGCTTTTTCATGCGCGAAAGCAGGAACGCCAGCGGATAAGCGATAACGAGGCACACAACGGTAGCGATTATAGCAAGCCAGATCGAGCGCACGAAAATGCTGGTGTACTGACCTGCGTTTGCAACGTTTTCAAGCGTGAACTGTCCGTTTTCATCGGTAAACGCGAAGTACGCTACCATCAGCAGCGGAACAACGATGAACACAACCATCCATACAAGATAAGGAGTGGCAAAAAAGCGGAGCTTTCTCAATTTCAGTCTTCCTCCTTTGCCTTTTTCATGATATGGATATCGTAGGGGTCAAAGGTCATGCCGATCATGCTGCCGACCTCTTCAGCCTTTGTGGACTGTATCATCCACTTATGGTCAACGCCGTCAACTATCATCTCATAGTGCACACCCTTGAATACAACGGACTCAACGATACCTGTAAGCTTTGCGTCAGCCGCAGGAATTACCTTGATATCCTCGGGACGGATAACAACGTCAATGGTCTCGTTTGGAGAGAAGCCCTTGTCCACGCACTCAAACTGCTTGCCGCAGAATTCTACGAGGCAGTCGCGGGGCATACAGCCGTTTAGGATATTACTTTCTCCGATGAAGTCAGCAACGAACGCATTTACAGGCTCGTTGTAGATGTCGGTGGGCGAGCCTATCTGCTGGATATGACCGTTGTTCATAACAACAACAGTATCGCTCATCGTAAGAGCCTCTTCCTGATCGTGTGTTACATAAACAAAGGTAAGCTCAAGTGCCTGCTGGATCTTTCTCAGCTCTATCTGCATCTCCTTGCGCAGCTTTAAGTCAAGCGCGCCGAGAGGCTCGTCCAAAAGAAGGATCTTGGGACGGTTTACAAGCGCTCTTGCGATAGCAACACGCTGCTGCTGACCGCCCGAAAGACGGTTTACTGTACGCTTTTCATAGCCGCGCAGGTTCACAAGCTCCAGCATTTCGCCAACGCGCTTGAGTATCTCCTTTTCGGGGATCTTCTTGATACGCAGACCGAACGCGATATTGTCATATACATTAAGGTGAGGGAATAGCGCATAGCGCTGGAATACGGTGTTTACATCACGCTTATGGGGAGGCAGGTCATTGATACGCTTGCCTTCCAGCATAACATCGCCGCTGTTCGGAGTAAGAAAGCCGCCGATGATACGCAGCGTTGTAGTCTTACCGCAGCCGGACGGACCAAGCAGGGTCACAAATTCCTTGTCCTTAATGTCAAGGTCGATATTTTTTAGGATCTGTTCGCCGTCGAATTCGACAACTATGTTTCTCAGACTGATAATGTTCTCCATTATGACAAAATCCTTCCTATGTTAAAAAATGCGTCAAAACACGCTATTTTATAGTTTAGAATAAAAGCTTGTCAATGTCAAGTGGTTTTGCAAAAAAAGTCAGGTTTTCATAAATAATTGTATTTAATTGTAAATAACATTGCTGAAAAGGTGGAGCTTGATATAAAAAACTCCATAAATATCAATATTTGTGCCGTTTTTGACGATTTTTGTATTGACTATCAGATCAACATTTGTTATAATAAGTATAACTATAAATATATATAATACCACAGGTATGTAAAAATATAGTTTTGCCCTGAAGGGCAAGGGGGAAAATATGAAAAAAAGATCAGAATACGTGCTTTGCGTATTGCTTGCCGCAGCCTTGCTTTCGGGCTGCTCGGGGCAGCAGTCGGCAGAGCAGACAGAAAGTATAAATACTGTTGATATCAGCAGTACGACTTCCGCTTCGTCGGAGGATCCCGTACCTTCAGCCGAGGCTCCCGATACTGCCGAGCCTACCGCTCCCGAAACGACAGAAAGCACTGCCGCTGCAAAGACAACCACGGAGAATGCTCCTGATGAGATAATCATTCCCGACGAGATAATCATTCCTGAGGAAACAGTGCCGTCCGTAACGCAGACCACAACATCGGCTGCAACTGCTGTAAGGGAAGACCCGTCCGAGAGCGAAACTACCGTCCCTGAGGAAACTACTGTTCCGAAGGAGAGCACTGCCGCTCCTGAAGAAACGACAACGGCAGTGCAGACAAACGCTTCCGCCACTACCGAAAGCACCTCGGCGGACGTGCCTGTAGAAGCGCCGCTTGATTTCGGTACGAATGATTATAAGACCGAAAATTATAATCAGGTCAAGGGAATATGGATATCCTATCTTGAATATCTCACGCTCATGCAGGGCAAGACCGAAGCGCAGTTCCGCGAGAATATCGGTGAAGCCTTCGACAATTGTGTGGATATCGGGCTGAATACGGTCTACGTCCATGCCCGTTCCCATGGTGATGCCTATTACGAGTCGGAGCTGTTCCCGTGGTCGAAATACGCTTCGGGAACGATAAATATCTCGCCCGGCTACGACCCCTTTGAGATAATCATTGAGGAAGCGCACGACCGCGACCTTTCCGTACAGGCTTGGATAAATCCGCTCAGAATGTGCAGCACCTCGGATATTGACAGCTACGGCGACTATACGGTTTATGACTGGTACGACGATCGTGCCACAAACGGCGAGTACATCGTCGAGGTAAGCGGATATTATTACCTCAATCCCGCTTATGACGAGGTGATAGAGCTTGTTGCTGACGGTGCGGCGGAGATAGTCGCAAAGTATGATGTTGACGGACTTCATATTGACGATTATTTTTATCCCACTACCGATGTCTGGTTTGATGAAACAGCGTATCTCGACAGCGATTACACAAGCCTTGCACAATTTCGCTACGATAATTGCAGCGAGCTTGTTGAAGCTATCTATGACGCCGTAAAGGACGCAAATCCCACAGCGCTGTTCAGCGTAAGCTGTCAGGGAAGTATAGAGAATAATTACAACCATGTTTTCGCAGATGTTGAGCGCTGGTGTACCGAGGCAGGTTTTGTCGATTACATCGTGCCGCAGATATATTACGGCTTTGATAACTCCACGCAGCCCTATGTTCAGTGCCTTGAGCGCTGGGACGAGCTTGCTGCCGAGGGCGGAATACCGCTGGTCGTAGGTCTTGCAGCCTATAAGATAGGCGCAGAGGACGTCTGGGCAGGCGAAGGAAAATACGAATGGGTAAATGACGATACGATACTAGCAAGACAGCTTGAGATAGCGATGAGCTGCGCAAGCTACGGCGGTATCTCGCTTTACAGCTACAAGAGCATATTCGGTGCCGATGACGCTGTCGCAGAGCAGGTCTGGGCTGAGATAGACGGATTTACAGATATATTAGATTGAGTTGGATAATGGGGAAAATGATGAAAAAGATATTAAAAAAGCTGCTTTGTGCGGCGCTTGCGGCGAGCCTTGCGCTTGGCGCGGTGACCGCCTATGCAGAGCCTGCGGAGCAGCCGCAGGAAGCTGTTCAGCAGGAAGTGCAGCTTCCCGCCGAGCGCGAAAATAAGGTGTATCTCCGCGACGGAGTAAGGGCTGTGACGCTGACGCCGGGGCTTGACTTCTGTGTTGAGGATACCTCGGATATCACGCTTGCGGCTGATCTGGACGAGCTTTACACACAGCTCTCCGAGTACGGCATGAACACCGTGCTTATCAATACCGACTATGAGGAAGTAAGCTATTACGATCTTGAGCTTAATTCAGGCACGAGCGTGCTTGGAAGCGCGATAGACCGTTTCCGCAGCGCAGGAATGTCGGTCTTTGTAGTGCTTGATGTCAATGAGCTTATCGAAGACCTCACAGAGCAGGGAATAGGCATAAAGAGCGGATTTTCCGCTGCGGTACATAAATTCGTGATGAAATATGCCTGTGACGGTATCATTCTGACCAATTACTATATGCAGGACAGCGGTGCTATGTATGCCGAATACATGGCAAGCGGCTCGGGCATTGGCTATGAGAACTGGCTGTATGAAACCAACGAGTATATCGTCCGCAGCATTTCCGAGGTTATCCGCCGTACAAATAATACGGTCGCAGTCGGACTTATGATAAATGATATGTGGGCAAATCAGAGCACGAATGAGCTTGGCTCGCCCACTGAGGATACTGTTCAGGCGCTTTACGACGGATTTTCCGATACAAAAAAATACGTTGAAAAGCAGTACGCGGATTTCGTGGTGGTAAAGACCTACGGCTCCACATCGGATTATTCGCTTAATTTCGAGTCCGTTGTGAAGTGGTGGTACGACCTTTGTGAGGCAAACGGCGCTAAGACCTACGTGCTGCATCTTAACGAGCGTATCGGCAGAAGCAACTGGTACGAGGATCAGCTTCTGCGTCAGCTTACAGTGCTGGAGGATTACGAAAACATCGGCGGCAGCGTATTCAATTCCTATCAGTCGCTTAAGGAGAACCCCCTCGGCACGACCGATACGCTGATGAAGTATTTCTCCGAGCAGATAAACACCGAAACAATATTTGAAAACCTTGAAATGATATCACCGACATCGCTCAGCTTCGTTACTTATGACGCTTCGGTGAAGTTCATGGGTACGTTTGACGAGAATTTCGACGTTTACTTTGACGGCAGCAAGATCAAGCTGAACGAGGCAGGCAACTTCTATTTCAACGAGCCGCTTAATGTCGGCTGGAACAGCTTCACTATCGAGCATAAGGGCAAGCAGTACAACTATTCCATCGAGCGCAGGATAGACGTTATGACCTCTATCGAGCAGACCTCTGATATAATTGTTGACGGCGGAACACAGATCGCGCTTGTAGCGGTTGCTTACAGCGGTGCGAGCGTAAGCGCGTCTATCGGAGGGCAGACTATCAGCCTTAAGGAAAAAGAGGGCAGCTCCGAGGAGCTTGATGCAAACTCGTCCTATGCGAAGTTTGTCGGCTATTACACCGCCCCCGCAGGTCTTATAGGACAGGAGCAGTACCTTGGTGAGATAACTTATTACGCTGCGTACAGCGGCTATGACGAGTACATGACAGGCGGCTCTGTAACAGTTGAGGCAAAGCCCGAGCCTGTAAAGGACATCGTTGTTGAGATACTTGAGGATCAGAGCGCTGTCGGCACAGGCGAAATAGTCGGAACGATGGCTCCCATCGTTAATGACACTGAAACCGTTCAGTACATCAAGGTGCTTGAGAACTACACAAATGTTTACGATGCGATGACAACAGGAGCTATCCCAAGCCCTGCATTCTGTCAGCTTCCCGCAGGCACGCTTGATTACGTAAAGAGCGAGTCGGGCGGTTATATAACCACTACCTCGGGTAAGCGCTTCGCCGCTTCGGACGTAAAGACCTTCTATGATACGGGACTCGGCGAGAACGCTTTGGTCGTAAAGGAGATAGGCAACGTCGGCGGCAAGAGCTACATAAAGCTGCATTTTGATTATAAGGCGTCCTTTAATGTGACGACATCTGTTCAGTATCATGACCAGCTTGACGGTGAGTATGGCGTAACAAGCTTCAATGCTGACAAGGTATACATCACATTTGATAATGTTACAAGCGTTACAAAGCTGCCCTCGTTTGAGGCGTGCTCGCTGTTCAGCAGCGGCAAATGGGAAACCGTCGAGGAAAACGGCGTACCTAAATTCAGGCTTACGCTGACGCTTGCTCAGGCAGGAATATACAGCGGTTGCGGCGCTTATTATGACGGAAACGGCGATCTTATGCTGACCTTTGCAGTGCCTACAGCAACGCTTTCGGATAAGGTCATCGTTATAGACCCGGGTCACGGCTACACCGAAAGCTGGGATAAGCTTGATCCCGGCGCTATCGGAAATGTTACAGAATTCTCCGTAAATCTCGCTGTTGCAAAGAAGCTTGCCGACAAGCTCATGGCGCTCGGCGCAACGGTGATCCGCCTTGATACCGAGAGTCAGGTCTACCCGACGAATAACCGCCCGAATATTGCACGTGCATACGATGCGGATATGTTCATCTCGCTGCATTGCAATTCCGCAATAAATACGGAGGCGCGCGGCGTCGAGGTGTATTACTTCACACCGTTCTCGCAGCCTCTTGCAGGCTATATCAGCAGTCAGCTATCCGCGTTCTATGAGAACGAGGTCTACGGCGACGGTGTAAGCAGAAACCGCGGCGATAAGTACAGCTATTACTGGGTAACGCTACAGCAGGATTTCCCCTCCGTTCTTGTTGAGATGGGCTTCATCTCGAATGAGGAGGAGTGCATGGCTATGGCGAATGACCTCAATCAGGACGGCATGGCAGCAGCTATTGCAAACGGCGTATACAATTATTTTGCAAGAAGCTATATCTCGTACTCGGGCAATGGCAGTGATTCCGTCCCCGATCCCACATGGGATATCCCCGGCTATGATGAAAACGGCGACCCCATCGAACAGTCCGAAACAGAGGAAGCGTGGGACGCCGAAGAAACTTATGAAGCTGATGTTGAAGACGGAATACTTCCCGATGACGAGCCCATCGAAGAGTGGTAAGTTTTTGCTCCAAACGTTAATTGTTCCGAAAAACGGAAAAAATAAGCGAAAATAGTTGAAAAATCCGAAAAAATATGTTATTATATATTATGTAAGATATTTTCCTGCTACGGCGGGAGTAATTCTGTAATTTTGAAAGGAATTAAAGATCATGGCAAATGCAAAGAAGACTGCTGCGCCTGCAGCAAAGACTGAAGCAAAGGTTGCAGCTCCTGTTGAGAAGAAGGTTGCCGCTCCCGTTGAAAAGAAGGCTGAGGTAAAGGCTGCTGCTCCCGCAGAGAAGAAGGCTGCCGCAAAGCCCGCAGCAAAGAAGCCTGCCGCTAAGAAGGCTGCCGCAAAGCCCGCAGCAAAGAAGCCTGCTGCTAAGAAGGCTGCTGCAAAGCCCGCAGCAAAGAAGCCTGCTGCCAAGAAGGCTCCCGCAAAGAAGGAGCTGACAGTTGCTGATGTTGCTGCAAAGCTTGCTAAGAAGCTTGACGCAAAGAAGGCTGCTGCTATCGAGGGCAAGTGCGCTGTTGATATCAAGCTGTACGGTCAGTTTGAGGCTCATATGTACATTGAGGTAAAGGACGGCAAGCTGAGCGTTGCTCCTTATGACTATGTTGAGAGAGATATCGAGGCTGCTGTTTCCGTTGAGAATGCGCTCGCTATCATCGACGGCAAGCTTTCTGTCGCTGACGCTCTTGCTGACGGCAGACTGTATGCATTCGGCAATATCGGTGTTGCTGCAAAGCTTATGAAGCTGATGTAATTAAAAATCGCAAAGTAAAGACCGCCTGTTTTCAGGCGGTTTTTTTATGCAAATATTCTGTGAAAATTGCACATGAAAACATAAAAAATATTTGACAAATCGCCAATAAAGTGATATAATAAACTGATTAAGTATTTTTACGGAAGGGTGCGTTTTTGTGACGATTTTCTATAAATTTGAGGGCAAGCTTTACATCAATATCACCAACGGCTGCCCCTGCCGCTGTGTGTTCTGTATCAGAAACAACGCAGACTCTATCAGAGATAACGACAGCCTGTGGCTGGAGCATGAGCCAAGCTTTGAGGAGATCACAGCCGCCTTTGACGCATTCGATAAGAGCGGCATGACGGACGCTGTGTTCTGCGGTTATGGCGAGCCTATGGTGCGTGCCGATATGGTAGTGCGCGTTGCCGAGTATATCAAGCAGAATTCCAAGCTTAATATCCGCCTTAATTCCAACGGACTTGTAAAGCTCATTCATCCTGATTTCGACGTCAATAGCTTAAAGGGAGTTATAGACAGCGTTTCGATAAGCCTGAATGCTCCCGATGCAAAGCGCTATAACGAGGTAACCCAGCCTTCCTTTGGTGAGAAGTCCTTTGATGTGATGCTTGATTTCGCAAAGCAGATGAAGGAGGTCTGCGGCAAGGTCGGTTTTACGGTGGTTGATGTTATAACACCTGACGAGATAGAGCGCTGCCAAAGGCTTTCTGACAAGCTCTGCATACCGCTCAGAGTTCGCGCTTATGTTACGGATAATGAGAGCTACACATAATGAGGATACTTGGAATTGACCCGGGCTATGCGATAGTCGGTTATGGAGTGCTTGATTACGACAGAAACAAGTTTTCGGTCGTGAATTACGGCGCTATCACCACCGAGGCAGGCAAGCCCTTTGACAGCCGCCTTAAAGAGATATATGACGATATGTGCAGTCTGCTTGATATGACAAAGCCCGATTGTATGTCGATAGAGCGGCTTTATTTCACAAATAACAAGACCACAGGTATCGACGTTGCGCAGGCGAGGGGCGTTATTATGCTCGCGGCGGCGCAGCGCGGTATCGAGATATACGAGTACACGCCGCTACAGGTAAAGCAGGCGGTGGTTGGCTACGGCAGAGCCGAAAAGCATCAGGTCCAGGAGATGGTAAAGAATATCCTGAATTTAAAGGAAGTGCCGAAGCCCGATGACACAGCCGACGCAGTTGCATTGGCTATCTGCCACGGACATTCCAGCGGCTCGGCATTATCGAGGATACTTGCAATGGAGAAAGGAAAGAAATAATGATATACAGTGTACGAGGTGAGCTTATCCACACCGAGCCGTCACTCGCTGTTGTCGAGTGCGGCGGTGTAGGCTATGCCTGCCGCACGACGATGAATACGCTGAAGCAGATAGGCAGTAGCGGCGAGGTAAAGCTTTTTACATACCTTCATGTCCGCGAGGACGCAGTTGACCTTTTCGGCTTTGCCGATACAGCAGAGCTTTCCTGCTTTAAGCAGCTACTCAGTGTTTCGGGCGTAGGTCCGAAGGCTGCGCTGTCCATTCTGTCGGAGCTTAATCCATCAAAGCTTGCACTGTGCATAACCACGGGCGACAGCAAGACGCTGACGCGCTGCCCGGGAATTGGCGCTAAGACCGCACAGCGCATCGTGCTTGAGTTAAAGGACAAGGTCGCAAAGGAGCAGCATATCTCCGCAGTGGATTATGCGGCAGAGCCTTCCGCTGCTGTTACAGGCGGAAATAACGTTTCCGAGGCTCTTACAGCGCTTTGCGTGCTCGGCTTCCCGATGACGCAGGCTCAGAACGCCATCGCAGGAGTAAGCCCCGACGCGTCTGTTGAGGAGATAATAAAGTATGCATTAAAAAATCTCGGCAGCTAAGCCGAAGAAACGGAGGAAAAAAATATGCACAAACGCAGTATAATAGCCGCAATAGTTTGTCTTGCAGTATGCTTTCTTTCTATCGCAGCGGCATATATCCTCCTCCCTGAAAACAGAGATATGGTGATACTTTCAGGCGGAGTTGTGATAGGCTTTGCTGTGATGGTGTGCATTTCGATAATACTCGGAAATACATATGTTTACAACCTCAGATGCCGCCGCACCGCATTAAAGGCAATGGGCAAGGACGGCTTCAAGGCTGTGATGAAGGATAAGATCGCAAAGACCGCACACAGAGGCATCTATTATATGATAAAGGGCGATTACGCCAATGCTGAGGAGCAGCTCATGCAGGCGCTTTCTCTTGCGGACGTAAGACAGAATCAGCTTTTCTGTATCGAATGGCTGGTGCGCCTTTATGAAACTACATCTGATGATTCCAAGCTGATGTGGTGTTACA
The DNA here is from genome assembly GCA_964435155.1 of uncultured Ruminococcus sp. Classification (GTDB taxonomy): domain Bacteria; phylum Bacillota; class Clostridia; order Oscillospirales; family Ruminococcaceae; genus CAG-115. Next base: position 22,209 of record CAYSYF010000005.1, on the reverse strand, counting down.
GAAAAGCAGCGGATTACGCTCCCGATAACCCCGAGATACAGTCGCGTTTAGGACACGCTTATTTTGTTGAGGGCAAGCTTGATAAGGCAATGTACTGCTTTGAGCAGGCGTTGCATTTCGACCCCAACCACGGCTATTCGGGCTATAGCATCGCGAAGATACACGTTGCGCGCGGCGAGGACGATATCGCGGTCGAGAAGCTGACCGAGCTTGCAAAGGTGCAGGAGAACCACCCGCTCATCTTTGCGGAGCTTGCAACCATACTTGCAATGAAGGGCGACGAAGAAAAAAGCCGCGAGTATTATCAGAAAGCGGTGCTGCTTGGCTATAATGAGCCGGATAAGCTTGCAAGGCGAATGACAGCGATATGCAGATTCAATAATGCAGACAATGCTGACGGCGACGACCTGCCCAAGGAGTATTACAGACGCATACAAAAGGAAGAGGACGACGACAAGAAGCCCAAGTGTACTTCTCATTCCTGTGAGTATTGTAGCTTAAATAAAAAATGTGAAAAGGGTGAAGAAAATGCTGGAGATGAATAATTCGGAGGAAATGTTCGCGCCGAGTGGCAGGATCGTAGAACCCGAATATAATGCATCAGACACCGATATAGAGTACAGTCTGCGCCCGAAGGTGCTTTCCGAGTACATCGGACAGGAAAAGGTAAAGGAAAACATGGCTGTGTACATCGAAGCGGCTAAAAAGCGCGGAGAGTGCCTCGACCACGTTCTTCTGTACGGACCTCCCGGACTCGGTAAGACCACCCTTTCCTGTATCATAGCAAACGAGATGGGCGTAAATATCAGAGTTACCTCAGGTCCCGCTATTGAAAAGGCAGGCGACCTAGCGGCACTGCTTACAAACCTCCAGCCGAATGACGTGCTGTTTATCGACGAGATACACCGTATGTCGCGGCAGGTGGAGGAGGTGCTGTATCCTGCGATGGAGGACTATGTCCTTGATATCATCATGGGCAACGGACCTTCGGCGCGCTCTATCCGTATAGACCTTCCGCATTTCACGCTTATCGGAGCAACAACACGTTCGGGACAGCTTTCCGCACCGCTTCGTGACCGCTTTGGCGTAGTTCAGAGATTGGAGCTGTACAGCCCCGAGGAGCTTTGCGACATCGTACAGCGCTCGGCGGTGATATTGGCGATACCCTGCACAAGAGATGGAGCTATGGAGATAGCAAAGCGCTCACGCGGTACACCGAGAATCGCAAACAGACTTTTAAAGCGTGTGCGCGACTTTGCCGAGGTGCTCGGCAACGGTAAGATAGACCGCGGGATAGCCGATATCGCGCTTGACCGCCTTGAGATCGACAAGCTCGGTCTTGACAGCCTTGACAAGCGCTTCCTTGAAATGATAATCAAGGGCTACAACGGCGGTCCTGTGGGACTTGAAACGCTTGCCTCGGCGCTTGGCGAGGAGAGTGTAACTCTCGAAGAAGTCTGCGAGCCGTTCCTTATGCAGCAGGGCTTTATTGCAAGAACTCCGCGAGGAAGAACTGCAACGGCGCTTGCATACCAGCATCTGGGTATACTGAAGGACGGACAGCAGACTTTGCTGTAAACTAAAATAAAATGGAGCAGAATGATCGTATGAGCTGCGGCGAAGCCGCTTTAAATAAGTCAGCGAAGCTGACACATCAATTCCTCATTCCTCATTCCTAACTCCTCACTAAATAAATGGGGGAAAAACCATGGCAAGAATTTTCGGAACAGACGGCGCGCGCGGCGTTGCCGTAACAGAGCTTACCTGTGAGCTTGCAATGCAGATAGGCAGAGCAGCGGCTTATGTGCTGACAAAGGAGAGCGGCAAGGCTCACCCTCGTATCCTCGTGGGCATGGATACACGAGTATCGTCAAGGATACTTGAAAGCGCACTTGCGGCAGGACTTGCTTCTGTCGGTGCAAATGCAGAGCTTCTGGGAGTAGTGCCGACACCTGCGGTTGCGTATCTCGTGAGAGAATACAAGGCTGACGCAGGCGTTATGATCTCCGCGTCGCACAATTCCGTTGAGTACAACGGCATAAAGCTGTTCTCGGGCGAGGGTTTCAAGCTTCCCGACAGCGTTGAGGAGGAGATCGAGGCGCTCATTCTTGACCGCCCCGAGGAGATAACTCTCCGCGACGGCACAGAGGTAGGAATAATAATGCGCCGCTCCAATGCCGCAGATGATTACATAAACTACATTCAGAAGTGCGTAGATATCGACCTTTCGGGAATGAAGATAGGCTTCGACTGTGCAAACGGAAGCTCCGCGGCGACCGCTGAAAAGCTGTTCACAGGACTTGGCGTTGACGGCAGCTTCACAGCAAACACCCCCGACGGCACAAACATCAACGACGAGTGCGGCTCTACTCACATTGAGAAGCTTGCGGTTTATGTCAAGGAAAACGGACTTCAGGCAGGCTTCGCTTTTGACGGTGACGCTGACCGCTGCCTTGCAGTTGATGAGTACGGCAATATCGTAGATGGCGACAGACTTATCGCAGTTGTTGCGAAGTATTTAAAGAGCATAGGCAAGCTGAAAGGCGACACTGCCGTTGTAACGGTAATGAGCAACCTCGGCTTCCACAACTACATGAAAAGTAACGGCATAAACACTCTCTGCGCAAAGGTGGGCGACCGCTATGTGCTGGAGGAAATGCTGAAATATGGTTATAATATTGGCGGCGAGCAGTCGGGACATATTATCCTGCTTGACTACGCTACCACGGGCGACGGACAGCTTACAGCCGCAATGATCCTCAAGGTAATGAAGGAAACAGGCAAAATGCTTTCCGAGCTTGTACAGGACATCAAGGACTACCCGCAGCTCCTTGTAAATGTAAGGATAACGGAGCAGAGCAAGGGCAAGTGGAGCGAAACTCCCTCCATCATGGAATGCATAGATCTTGCAGAACGTGAGTTCAGCGGCGAGGGCAGGGTGCTTGTCCGCGAGAGCGGTACAGAGCCGCTGGTGCGCGTAATGCTTGAAGGCAAGGACATGGACATGGTTACGCGCCTCACGAATATGATAGCAGACGAGGTAAGAGCTGCGCTTTGCTAAGATAAGGAGTAAAAAATGCTTGTGTTTTCTTACGGCTTCAGAGCGCCTGTGCGAGTGACGGACAGTAAAAGCCTCAAAGCGGCAATAAATGCGGTTAAAGGCAACATAATTACGTTGTGTGAAAAGGCTTCTTTGGAACGCGACGAGGGCGCGGGTCGTGAGTATTACGACTTTTCTTATCCGAAGCTGATGATAGAAAAGCACTTCGGCGGATATACTGTATCGCTTTATAAGGAATGGAACAACGAAAGAGTTGCTTCGGGCGGAGAACCGCTCAAAAAGCCGCTCATGCTGAAATGTGCCGAGGAATTTATGGCGCTTCTTAGCGATCCCGACTTTGAAAGTGAAGAAAAGCTCCCCTCATGCGTTGAGTGGGAATAAAAAATACAAAGGACAAAAAACATGAGAATTTCCGACAAGTGGCAGGACTACTGCCTGATAGACACCTCAGACGGCGAGCGTCTGGAGCGCTGGGGCGATGTAACGCTTATCCGTCCCGACCCGCAGATAATATGGAGGTGCGAGGGCGAGGCTCCCGAGTGGCACAGCGCCCATGCAAAATATAACCGTTCATCTTCGGGCGGCGGCTCATGGGACTACCGCAGAAAGCTCCCCGAGAGCTGGCAGATAAAGTACGGCGAGCTTACCTTTATGGTAAAGCCCACAGGCTTCAAGCATACGGGACTTTTCCCCGAGCAGGCGGTAAACTGGGACTATTGCATGAACGAGATAAAGAATGCAGACCGTCCCATAAACGTGCTCAATCTCTTTGCGTACACAGGCGGCGCAACTCTTGCCTGCGCAAAGGCTGGCGCTTCCGTATGTCACTGCGACGCTGTAAAGGGCATGGTAGACTGGGCAAGGACGAATGCAAAGCTTTCGGGGCTGTCCGACAAGCCTATCCGCTGGATAGTTGACGATGCGGTGAAGTTCATAGGACGTGAGATACGCCGCGGCACACGCTATGACGGCATTATCCTTGACCCTCCAAGCTACGGCAGAGGCACAAACGGCGAGATGTGGAGATTAGAGGACAATATCTACGACCTCATGACCATGATAACTCAGCTCCTCACCGACAAGCCGCTGTTTATTCTCTTAAACAGCTACACAACTGGACTTTCCGCGTCGGTAATGAGCTACCTGCTGCATACTACGGTCGGCAAGCGCTTTGATATCGAGGTGCTGTCCGAGGAGATAGGACTCCCCGTAAAGCAGACAGGCATGGCGCTCCCTTGCGGAAGTACGGCAATAGTTAGATTTAAATGATCATTTCGGAGGGACACAGCAAGCCGTGTCCCTACAATAAGATGATTTTAGAGGTTACAGCAATTGAACATTATAGAAGTAGAAAATCTCAGCTTTGATTACGTCACCCGCGATGATGAGGGCAACATAACAGAGCGCAACAATGTGCTTAAAGACATAAGTCTTACAGTGCCCGAGGGTCAGTTTTTAGCAGTCCTCGGTCATAACGGCTGCGGTAAATCCACGCTTGCAAAGCACTTCAACGCAATACTCACCCCCACCGAGGGCAAGGTCATTGTTGACGGTATCGACACCGCCGACGAGGACAGGCTGTTTGACGTGCGCCAGACAGTAGGCATGGTATTCCAGAATCCCGATAACCAGCTTGTAGCGACTATCGTGGAGGAGGACGTTGCGTTTGCTCCCGAGAATTTGGGCGTACCGCCTGCCGAGATCCGCAAGCGCGTTGATAACGCACTGAAGCAGGTGGATATGTATGAGTTCCGCGAGCACGCTCCCCATCAGCTTTCGGGCGGTCAGAAGCAGCGTATCGCCATAGCGGGAATAATCGCAATGCAGCCGCGCTGTATCGTCATGGACGAGCCTACCGCAATGCTTGATCCCAAGGGCAGACGCGAGGTAATGAATACCATAAAGCACCTCAACAAGGATAAGGGAATAACAGTAGTCCTTATCACGCATTACATGGAGGAGGCGGCACAGGCTGACCGAGTTATCGTAATGGATAAGGGCAGAGTGATCATGGACGACATACCCACAAAGGTATTCTCCCGTGAGGAGGAGCTTGAGGCAGTCGGTCTTGACGTGCCGCAGGTAACAGAGCTTGCAAATAAGCTGCGCAAGGGCGGAGTGGATATTTCCGCGGAAATAATTTTTGAGCAGGATTGTGCCGAGGCTATTGCTGCGCTCAAAAAGCGCGGCGAGCTTCATCTTCCGCAGCGTGTTGAGTCTGATACTCATGACAAAAGCACAGACGGCATTATCGAAACAAAGGGTCTGACCTACAAATACAGCGTAGGCACACCGTTTGAAAAGACCGCTGTCGATCACGTGAGCCTTTCCGTTAAAAAGGGTGAGTTCGTTGGTATCATCGGACATACGGGAAGCGGCAAATCCACGCTTATCCAGCACCTCAACGGACTTATCAAGCCCACTTCGGGAGAGATATTTGTTGACGGCATAAATATATGGGATAAAAATGTGAATATCCGCGATATCCGCTTCAAGGTGGGCATCGTGTTCCAGTATTCCGAGCATCAGTTGTTTGAGGATACCGTAGCGAAGGATATAGCATACGGACCAAAGAACATGGGACTGTCCGAGGAGGAGATAGACCGCCGCGTGAAAGAGGCTGCCGAGGCTATGAGCATAACACATCTGCTTGACCGCTCTCCGTTTGAGCTTTCGGGCGGACAGCAGCGCAGGGTCGCGCTTGCCGGAGTGCTTGCAATGGATCCCGAGGTGCTTATCCTTGACGAGCCTGCCGCAGGTCTTGACCCCAAGGGCAGAGATAAGATACTCGGCAGGATAAAGCATTATCATGAAACCTCGTGCAAAACGATACTTCTCGTATCGCATTCCATGGAGGATATCGTAAAATATGCCTCCAAGGTGCTTGTAATGAACAAAGCAAAGCTTTTCTGCTACGATGACACCGACAAGGTGTTTGAGCGTACCGATGAGCTTGCAAAGATAGGTCTTGATGTTCCTCAGATAACACGTATGTCGCATATCTTAAAGGAACTCGGAACAGATATAGGAAACGATATATATACAACAGACAGGGCGGCAGAACGCCTGCTTGCTCTGATAAAAGGACAGAACGAATGATTAAGGATATAACGATAGGACAGTACTTCCCGGGAAGATCTGTCGTGCATCGGCTTGACAGCCGCATAAAGATACTGCTTGATATCCTGTATCTTGTTGCGATATTTGCAGCGCAGAGCTATACGGGACTGCTTTTATGTATGCTGTTTATAGTTTTCTGCTATGTGCTGTCGGGCATAAAGCTCGTGATGATCTTAAAGAGCATAAAGCCGATATTGCCGCTGATGATATTCACAGCGCTGCTCAATCTGCTTTTTGTAAAGGGCGCTGAGCCGCTTTGGCAGTGGTGGATAATAACTATCTACCCCGAGGGCATACGCATGGCTACATTCATGCTTATCCGCGTTATCGCGCTTATCGTGGGAATGTCGCTGCTGACCTATACCACCTCGCCGATAATGCTGACCGACGCGATAGAAAGGCTGCTTTCTCCGCTTAAAAAGCTGCATTTCCCCGTACATGAGCTTTCCATGATGATGACTATTGCACTGCGCTTTATCCCGACACTTGTAGAGGAAACAGACAAGATCATGGCTGCTCAGAAGGCAAGAGGCGCAGAGCTTGACAGCGGAGGACTTTTAAAGAAAGCAAAGGCTCTGATACCTGTGCTGATACCGCTGTTTGTATCCGCGTTCAAGCGCGCAAACGAGCTTGCGACCGCAATGGAATGCCGCTGCTACCGCGGCGGTGACGGAAGAACACGACTTCGCCGGTTAAAGACAGCACCGCGCGATTACATTGCACTTTTTGTAACGCTGCTGCTTGTCGGCGGTGTCATCGCAATAAATTTCTTCCCCACAATACTCCCCTAAACGGAGAATGACAATGAGAAATCTGAAAGTATTCATAGCCTACAACGGCGCCGCTTATCATGGCTTTCAGCGTCAGGATAACGCGGTCACTATACAGGAGATCGTAGAAAAGGCGATAGGAAGGCTGCTGAAGATACCTGCGCCCGTTATCTACGGCTGCTCGCGTACCGATACAGGTGTTCATGCGCGTGAGTTCTGCTTTAACGTCCATATCGACAACAGGATACCCTGCGAGGGCTTTGTCAAGGGCATGAACACTCTGCTGCCGCCCGATATTGCGGTGCTTTCCTGCGAGGAGGCAGGTGACGAGTTTCACGCGCGCTATAACGCAAAAGGCAAGGAGTATGTGTACCTTATCGGCAACAAGCCGCAGCGCGATGTCTTTTTGCAGGATCTCGCGTTCCATTATCCCTATAAGCTGAATGTCGAGGCTATGAACAATGCCGCAAAGCTTCTTATAGGCGAGCATGACTTCGGCGGCTTCTGCAGGGCAGAAGGCAAGGCTAGAATGAAAACTACAGTCCGCACGATATACGACCTCAGCGTTAAGCTTACGGACGATGTGTGCGAGGTGCGCATAAGCGGCAACGGATTTTTGTATAATATGGTGAGAATAGTAACGGGAACTTTGCTCTACATAAGCGAGGGCAGACGCACCGAGGAGGATATAAAAAACGCCCTCGAAACGGGTGATCGTTCGCTGAGCGGAATAACGCTCCCGCCTAATGGACTTTATCTCAACAAGGTCTTTTATTGAAACAACAAGGAGGCGCTTCATGGAGGAACGCAATAATATAAATAAATTCCGTAAAAAGCGTGCCAGACAAAAGCTTATATTCAGACTTGCGCTTGTGCTTCTGGTGGTGCTTGTGGTGGTGCTTATCATTGTGAACTGGAGCAGTATCATTGCACCGTTCAAGGACGCTGCGCTTGACATCGGTGAGGGCGGCTTTCCTGTGGAGCTGCCGGGAAGTGCAGGCTACACGCTTGACGAGCTGGGTGAGAACTTCTACCTGCTCACGGATACCTACATCTACACCTACAATAGTGAGGGCGCGAAGATAACAGACGAGCAGCACAGCTTCCAAAATCCCGTGTCACAGTCAAACGACAAGCGCGTTGTTGTATATGATAAGAACGGAAAAGGCTTCAAGCTGTATTCGCGAACAGGCGAGATATACAGCAAGGAGGTCGAGGACAGCATAGTTTTTGCTTCTATCGGTAATGCCGAGCGCAGTGCTGTTGTGACAACTTCGACCCGCTATTCCAATTATCTTTATGTGTTCAACGGCGAGGGCAAGCAGATATTCCGCTGGGCATCTCCCGACTATAAGATAATGCAGGTAGAGTTCTCGGCTGATGATAAGAGCATCTTTGTAACCGCACTGGGAGCACAGGGCGGCGATCTTCAGCTTTATCTGATACGCTTTGACCTCGACAATGCAGAGTCGCATATATGGCAGACCTACATCGGCGATGATATATCCTATTCGCTGCGGTATATCGACAGGGAGCTTTACGTAACAACCGGAGATAGCTGCCACCGTGTAAACTCCGCAAACGGCGAGATACTCGCTTCCTGCAATTTCGGCAAGGGTATAACCGACATTCCCGAGCAGGAGCTTATCTTCAGTGTTGTGTTCAACGATGCGGGCTCAAACAGCGATATACTTACTGTCTACAATGAAGAGCTTGACGCTGCCGGAACGATATATATAGATGGTCTTACACGTGTATGTGAGGACAACGGCAGCTTCTATGTCCTTTCAGGCTCACAGATAGACGCTTACAACGGCTCGCTTCAGCTTCAAAAGACTTATGAGCTTGACGATGTCTATTCTGATATGATAGTAATGAACGGACACGCTTATCTGCTTGGTTACAATGTAGTGCAGAGGATAGCACTGTAACAGCAGATGAAAGGAGAACAACAGTGACTGATTTTTCGATAATCTATGACATAATTACTGTCGGCTTGCTGGTCGGTATGCTGTTTGCAGGGCTTAAACGAGGCTTTGCAAGCGCTATTGTAAGCCTTGCGGCGGTAGTAGTGGCATTTATATGCTCCATGGCCTTCAGCGAGCCGATCGCAGATGCGGCATACAAAAATTTTGTTGAGCAGCCTATCGAGCAGACTGTAAGCGCTGCGATAGACGACGCGGTGGGCACGATAACACTTTCCTCGATATCAGATGTCGATTATAGCGCTATCCGTGTGAACGATGTTGCGGTAGAGGATATAGTGCTTGATTTCGGCGGACAGAATAAGGTAATAATGGATCTTTCCAATGTTGACCTCAGTAGCTGCGGAATTACAGTTGAAGATCTTAAAAGCTTCGGACTTTTAGGCGAGATCGACCTCGGCAGTGTGAGCGGCAAGACCGCAGAATTTACTAAGACCGATGTTGAAAGATACGGGCTGGGCAGAATGATCGTTGCGCAGATAATAGCCGGCAACATCAGAAATTCTTCGTCCTTTTCCGTTATTGCGGAGTTTGCACAGAGCGTTGGCGAGGCAGTGCCGCTGTTCTTCGGCGGAATGGCAGACGAGATAGCCGACGGTAAGGCGTCTGCGGTGCGTTCCGTCGTTCTTATCATGATGTCCTCCTCTGCAAGCTTCAAGGACGCGGTTGTGAACGGCATACTTGAGCCGTGCGTGAAGATATTTGTTCAGACGCTCGCGTTTGTGATCATTTTCTCGATAGTGCTGATCGTCCTGAGCCTGCTTTCAAGGCTGTTAAAGTTCGTGAACAAGATACCCGTCATCGGTGGATTGAATGCTTTTTGCGGCGGTCTTGTCGGACTTGTTGAGGGCGTGTTTTCGGTATTTGTCGTATGTATAATCGTGCGCCTTATTACGATCCTGTGCGGCGGAACGATAATGTTCTTCAACGCAGCAGATATTGATTCTACTTTTGTTTTCAGAGTTTTCTACAACTTTGATTTCCTTAATTTCATTAGTGATATAAAGATTGGGTGATTGACTATGATGATGTGTTCAAGGTGCAAGAAGCGTCCTGCGGCGATATTTATTTCCTCTATGCAGGGAGCAGATCGTAAGAACGAGGGTCTGTGCTTCAAGTGTGCCAAAGAGCTTGGAATGCCGCAGATAAGCGATTATCTCAAGCAGATGGGCATTTCCGAGGACGATTTTGACAATGCTTACGACGCCGTTTTTGATGAGAACGGTATGCCTGACGGCGAGCTTTTAAAGCATCTCGGCTTAGGAGGCGACGAGCTTGACCTCGTTGCTGACGACGAAAGCGAGGACGGTGAGGAAAGCAGCTTCGAGCACGGCGGTGCTAACACCATGCCGAGCTTTCTGAAAAATCTCTTCGGCGGCATGAGCGGCGAGAAGAGCTCTGACGAAAGCAGTGAAGCTTCCTCTGAAAAGAAGTCCAAGAAAAAGGAAAAGACCGATAAAAAGCGCAGAACGCTTGAAACCTATTGTACAAATCTCACGCGCCGCGCAAAGAACGGCGAGATAGACCGTATCATTGGCAGGGATAAGGAGATTTACCGCGTTTTACAGATACTTTCAAGACGCACCAAGAACAACCCCTGCCTTATCGGTGAGCCGGGTGTCGGCAAGACCGCTATTGCAGAGGGTATCGCTCTGCGCCTTGTAAGCGGCGATGTTCCGTTCAGGCTTCAGGGCAAGGAGCTGTATCTGCTGGATCTTACCGCGCTTATCGCAGGAACACAGTTCCGCGGTCAGTTTGAGAGCCGTGTAAAGGCGCTTATCGAGGAGGTCAAGACCGCAGGCAATATTATCCTTTTCATTGACGAGGTACACAACCTCGTCGGTGCAGGTGACTCCGAGGGTACTATGAATGCCGCAAATATGTTCAAGCCCGCGCTTTCTAGGGGTGAGCTTCAGGTCATCGGCGCAACTACCTTCAACGAGTACCGCAAGCATATCGAAAAGGACAGCGCATTAGAGCGCCGCTTCCAGCCTGTGACCATAAACGAGCCTACGATCGAAGAAACGGTAGAGCTTCTTGAGGGTATCAAGGAATATTATGAGAACCACCACAAGGTAAAGGTATCCTCTGAGCTTACAAGAATGTGCGCAGTGCTTTCCGAGCGCTACATCAATGACCGCTTCCTGCCCGATAAGGCGATAGACCTGCTTGACGAGTCCTGCGCCTGCGCAAGCCTTGTAAACGAGGATATCACCGAATACGAGATGCTAAAGGCTGAAACAGAGAAGCTTCGCTCCGAGGAGAACGCGCTTGGTGAAGAAGCTGAGAGAGATTATGAAAAGCTTGCCGAGATAAAGACAAAGATTGCAAAGAACGAGGCAAGGATAAATGAAATAAAGGACAAGGCAGAGAATGTTGAGGTCACTATGGACGATCTTTCCAAGGTCATCGAGATGTGGACGGGAATACCTGCCAATAAGATAAAGGAAACGGAATACAAGCGTATTGCAAAGCTTGAGGACGCACTGAAGGAAAAGGTCATCGGTCAGGACGAGGCTTGCACTCTTGTCGCAAAGGCGATAAAGCGCACAAGAGTACAGCTTTCCGAGCGCCGCAGACCCGCTTCGTTCATTTTCGTTGGTCCCACAGGCGTAGGTAAGACCGAGCTTGTAAAGGTGCTTGCAAAGGAGATGTTCGATACCGTCGAGCCGCTTATCCGTCTTGATATGTCGGAATACATGGAAAAGCACAGTGTGTCGAAGATAATCGGCTCGCCCCCCGGTTATGTCGGCTATGACGAGGCAGGACAGCTCACCGAGCGCGTGCGCAGAAAGCCGTATTCGGTAATTCTGTTCGACGAGATCGAAAAGGCTCACCCCGATGTAATGAATATCCTGCTTCAGATACTTGACGAGGGTAAGATAAACGATGCCCACGGCAGGTCTGTAAGCTTTGAGAATACAGTTATCTGCATGACATCAAATGCAGGCTCGGGTCATAATTCGGGCGGCATAGGCTTCAGCAAGACCGAGGGCGACATCAGTAAGGAGCGCGCTATGAAAGGTCTGCGTGACTTCCTGCGCCCCGAGTTCCTCGCCCGTATCGACGAGATCGTTGCGTTTGCGCCTCTCTCCGAGGAAAGCTATGCGAACATCGCAAAGCTGATGCTGTCCGAGCTTGAAAATCCGCTGAGGGAAAAGCAGATAGAGCTTTCCGTCGCAGACGACGTATACATGGCTGTTGCGAAGAAGTCGCACGGCGGCAAGTTCGGCGGACGCGATATCCGCAGAGTTATCCGCAGTGAGATAGAGGACGTTATCGCTGAAACCATCATCGACAATGCCGATAAGGCGCTCAAAAAGATCAGCATAACTGCTGAAAACGACGAGATAAAGGTAGCGGCGGAATGAGCGTAGTTGTAATTACAGGCGGCACGGGCGCTATAGGCAGAGCCATAGCCGCAGAGTTTGCAAGAACTGACGACGTTATCATCACCTATAATTCACGCAGGGAAGAGGCGGAGCGCCTTTGTGCCGAGCTTCATTGCGATCATGTTCAGATGAATGTCGCAGACAGAGCCTCGGTCAACGCTGCTGCCGCCGAGATACTCAGGCGCTACGGTCATGTAGACGTGCTGGTAAACAATGCGGGAATATCACAGATAAAGCTGTTCACCGATATTACACAGGACGACTGGCAGCGCGTCATTGATACCGATCTTACAGGCTGCTTCAATGTAACGCAGAGCCTTGTCAGCTCCATGATCTCACGAAAGAGCGGCGCGATAGTGAATATCTCCTCGGTATGGGGAGTACACGGCGCTTCCTGCGAGGTAGCTTATTCCGCCGCAAAGGCTGGAATGATCGGCATGACCAAGGCGCTTGCAAAGGAGCTGGGCGCTTCGGGCATCACGGTTAATTGCATCGCTCCGGGCGTTATTGACAGTCCTATGAACAGCTCACACCTTTCCGCAGACGAACTCACTGAGCTTGCCGAGAGCACGCCGCTCATGCGCTTGGGCAGGGCAGAGGAGGTAGCTCATGCAGTTCGGGCAATTGCCGAAAATCGCTTTATCACAGGACAGGTCTTGGGGGTTGACGGCGGTTTTTATTGATTTGTGCAAAAATAATCGTATCTTTGCTAAAACTTTGTCACAAAAATCTCAAAAAGCAGTTGAATTTTGTAAACAAATGTAGTATAATAATATTTGTATGATGATTTGGAGCTTGCTCGACAGGCTTCTAAAAATAAAAGGAGAATATTATGAGTTTAGCACTTTCCTTTTTGTCTGCTGCCGCAGCAGAAGAGCTGGGTGTTATCGACAGACTTCAGGCTTATGCCGAAACTGCGGATAAGACCATTGCTCAGCAGCAGCTCGCCGATCCCGACTACTGGAGCTCGGTCGGCATTATCACTGTAACAGGTCTGCTGTTCGTGTTCGTAATTCTTGGTGTACTTATCGGTCTTTTCTGGGGCATGGGTAAGTTTTTCCAGTCCAAGGACAAGCGAAAGGCTGCCAAGGCAGAGGCTGCAAAGGCTGCCGCTGCTGCAAGCGCACCTGCTCCCGCTCCCGTTGAGGAGATAGAGGAGGCTGACGACAGCGACGATGATGAGATCATCGCGGTAATAAGCGCGGCTATCGCGGCATATTCCGAGGCTGACGGCAAGCAGTACGCTATCAGAAGCATCAAGCGCAAGGACAACAAGACACGCTCTGCGTGGAGCCTTGCAGGCATCGGCGATAACACACGCCCGTTCTGAATGATTAGACGGAAAGGACAAAACAAACCATGGAAATATTTGCTACTACCATAGACGGACTTGTACAAGGCTCCGGCTTTATGGGTTTTGTTGCCGAGGGCGGTTGGCAGAATATCATTATGATTCTGATCTCCTTCGTGCTTTTTTATCTCGCTATCGTAAAGCAGTATGAGCCTCTGCTGATGCTTCCTATCGCATTCGGTATGCTGCTTACAAACCTGCCTATGACAGGTCTGTACCACGCAGAGCTGTGGAATCCCGCCACAAACCCCTACTTCGCTCCCGAATACATTGAGCAGGCAGGCGGCGTTGTTGTAAACTACGTCAAGGAAGCTAGCCTTGACTACGGCAGAGTCCTCCACGAGGGCGGTCTGCTGGATATGCTGTACCTCGGCGTTAAGCTCGGTATCTATCCTCCACTGATCTTCCTCGGCATCGGCTCTATGACCGACTTCGGTCCGCTAATCGCAAATCCCAAGAGCTTCCTGCTCGGTGCTGCTGCACAGGGCGGTATCTTCTTTACCTTCCTCGGCGCTTGTGCAATGAACCTCACAGGTATGGCTGACTTCACACTTAAAGAAGCAGCTTCTATCGCCATCATCGGCGGTGCGGACGGTCCTACAGCTATCTTCCTTACCTCCAAGCTTGCTCCTCAGCTTCTCGGCTCTATCGCGGTTGCTGCGTACTCCTACATGGCGCTCGTACCCGTTATCCAGCCGCCTATCATGAAGCTTCTCACAACCGAGAAGGAGCGCTCCGTAAAGATGGGTCAGCTCCGTCAGGTATCCAAGACAGAAAAGGTCATCTTCTCCATTGCGGTTACAGTTATCGTATCTCTGGTAGTTCCCGACGCGGCATCGCTCGTAGGTATGCTGATGCTCGGTAACCTCATGAAGGAGAGCGGTGTCTGCGATCGTCTTGTAAAGACCGCTCAGAACGAGCTGATGAACATCATCACCATCTTCCTCGGTACTACAGTAGGTGCTACAGCGGTTGCAGGAAACTTCCTCAACCCCAAGACGCTGTTTATCATCGCACTCGGTCTTATCGCATTCTGTATCGGTACAGCCTGCGGTGTACTGCTTGGTAAGCTGATGTACGTTATCTCACGCGGCAAGATCAACCCCCTCATCGGTTCGGCAGGTGTATCCGCTGTTCCTATGGCAGCTCGTGTATCTCAGAAGGTCGGTCAGGAAACAAATCCCTCCAACTTCCTGCTCATGCACGCTATGGGCCCCAACGTTGCCGGTGTTATCGGTTCTGCTGTTGCGGCAGGTGTGCTGCTCAGCGTACTCGGTTAATAGAAAATGCGGCTGTGCTTTTCGCGCAGCCGTTGTTTTATAAGGAGGCGGCAGTGTGGAGCTGAAATACATGAATGCCGAGCTTGATGATCTGGAGGAGATCTACTCCTGCCTGAAGGAGGTCTTGCTTTTTTGCGAGCCGTGCCTTGCCGATCCCGAAACCGCTCTGATGCAGCTTTACAGGCGAATCAGGGATAATATAGGTGCATACACTATTGTCAAGCGTGATGAAGAAAAAGTAGCATTCTTATATTTTCATGAAGCCGATGGGATAATGTGGGTTGATGATCTCTATGTGTTTGAGCCTTTCAGAAACAATGGTATTGCTACGATGATATTACGGTATTGTATGTCGGAAACAGAGCTTCCGATGAAGGCTGTGATATATTCCAATAATTACCCTGCGGTAACGCTGTTCAGGCATCATGCGTTCACTATATCGGAATGGCTGGACAGGCGCAGATATATTGCTTCAAATGAAAATAATTTTCCGTATTTCCCCGAGATATTCTACGGAGATCTGTTCGATGACAATACAACCTTGTATTGATCACCCTGACTAAAAGCAATGCCCCGAATATTTTCGGGGCATTAGAGTTTGTTGAAAAACCTTTTTTTACCCGCGGAGCGGGCATTTTAAATAACTTTTTTGGTGTGGCTCTGCCACATCAAAAAACACTTCTATCCGCCCTGCCCGCACTCATTGGCGGCAATGCCGCCAATGAGTGCGGGCAGGGCGGATGCTTCGGCGGAAAAGTCCCAACGGGACTTTTTCGACGGTCTGAATGCCCCGAATATTTTCGGGGCATGATTATTATGTCAGTATTCTTTCGTCGCAGTATTCGCAGATGAGGATATCGCCATAGGTTTTAAAGCTCTTCGGCAGGTAAAGCTCAGTCTGTGTTACGCATTTCGGATTGGTGCAGCAAACGTGCTTTTGTATCTCGCCCGAAAGCAGGGGATTGGGGCGCAGCTCGTTGTTGAGGGTAGAGAGTATAAGCGCCATTCTGACGTACATACCGTAGTTAGCCTGCTTGAAGTAGGCTGCTCTGGGATCGTCGTCAACCTCAACGTCGATCTCATTCACGCGGGGCAGGGGGTGCATAACGATCATATCGCTCTTTGCAAGCGCCATTTTTTCCCTTGTAAGGCGGTAAACGTCCTTCTGCTTTTCGTACTCCTCGGCACTGTCAAAGCGCTCGCGCTGTATTCTTGTCATATACAGCATATCAAGCTCAGGCATAGCCTCGTCGATAGTTTTAACCTCCTTGAACTCGCAGCCGCGCGCAAGCAGTACGTCCTTGATATAGGACGGAAGTGCAAGGCTGGGAGTGGAGATAAGCACGAACTTGTTGTTCTTATAGCAGGACAGCGTTTTCACAAGCGAATGTACGGTACGACCATATTTGAGGTCGCCGCACAGACCGATGGTAAGGTTGTCCAGTCTGCCGATCTCTGTCTGCAGCGTCAGCAGATCGGTAAGGGTCTGGGTAGGGTGGAGGTGACCGCCGTCGCCTGCGTTGATAACAGGACATTCAGCGTTGAGCGCCGCAGCCTTTGCCGAGCCCTCCTGAGTGTGTCGCATAACAAGGATATCGGCATAATTGCTGACAATCTTTATAGTATCCTTAAGGTTTTCTCCCTTTGCGACGGAGGAGTTTCCGGGGTTGTCAAAGCCGATGATATTGCCGCCGAGGCGTATCATAGCAGTCTGAAAGCTCATCTGTGTTCTTGTTGAAGGCTCATAGAACAGTGTAGCCATGATCTTTCCCTTGCATTTTTCCGCATAGCTCTCAGGACGGCGCATGATGTCCTGAGCAAGGCGCACCATAGCGTTCCACTGATGAACGGAGTAGTCCTCGGTGTCGATTAAATGATTGAATTTCTGATTCAAGCTGCTCACCTTTCTTTATTTAAACTAAACCTATTATATCAAATTGAATGTCGGATTTCAATAAGTTTTGAAAATTTATTTGATAATGTGTCAAATAGTGTTTGTTTTTTTCTTGGAAGTATGGTATATTATATATGTATATTATTTGACTTATAAGGAGCAACTATGACACAACCCTTTGTACATCATGAAAAATATCAGGACGAGCACAGCCGTTCGCTGGTCTTAGCCTGTGAGCTTTCCAAAAACCTCATCACAGCAGCCTACTACGATGTTTCTTTGTCGAGAATGTTTGCGCGCTCTGTTGCCTTTACCGAGGGAGTGACTCCCGAGAATGCCGCGTCTGAGCTTTCAAAGCTCATTTTCCTATCAATGCGCGAGTATGGAATACCTGCCGCAGCTTTGCAGAGGATCGGCGTGTGCGCTCCGATACATATAGCGTCCGAGGTGGAGGAAAGACTTGCCCCCACGGATATGTTCCTGCGCCCCGATACCGAGATCGTTGTTCTGCCGTTTGTAAGTGCTTACGCTGACAGCAGCTTTGCGGCTTTTCTGGTGTCGCTTGACTTCTGCGAGGGAACTCTTGCCGCACAGATAGGAAAGACGCTGAACCTCGCGTTCTGCACTGAGGGCGCGCTTAGGCTCGCTTCCATACCTCTGAGCGGTGCGTTTGACGGCTCCGCTCTTGAAAGCGGAATGAGGTGTGAGTTCGGCGCTATTGACACGGTATCCCGCGAGGAGAACGGCACGGTAAGCTATTGCGTTTTGGGTGACTGTGACAGCATGGGAATCGCACCGTCCGCGGCTCTTGATGTAGTAAGGATAATGCTCGACACCGGCATTCTTGACGAGGACGGCATAATGACCGACCGCGACCAGTTCTACATAGGCGAGGATCATTATATCTCACAGAAAGATGTTCGAGCTATCCAGTCCGACAAGGCGAGGCTTGCGGCGGCGATACGCTGCTTTATTGCAGAATGCGGCGAGCCAAATGATGTCTATCTCACGGGCGAGGTGCTGACCTGCAACGGACTTAAGCGCCTTGTTGAGCTTGGCGTAATTCCCGAAGAGCTTGCAGACAAAGCAAGGTTCAGCCGAAATGCTTCCGAAAGCGGTATGATAGCAGTCCTTGAAAAAAACGAAAAAGCCGAGGCTCTGGAGCGCTTGATAACCGCTGCCGAGGACATCACCGAGGCGGTTTTGCCCGAATTTGACGATTTATACATATCAAATCTTTTGTTTTAGGTAAATTTGTATTAAATATTGAGAAAAAACACTTGATTTTTTTCTTCAAAAGTGTTATAATAGTATCGCATTTAGTATCCGTTGCTATGCCCATTTGTGAAAAATCGGCATACAATGTGTGTTAATGCGCGGCATAAAGCCAAACATTAAAACGGATAGTCCGCTGGGATCAAGGTAAAGCCCTTGGCGAAAATCGCTCGAATAGGTCGGTCTTAAGAATATCCGAAAAGTCTAGGAGGAAAAAATGGACGCATTAAAGATCATTGAGCAGAGCAGCATGAAGGCAGAGGCCCCCGTAATCGAGGTCGGCGACTACGTTAAGGTAGGCGTTAAGATCAAGGAGGGCGATAAGTTCCGTATCCAGATGTTCGAGGGTACAGTTATCGCCAAGAAGCACGGCGGCATCAACGAGACATTCACCGTTAGACGTGTAGCACACGGCTGCGGCGTTGAGAGAGTATTCCCTCTCCACTGCCCCTCTGTTGAGAAGGTTGAGGTTGTTAGACACGGTAAGGTTCGCAGAGCTAAGCTGTACTACCTCAGAGACAGAGTTGGTAAGGCTGCAAAGGTTAAGTCCAGAGTTTGATCCGTTAGCGGCTTAAACTCCCCCAAATCCAAGCTGTTGACCCCCGCTTACGGCGGGGGTGAAGCGTGGATATTGAAAGAAAGTGATTGAATTATGAGCGAAAACGAAAAGAAGGAACTTGATATTACCGAGGATATCAAAGCGGTTGACGAGAGCGCTCCGTTTGAACCTAAGGGCGAGGACGCCCCCGATTCTGCGGAAAAGCCGAGAAAGCCCTTTGCCGACGCTCTTGAGTGGACGGGAAGCCTTGTGTATGCAGTGCTTGTCATGCTTGCGCTGAATCTCTTTGTTTTCAGATCCATCACTGTTGACGGAAAGTCGATGAACGACACGCTTCAGCATCAGGATCGCGTCATTGCATTCAATCTTTTTTATACTCCCCAAAGAGGCGATATAGTCGTTCTTCAGGCTGACAGGCTCAGACCCAGCGGCGCAGCTACTTACGGTGAGCCTATCATAAAGCGCGTTATCGGCGTAGCAGGCGATACTCTCATGTTTGACTTTGAGAAGGGCGAGGTATACCGTAACGGCGAGCTTATCGAAGAGGATTATATCAAGGAACTTACCGTCCGTGCGGAGAGCTGCGAGAGCGGAAGAGAGTACACTGTCCCCGAGGGCTATGTATTCGTTATGGGCGACAACCGTAACAATTCCACTGACAGCCGCGATTATCGTGTAGGCATGGTAGATACAGATCTTATTATGGGCAAGGCGGTATTCCGCTTTATGCCTTTTGACAGTATGGGCTTATTATGAGTGAAGTAGGAAATATCCAGTGGTTCCCGGGGCACATGACCAAGACGCGCCGTCTTATCGAGGCGGACTTAAAGATGGTCGATGCCGTTGTGGAGATCACAGACGCGCGTATCCCTGAATCAAGCCGCAACCCTATCTTAGACGAGCTTGTAAAGGATAAGCCCCGCATTATGATAATGAATAAGTGCGACTATGCAGACGATGCCGCGACCGGTCGCTGGAAGCAGTTCTACGAGAAGCAGGGTATCATGGTGATAATCTGCGACTGCCGCAGCGGAAAGGGAATAAATAAATTCCTGCCTGCTGTAAAGGTGTTGCTGAAGGATCTCATGGAGCGTCGTAAAAAGCGCGGAATGATCGGCAAGGCATTAAGGCTCATGGTAGTCGGTATTCCTAATGTGGGAAAAAGCTCATTCATAAACAGAATGGCTAAGACAAAGAAAACGAAGGTAGGCGACCGTCCCGGTGTTACCCGCGGAAAGCAGTGGGTTTCTATCGACAAGGACGTGGAGCTGCTTGATATGCCCGGCATTCTCTGGCCGAAGTTCGACGATCAGATCGCGGCACAGAAGCTTGCATTCACGGGCGCAATAAAAGACGATGTCATGGACGTGGAGGCACTCGCGAGAGCGTTGGGAGAGCTGCTTTTGCAGGATTATCCCGAGCTTATCAAGAGCCGCTATAAGATAGCGGGCGAGGGCGATGTCCTGACAGAGATCGCGAAGGCACGCGGTATGCTGATATCGGGCGGAGAGCCTGATACAGAGCGTGCAGCCGCAACACTTCTTGACGAGTACAGAGGTGGTAAGATTGGCAAGATCACGATCGAACAGACCCCTTGACGAGGCTCAGCTTACGCTTGACGAGCTTAGTCAGCCGACGCTTTTCGGCTATGACAGCGTGCTAAGAGCGCAGTACAGCGTAGTCTGCGGTATTGACGAGGCGGGCAGAGGTCCGTTGGCAGGCGATGTTTATGCGGCGGCTGTAATTTTCGACGAGGGTACAGTGATCGAAGGCATCAACGACAGCAAAAAGCTCACCGAAAAGAAGCGCGAGCAGCTTTTCGACGAGATAACAGCAAAAGCGAAAGCTTATTGTATCGCCACAGCCTCTATTGCAGAGATAGAGGAGATAAATATCCTTGCAGCCGCGATGCTCGCGATGAAGCGCGCATACGAGGGGCTGGGAATGAGTGCCGATTTGATACTCATTGACGGTAACAAGCTTCCGCCGATAGAGGGTAATGTAAAGACTGTTGTCAAGGGTGATGCGACCTCCGCAAGCATTGCGGCAGCG
Organism: uncultured Ruminococcus sp.; assembly: GCA_964435155.1. GTDB lineage: Bacteria > Bacillota > Clostridia > Oscillospirales > Ruminococcaceae > CAG-115. Next base: position 1,470 of record CAYSYF010000005.1, on the reverse strand, counting down.
TCGATACTTGCAAAAGTAGCCCGTGACCGCTGCATGGACGAACTCGCGAAGCAGTACCCCGAGTATGGCTTTGAAAAGCACAAGGGCTACGGCACGAAGGCTCATTACGAGGCTGTTGATAAGTACGGGCTCTGTCCCATACACCGACCGTCTTTTTTTAAGAAGTATTTTGCAAACAAAAATGGATAAGAAAAACAAGGGCGATCTCGGTGAAGAAATCATCTGTGCCGAGCTTCTCAAGCGCGGTCATAAGATACTTTGCCGCAATTTCCGCAAGTCCTACGGCGAGATAGATATAATCTCGCAGATCGACCGATTTATAGTCTTTACCGAGGTAAAAACTCGGCAGCGCAACAGCATGGTGTCAGGGCTGGAGGCGGTAAACGCCGCAAAGCGAAGACGTATCGTGCAGACGGCTGATTTTTACCTTTGCAATATTTATCCCGGGCTTGATAACAAAATATTGCAGCCGCGATATGACATAGCAGAGGTTATAATTACGCGCGGAGAAGCTCCGACAGTGCTGCGTTTCGATATTTATGAGGACGCATTCGCCACCGACGGAATTTATACATTATATTGATCTCCAAGCTAAGAAAGGACGACTTTTTATGAACTACAGAAGTACGAGAAATTCTTCTCTCAAGGTGACAAGCGCACACGCTATCACAAAGGGTCTGTCTGACGAGGGCGGTCTGTTCGTCCCCGAAAGTATTCCTCAGTTCACAAAGGACGAGATACTTGCAATGGCTGATAAGAGCTATGCCGACAGAGCATACGAGATATTCAGCCGCCTGCTGACGGATTTCACTCCCGAAGAGGTACGCCATTGCGTTGACAGCGCCTATAACGACAAGAATTTCGATACAGATAATATCGCTGAGATATCCCATCTGCTGACAGGTACATATGTGCTGGAGCTTTGGCACGGTCCTACCTGCGCTTTCAAGGATATGGCTTTGCAGATCCTGCCTTATCTGCTGACAACTTCCGCAAAGAAGACAGTAGACGGCAAGGAGATCGCTATCCTCGTAGCTACTTCGGGCGACACAGGCAAGGCTGCGCTTGAAGGCTTTAAGGACGTTGACGGCACAAGCATTACAGTATTCTACCCCGAGGACGGCGTAAGCCGTATGCAGAAGCGTCAGATGACCACACAGGAAGGCAAGAACGTCCACGTTTGCGCTGTAAAGGGCAACTTCGACGACTGCCAGAACGGTGTAAAGGCTATCTTCACAGATAACGCTTTTGCCGACAGACTGGCAGAGAGCAATGTTCTGCTCTCCAGTGCAAACTCCATCAACTGGGGCAGACTTGCACCTCAGATCGTTTATTATTTCTCTACTTATGTTGAGCTTGTAAAGAACAAGGAGATCGAGTTCGGCGAGAAGATCAACATAGTTGTTCCCACAGGAAACTTCGGTAACATTCTCGCCGCTTACTACGCAAAGCTTATGGGTATTCCCGTAA
>CAYSYF010000004.1:0-86348 GCA_964435155.1 uncultured Ruminococcus sp. | reverse complement strand
CTGTTCTTCGGTGGTTAAGGTTTGTTTGAGTTCGGTCATAATTATTAGTCCTTTCGTGTTGAATTTTGTAGGTGGGTGTGGTATAATGGACATGACAATATATTAGAATTTATATGTATGGAGTATATATTACTATGGAAATAAAAAAAGCAGAAATCAAAGATTTAAATATTGTTGTAAAATTAAAAATGGAGATGTTTAAAGAAGTAGGTTCAATAGCTTTATTACAGGATAATGCCGAAGAAAAGATATATGAAAAATACAAAGAATTATATCAAGAAGAAAAAGGTTGTCATTATTTGGTGTATGAAAACGATAGTGTTATTGCGTGTGGTGGTGCAGTAATTAAGGAAGATGTCCCGTTTTGTTTCTTTAAAACTCCAATGTATGGATATATTATTGATGTATATTGTATTCCTGAAAAAAGAAGAAATGGGTATTCTTCAAAAATAATTGAAGAGCTACTGAAATGGTTGCAGAGCAAAGGTGTTCATACTATAAAACTAAAACCATCAGCAGCAGGAAAGCAATTGTATGAAAAGTTTGGTTTTTGTGATTCTGGGGAAATGGAATTATGGATTTAAAGTTCTATTTTGTCATCAATTCGTTGGAAAAACACATCCATTAACTTCACCTTGCGCGACGGCTGGTGACGGTTGTAACAGTTATTTACACACCGCCGCTATTACAAAAACCGTCACAGCTGTCACCCGTTCAAGGTTGCAAAGCACAGTCATTGCAATCTTGCAACCTTGCAATGTTCATTCCGATAATTTCCAATACCAGCTCTCGCCGACCTTGAAAGAGGTTACGTCGAGAGCTTTTTTCGCCTCGTCAAGCGTTCGCTTGCTGAAATCCATTTCCGCAGCAGCTCCGAGTATCTCCTTTTGGCTTTTCTCGCCGTCGGCAAGTATATCAAGCAGAAAGTCCTTTGCTGTTTCCAGCTTGCTGATACTTGTACCGCCGTCCTCTAAAAACTGGTCTGCAGTAATGTCTATTGCTCCACGCCATTCGAGAGCGGAGCTTTCGTTAATCTCGAACATAAGCGACTGCCCCATGGGAGCAAGGCTGCTTTTGGCGTGGCTCATAACACGCTTTGTAGGCTCGTTTTTCATTTTACCTACAATCAGCATACTTCTTGCCACCGCAGGAATATCTATTGAGCCTAATCCACGGTATGCACATTTCTGTCCTGCACTTTTGTTAAGGTGTCCGATGAGAACAACAGCACAGCCGTAGTTTTCCGCTATTCTTCCCAAGTGTGCCATTACGGGGCGTATCTCGTTTGCTCTGTGCATATCCACGTTAGCACCAAGATAGGCTTGAATGGGGTCAAGAATAACCAGCTTTGCGTTAGTCCGCTTTATAGCTTCCTCAATACGCTCATCATTCATAGAAAGCTCCTCTTTGCTTTCGTCTATAACAAGAATGTGGCTGCAATCCGCATTAACAGCCTCTAATCTCGGTTTAATGGTGTCGGCAAGTCCGTCCTCTGCGGTCTGATAGATGATGTTCACAGGCTCTCGGCTGTCCGTATCACCGGGGAGCATATCTCCACGGGTGAGTGCGGCGGCGATAGCGAGGGCGAGAGTGGTTTTTCCCTCGCCCGGATCGCCTTGTATTATCGTGATTTTTCCGAGAGGTATGTATGGTTTCCACAGCCATTTTACAGGAACGGACTCCACGCTGCTCATATTGATGAGTTTAAGTGGTGTCTTACTCATTGAGTACCGCCTTGTCGTTGAAATAGCCCGTTGCCTCCCACACCAGCTTATCGGAGCAGTAATATGTGTATTCAGACGAGCCTTCGTTCTTCATCGCAACTCCGAAAGGAAGTATGCCACGCTGTAAACCGATGCGGATAAACTGCGGATTTTTGCCTGTTGCACGGGCGATTTCGGTGATAGGTACATTTCGACCTGTAAATTTAGGGTGTTCTACATAATTCATTTGATTTCCTCCTTACTTATTGACTATTCGGTGTTAGTATGGTATAATTTATACACAAAAGTCAGCAGATAATAACTTATAGTGTATCTTTACCGACTTTATTATAATCCACTATGAGTGACTTGTCAACACTTTTAAGTGATTTCAGATAACTTAAAAGTGACTTTCGTTAATTATGCACAATGTTTCAGGAGGTTTTCTGTGTTCTATAACCAACTCATCAAGCTCTGTGAGGAGCGTAACGAAAAACCAACACCATTATTAAAGTCATTAGGATTAAGTGCAACAAATCTGAAAAGGTGGCAGAACGGCTCTACCGTTAATTCTGATATACTTGCCAAACTTTCAGAACACTTTGATGTCCCCGTAGATTATTTCTTTGAAGATGATGAGCCTGCCGACAAAATGGTAATAACCGATGACGGCAATTCTATCAAGAAAGTGTATAATGTGCTTGCGGCTCATCCCGACCATATAGCGAGTATGTATTCGGGCACGACTATTTCTTCTGCCGACCTTAACAGGATAGCAGCATATATGAACTGTTCGGTTGAGTACCTTGTGCCTGCTGATTTAGCGGTTGAGGGTGCCGATGACGGCAAGACAAGCTCTGTCATTCCCGATAAGGACTGTATATTAAACATTCTCGAAAAGCTCGCAGGTAATGCTGCATACCGCTATCTTCAGGTCAGAATTTCATCTATCATCATTTCCAACCTTGCCAAGAAGAATATCACAATGGATAAGCTGATTGATATAAACCTATCTGAAAAGAAAATCCGTGACCTGTACGATTTGGCAATGCCTGCAGAAAAGAAAAAAGGTCTGAATTTTTCAGACCTTATGAGGATTTCCGAGGCTTTCAATGTCAGCTACGATTTTATGTTGACGGGGAATGGGGAGTAAGAAATATAAATCAACTAATCTATTGTATATTAGGAGGAATGTCAAATGACAAAATATATTAAAAGCATAGAACCCAAGATTGTAAAATGGGCTGAACTTCAACTTAACACAGTTCAATATTATGATGAAAATGACACAATAAATCCAGAAATAGAAAATGCGCTCAAAATAGCACCGTCTAAACTAGGGAAAAACGGGCCGAATAGACCTGATATAAAATTGTTTTTAGAAATTTCAAATTTGAGAAAAATCCCGGTAATGATTGAAGCAAAAGGAAGAAAAGGCGATTTTATCAAAATCAATGCTAGCGGTGAAATAGATAATAAAAAGAAAGACGGAAGTGAAAATTTTGCAAATATAAACAAGTATGCTGTTAATGGAGCAATTCACTATGCAACGGCTATAGTTGAACATACTGAAAGTTATAAAGAGGCAATAGCTATAGGAATTAATGGTTTCGACGATTATGATAATGAACGTGTATACGAAATAGGCGTTTATTATATATCATCGGATAATTTTTGTATCCCCAAAAAGATAGGGAATTATAGCGATTTATCTTTTTTGCTTAACGAGAATCAAAATGCATTTGTTGAAGAGATAGATAAAACAGGTTTAACAGAAGCAGAAAATGAAGCAAAAACCAAAGAATTTGAAAATGAAATTGAAACCAAATTGAAAAATTTAAATCAAATAATGGAGGATAAACTAAACATATATGTTGGTTTCCGTGTAAAATTAATTACTGGAATGATTATGGCGGGTTTAGGCGTTGAGAATGCAGTTTCTCCTTTGGAAGTTTCAGAATTGAAAGGCGAAAAAAGTTCCAAAGCAAACGATGGCAGAGTTATCTTAAATAAGATAGAAGCTTTTTTAGAAGAACGAAACTTACCAAAAGAAAAGAAAGAGATGGTCATTACCGACTTGTCACAAGTGTTTGTTTATTCAGATTTGTGGAAACCTATTCGTGGTGAAAGTAAACTCAAAACTGTTTATACAAGTGTAAAAAATGATATTATGCCAGTCTTTACATCGGCAAGGCATCTTGATTTTACAGGAAGACTATTTAATGTACTTAACACTTGGGTTAAAATTCCTGATGGAAATAAAAATGATGTTGTTTTGACACCTCGTTATGTTACCGAATTAATGGTCAAATTAACGCAAGTAAACAAAGATAGTTATGTATGGGATTATGCGGTGGGTTCTGCAGGATTTTTGATTTCAGCTATGAAGTTAATGATAAAGGACGCTGAAAGCCGTGTGCATAGCCCGAAAGAATTGCAAGAAAAATTATGGAGTATAAAAAACAAACAATTGTTAGGCATAGAAAAACGTCCTGATATTTACCTTTTAGCGGTTTTAAATATGATTTTAATGGGTGATGGCTCAACTAATATTATACATAAAGATAGCTTGACAGAATATGAAGGCAAATACGAACAAGGAGAATTAAATGGTCAAGATTTTCCTGCAGACGTTTTTTTACTTAATCCGCCTTATTCTGCCCCTGGCAAAGGCTTTGTATTCGTAAAAAAAGCATTTGCAAAAATGAATGAAATGAATAAAAAAGGTAAAGCAGCTGTATTGATACAAGAAAATGCAGGAAGCAAATATGGATTGCCTTACACAAAAGATATTCTTGAAAATAACACATTGATAGCAAGTATTCATATGGCAGATATCTTCAAAGGTAGAGCAACTGTTCAAACTGCGATTTATGTTTTTGATGTAGGTACACCGCATAGTAAAAATAGCATTGTTAAATTTATTGATTTTTCCAATGATGGTTATCAACGCCTTAACAAGAAAAAAGCTGGTCCAAACGTAAATCTTAAAGATACAAATAATGCTGCAGAAAGATATGAAGAGATTGTTAATTTAGTATTGTTTGGAAAAAGTTATCTTAAAATATTTACAGAGGAAGAATATATCGAGGATACTATTTCATTAAAAGGCGATGATTGGACCTTTTTTCAGCACAAACAAAGCAATATCACACCCACAGAGGATGATTTTAGAAATACAGTTAAGGACTTTTTGATTTGGGAATTATCCACTCGAATTAAAGGGAAGCTTGACTCAAATTTGAAACTCTCTGCACTTCATAATTACAAGATTAATAGAGAAGATAAAACTTGCATCAAGGAATTTAGGTCGAAGAATACTGTTTTCGTTCCATACAAAGTTGGTGAGTTATTTGATATACATCCAACAAAATCTTATAATTGTACAAATCCTAAATTATATTCCGAATACGGAAATTATGAAGTTGTTTCCAATTCTTCGGAAAACAATGGTAGAACAGGTTTTTCCTCTTTCTTGCCAACAGAAAAGGATATCTGTACATTTAGCGACACAACAAGTGGAATGAGCACATTATTTTATCAAGAGGGACCTTTTATAGGTTATTCTCATGTTCAAGGTCTATACCCATACTCTGACAAATGGAACAAATACAGTTGCTTGTTTTTGGTTACGGCACTAAAGAAATGCGACAACGGTTTTGACTATGCTACTAAAATGAATCGTGAGTTGGTTTCTGATTTTAATGTTCTGTTACCAATAATTGAATCAGCGACAAGTAAAACAGAATTTACAATAGATGATATTGATTTTTCGTTTATGGAAAGATTTATTAAGGCGATAGAAAAAGAAATTATTGGAAGCCTTTTTGATTGATTGACAATTATAGGTTAACTCAAAACAGACGATATAGCATTTATTATCGTTGTATATGAGGGTGATTTATGCAAAGAAACAGGGATAACCACCACGTTATCCCTGTTTTCTTTTCATTCTGTATGAGCTTCAGGACAGCAGATTTTACATCCATCGGCATCATTATATATTTTCTTGGCTTTAGCCAGTGCTTCGTTTCCGTCTTTGCAAAAGTTCAATGAGGTGTAATCTTCAATTTTTAGCTCTAAAGCGTGCTTTTTAGTGTGTACCTCGTGGTTCTTGTTACTGTTTCTGTCATCGCGGTTATTTACTATATATTCCTGCATATTAATTATCCTCCATAAAAGTGCTTTGTTGATTATATTATATGAGAAAATCAATATATTATACAAAACAGCAGGGATAATCAAATCGTTACCCCTGCCAAGTCGCATATAAAGAAAATAAGGGCAACGTCGGTAACGCCACCCTTACAAAAGCTTTCGCTTTTTGATATCATTAATATTATACTCGCTTTAATTGAAATTGTCAAGGACTTTTTTAAAAAATTCAAAAGAAGTTTTTACCACAATATTTGTGTTAAAATAATCAATATGACCGAACATCTTATTGTTTACAAATTCACGCATACTATCAAAGCCACGTTTTTTAACATTAGCAGAAACAACTTCTTCATAGGCTTTAAGCATACATACAAGTTCAAACATAGGACGGCAGGAGAGCTTCTTGTTTCGCTCCTCTTTACCTATTGTCTTAATTTTTGAAACAAACTGCGTTATTTCAGCAGATGGCTTTGTTCGACCTATGTTCATATTGTTTAATAAGCAATTATTATGGGCACAAGCATTTCTAAGACTCTTTACAGCCTTTAAAACGCTCTCTGAAGGCACATCAACCATATATGACGGATATTCTTCGTTATATAACGAAACAAGTTTAAGCAAATCACCGAAAGCTATTATTTCTACCAATACCCAGACGGGGCAATCACATTTGATGGTTTTTGTCTTTAAAAATCTTGGATTTGTTGAATTATCAAAAACATAACACAAAGAGAAATATTTATCAATTAATCCACCTGTAAAGATGGAATCAGCCTTTCCTTCGATGCTTTCCAACACATCCGTATGCTTTGAAAAGAATAAATCTACAATGTTATATCCATCTTCATCGGGATTATTCTCTATTGCTGTAATTAATCTTGTTTTTATTGCGTGTTCGATATCTACACACATTTGAAAAGCCACTTTTCTTAAATACATATCAATAGATGAAAGCTCCGTAAGATATGCAAAATCAAGATTTATGTATTTTCCTTCATTTGTACCGCTTTGATGTTTTTCATAGTTCTTTCTGTAAGAGGCGGTGCGAAGATAGTTGTTGATATCTCGGAAATAATTGATAGCGGTTATTTCATCTGTAATATTGAAAGTTATACCTTTTTCGTTTTTGAGCATATCTACAAGCTCAGACGCTGTTTTCTTTGGCTTGGCATTTCTGTTCACTTTTATCACCGTCCTTGCGATAAATTATACCATATTTCGACACAAAAGTAAATAGAGCTTTTAATAATCAAAATAAAGAATTTACAACTGAAAATTCACTGCAAAATATGCAAAAATTTTCAATAGAACTTTATCGAACTAAATCGCAATTTGCCTAATCGTGATTTACTAAATCACGATTAGATATCGAGACATAAAACAAACTTTGTTGCCACGCTGAATTTTCACACCCCACTTTTTACTGCAACAAACACGAAAAATCTCCGCCCACCCTCATAAGAAATACACTCATAATACACAACTGAAAAGAAAACCGCATTGATAAAGGCTTTTTTGAGCCATCCAGTTGCGGTTGAAGAAGCGATGAAGTAAGCAGCGCTCCGCTGCACCTTTTCCGCCTGACGGCGGGGGCTGATAACAAATAATTTGCACACGTTACTTGCGAGAGATCGTAATGACGTGTGCATTTTTATACAGCAGATCTCAATGATTGTCATAGCGACCTGTGCTATCATAATTACAAAAGGAGTTGTTGTAATGAACGATTGGCGCTTAAACGGACAGGAGGGCTACCTTGCAGGTAAAAAGCTGAAGCGCATAGGCTTCTCCGAAAGGCAAAACAAAGGCTCGGAGCATGAGCACTGCGCGTTTTGCCGGGAAAAGATAAGCGAATATCCCGATACGCTCAGCGTGGCTTACTGCACTGAAAATGAATACCATTGGATCTGCGAAGAATGCTATCTGGACTTCAAGGATAAATTCGGTTGGAAAATATAATTCGTATACAGCAAAGCCGCTCGGGCGACCGAGCGGCTTTTGAGTTAAGTATTCTCATACATCTGCGCGAGCGATTTATAATGCTCTACCATATCGCCCTCAGTTGTGTTGTGATCGGTCTTAAGCACCTCAACAGCCGCGCAGTAATACTCAGCCGCCTTGCTGTACTTCTTCTTTATCACGCTTACCTCGGCGAGGCACAGCAGAGCGTCGATAAACTTAGGAGAGGGCTGAATCTCGTGTCCGCGCAGCCAGCATTCCTCCGCCCTGTCATATTCAGCAAGGCGCGCATAGAAGTCGCCCCTGTATTCCCATGCCAGCCAGTCCTCGGGGAACTCCTCAGTCATGCGCGAAAGCATGACCTCCGCGTTTCCTTTATCACCCCTTGCATAGCATATCTGCGCTTCATACCACAAACCGCGGCAGCTATCATCACAACGCTTAAGCTTTGCAAGAGCATACTCCGCCTCACCTATCCTATTGTCTGCAATGAGGTTGTCAAGCAGCAATTGCAGAGCAGGAACGTTGTCGGGGTGCTTTTCCACAAGCTCAAGATAAAAGTCTGTCAGTTCAAAATTATTCGCCGCATACCAGTCGCGATCCGCTCCGTTCATAGCGGCACGCAAGGAGCTGTGATTTGACTTGTTGTATGGGTCAGCTCGGATCGCCTCCTTTGCATATCTCGCGGCACTCATGCGATATGCGCCCGCCTGCTGATTATACAGCCACGACAGTACTGTAAGCACCCTGTTTTTCAACTCGGGAACGTCCTTGTGTTCGGCAAGGAAGGTGCGGTAGCTCTCAAAATCGCGCTCGGGTATGACCATACTGTCGCTGCTTGTTTCAAGCAGGTTTTCTATGCGGCAAAGACGAGCCTCATCAGTAAGTGAAAAAAGTTCGTCAATGGTGACGCCAAGCTCGACCGATATCTGCGGCAGCAGCGCAATGTCGGGCGCTGTAACATCGTTCTCCCACTTCGATACCGACTGTGCAGTAACGCAAAGCTTTTCCGCAAGCTGCTCCTGCGTCATGCCCTTTCCGAGCCTTAAAAGTCTTATTTTCTTTCCTATTTCAATGTTCAATGTAATTTCCTCCTGTGGTATTTTTCAGAAGCTTCTGATATGATGATACCACTGTGCGGAAGAAAAATCAATAACGCGGTGCGCGTACTGTATAAACTGTATGGCTAATAACCTAAAAACCTGAATTTTTCAGTCAAACCTTATTGACAACCCACGTCAATAATAGTATAATAAAGATGTATTCTTATTTGATCGGAGGTCATACATCATGGCTATTTTAGTAACAGGCGGAGCAGGCTTTATCGGCTCTCATACTTGTGTGGAGCTGCTTAACGCAGGCGAAGAGATCGTTGTAATGGACAACTTCTATAACTCAAACGCAAAAGCGCTTGACGGTATCAGAGAAATAACAGGCAAGGACTTTAAGTTCTATGAGGCTGATATGCTGGATATGGCTTCTGTTGACCGTATCTTTGCAGATAACGATATTGAAGCTGTTATCCATTTTGCAGGCTACAAGTGCGTTCCCGAGAGTGTTAAGAAGCCGCTGATGTATTACTCCAACAATCTGCGCGGTACCTTCAACATTCTCGAATGCATGAAGAAGTACGGCTGCACAAAGTTTGTATTCAGCTCCTCCGCGACTGTTTACGGTATTCCCGAAACAGTGCCTGTGAGAGAGGATTTCCCGCTCAATGCGATAAATCCCTACGGCAGCACAAAGCTCATAATTGAGAACCTCTGCCGCGAAATGGCAGCAGCAAGCGACAAGTGGAGCATGATACTCCTGCGCTACTTCAACCCCGTAGGCGCTCATGAGAGCGGCAAGATCGGTGAGGATCCCAATGGCATTCCCAACAACCTCATGCCTATCGTTCTCGACAAGGCTACAGGCAAGCGCGACGTGCTCAGCGTTGCAGGCAACGACTACCCCACTCCCGACGGCACCTGTGTTCGCGACTATATCCACGTTGTTGACCTCGCGAAGGGTCACGTTGCCGCTATCAGAAAGGCAAGAACTTCAAACGGTGCGCTGGCTTACAACCTCGGTACAGGAAACGGCTACTCCGTTCTGGAGATACTGGATACATTCCAGAGAGTTAATAACATAGACCTCGGCTACACTATCGGTGAGCGCCGCCCCGGCGACGCAGCAGCTACATACGCTGACCCTGCGCTCGCTGAAAAGGAGCTTGGCTGGAAGGCTGAAAAGACGCTGGAAGAAATGTGCCGCGACGCATGGAACTTCAGAAAGCTTCGCGAGGAAGAAAATAAGTAAGAAGCTGTATTCAACCAAAGCGGTATTGATAAAGTCAATGCCGCTTTTCGTTTAAGGAGAAAATATGCCGATAATCGAACTTACCGATTTTTCTGCGCCCGAGCTTGACGTCTACGCGCGTCTTTCCGAGCCGCAGCTACTCCACTATTTTGAGCCTGAGGCAGGTATCTTCATCGCGGAAAGCCCGACTGTGATAGAGCTTGCGCTGAATGAAGGATACAAGCCTGTATCGCTGCTGCTGGAGCGCTCACATATCGAGGGTCAGGCAAAGGACATCATCGCTCGCTGCGGTGATGTTCCTGTTTTCACAGCCGAGTTTGATTTGCTTACGCGGCTTACAGGCTTCAAGCTGACGCGCGGCGCGCTTTGCGCCATGCGAAGAAGACCGCTCCCCGAGGTCAGCGATATATGTAAGAAAGCGCGCCGTATCGCGGTGCTTGAGGACGTAGTAAACCCCACCAATGTCGGTGCGATAATCCGCTGTGCGGCAGCGCTGGGTGTTGACGCGGTACTTCTGACAACACCATGCAGCGACCCGCTATACCGCCGCGCAGCAAGAGTAAGCATGGGTACTGTTTTTCAGGTGCCGTGGACTTATTTCAAGGACAGCGACTATATGTCGGAGCTGCACGAGCTTGGCTTTAAAACCGCCGCAATGGCACTGTCCGATAACTCGGTGAGCATTGACGACAAGCGGCTGAAAAGCGAGGATAAGCTTGCGATAATACTCGGCACAGAGGGCACAGGACTTGCAGCCGATACTATTGCGAAGGCTGACTATACGGTCAAGATACCCATGGCAAACGGCGTGGATTCGCTGAATGTCGCTGCGGCGAGCGCGGTGGCTTTCTGGGAGCTGACGAAATGAAAGGAAGTGATGACATGATAAAGCCCGCAAAGCTTAAACGCGGTGACACGATCGCTACGATAAGCCCATCATGGGGCTGCGCAGGCACGGGACGAGTGCGCTGGCAGTACAAGCTTGGTGTAAGCAGATTAGAGGAGCTTGGGCTTAATGTCATTGCCGCGCCAAATTCCATGAAAGGCACTGCGTATCTCGACGCTCACCCCGAAAAGCGCGCCGAGGATCTGATGTGGGCTTTTCAGAATAAGAAAGTAAAGGCGATCATCGCAAACATCGGCGGCAACGATTCGGTGCGGCTTATCCCGTACCTTGACCCCGAGGTAATAAGGCGAAATCCCAAGATATTATGCGGTTATTCCGATGTGATGACCCTGCACCTGTACTGTTACAGGCTGGGACTGACTACCTTTTACGGCGACAATCTGCTGACGACTATCGGGGAAGCGCAGGGCTGGTACTCCTACAGCAAGCATTGGTTTCAGAAAACGCTTTTCGAGGCTTCGCCGCTTGGTAAGGTAGCGCCGTCCGAGGACTGGTCTTTCAAGCGCAATCACCATACAGACCCGAACTTCGTGCGCGAGTATATCCAAAACGATGGCTATATGAAAATTCAGGGAAAGGGCAAGGTATGCGGACATCTTTTCGGCGGTCACGGCGGAATTTCGGAGTTTGCCCCCGACAGCGGAATAGAATTGCGGCACTCAGACTTCAGAAACGCGATCTTCTTCTATGAGGACATTCCCGAGATATGGAGTGCGGAATATGCCGAGTGGTTTTTCAACTGGCTCGGTGAAAACCGCTATCTGCAGGAACTAAGCGGTATCGTGATCGGCAGAATGCGCTCTCCCGAGCCATTCGAGCCGTATGCAGACATTATCCGCAGAGTGGTTTCGGAGAAATACGGGCTGCCCGATCTCCCGATAATGTACGGGCTTAACTTCGGTCACGCCTCGCCTATCTGCGTACTGCCGTACGGAGTGCAGGCGGAGCTTGATGTTGATGAGTTGAGATTTGAGATAAAGGAAAGCGGAGTAATATAAAAATTAAAGGCTGTGCAGAAATGCACAGCCTTTGCTGTTATTAGGTTAGAAATTACTTGCCAAGTGCCTGTTTTGCAGTTGCAATGATGTTGTCCGCACACAGACCGAACTCCTTAAGCAGTGCAACAGCGGGGCCGCTGTGACCAAAGGTGTCCTTTACGCCGATCTTGATAACGGGAACGGGACACTCCTCTGTAATGACCTCTGCAACAGCCGAGCCAAGTCCGCCGATAACACTGTGCTCTTCAACAGTGATGATCTTGCCTGTTTCCTTGGCAGCCTTGATGATGATGTCGCGGTCAATAGGCTTGATGGTGTGGATATTGATAACGCGAGCGTCAATGCCCTCTTCGGCAAGAGCCTTGCCTGCCTCAATAGCCTCTGCAACCATAAGACCTGTTGCGATGATGGTGATATCCTTGCCGTCCTTAAGCTGAACGCCCTTGCCTACCTCAAACTTGTAGGTTGCGGCGTCGTTGAAGATAGGAGCAGCAAGTCTGCCGAATCTCATGTAGGTAGGACCTACATAATCAGCCATTGCGAGAACTGCTGCCTTTGCCTCAACATCGTCAGCAGGGTTGATAACTGTCATGCCCGGGATAGCACGCATAAGCGCGATATCCTCGTTGCACTGGTGGGAAGCACCGTCCTCGCCTACCGAGATACCTGCGTGAGTTGCGCCGATCTTAACGTTGAGGTGGGGATAACCGATGCTGTTTCTAACGATCTCAAATGCTCTGCCAGCGGCGAACATCGCAAAGGAGCTTGCAAATACAAGCTTGCCTGTGGTAGCGATACCTGCGGCAACGCCCATCATATTAGCCTCTGCAATACCGCAGTCGAAAAATCTGTCGGGATATGCAGCCTTGAATGTGCCTGTTTTTGTTGCAGCAGCAAGGTCAGCGTCCAGAACTACAAGGTCAGGGCGCTTCTCAGCGAGCATCACAAGAGCTTCGCCGTAGCTGTCACGGGTTGCTTTCTTTTCCATATCTATAACTTCCTTTCGGTGTGATTACTTCTCAAGTTCTGCGAGATGTGCTTTAAGCTCGTCCATAGCCTTTGCGTACTCCTCGTCGTTGGGAGCCTTACCGTGCCAGCCGCACTGGTTTTCCATAAAGGAAACGCCCTTGCCCTTTGTGGAGCGCTGGATAATAACGGTGGGCTTATTCAGAACTGTTTCAGCCTCGTTGAATGCCTTTTCGATCTCATCAAAGTCGTGACCGTTGATGCAGATAACGTGCCAGCCGAATGCAGCAAACTTCTCGTCGATGGGATAGGGGCTCATAACGTCGCCGATCTTGCCGTCGATCTGAAGTCCGTTGTTGTCAACGACTGCTACGAGGTTGTCAAGCTGGTAGTGAGCCGCGAACATAGCAGCCTCCCAAACCTGACCCTCCTGTATCTCACCGTCACCGAGAACAGCATATACCTTGTAGGTGTCATTGGATATCTTGCCCGAGAGCGCCATACCGCACGCAGCGGAGATACCCTGACCGAGAGAGCCTGTGCTCATATCAACGCCGGGAACCTTGCCTCTTACGGGGTGACCCTGAAGTCTGGAATCGATCTTACGCAGAGTCTTAAGCTCCTCAACAGGGAAAAAGCCTCTGTAAGCAAGGCAGGCATACAGCGCGGGAGCTGTGTGACCCTTGGACAGCACAAGTCTGTCGCGGTCTGCCATTTCGGGATCCTCAGGGTTTACGTTCATTCTGTTCATATACAGATATGTCAGAGTGTCCGCAACGGACAGAGAGCCGCCGGGGTGTCCAGCCTTAGCGTTGTAAACGCCCTCAACTACGCCCATTCTGACCTTGGTTGCAGCTATTTCAAGCTGCTTTTTCAGTTGTTCGTCCATGTTTAGTCCTCCTGTATTTTACAAATCGGTTATCCGATATTTAATCCACTTTAATTATACAGCATATTTAACAAGCCGTCAATATATAAACTGTACAAGATTACGACGCTTAATCGCGGTCAATTACTCCAACCTGATAATCGTCCTCATAGATTATCTTTCCGACATAATTGCTGTACACGATATCGTAAGGAATATCATATTTATCAAGCAGGTCGATAAGCGGCTGTATATGCTCCAGCATTTCAGCGCTGCTGTCTGTCTTGAACCATGTCACCGCGCCCTGTGGGTTTTCGTTGTCATTGCCGTAAAAAGGCGGCTCGGGAAGATTGTCAAGAAACCATTGATGAGTTTCCTCGTATATCTTCGCGTCCTCGGGAGAATATACCCCGTCGCGTATCCTGCGCCAGTTGAGAATGAATATTCCCACAGGCTTGCCTGTGCGATAGGCTATCTCCCTTCCCTGTATGCGCATATATTTCGGTAATTTCATTACAGCCTCTCAATTCGCTTTTTTATAAAGTATCTGAATGTCTCCATCGACAAAACCGCAGGCAACCGCATCAAACTGCTTCAAAATTTCGGCATATCTGCCGTTTTCAAGATAGTCCGAAATAAGCTCCTTTGCGGTTTTGAGCGCCTTGTTCCACTTCGCTTTTTCCTGCCAGCGGAACAGGACTTCGCCCGTGGTGAAAACCTCGTCGCAAGCCCAGTCCTCGTCGTCCTCGTCAAAATAAGCGGCTGCGATAAGCTGTATCGACCAACCATCGCCGCCGTCCTCATAGACGTTGAAGCAGACAGCCGCAGCCTCGTCGGGCAAGCCCTCTGCCAAAACAATACCAAGCCATTTCGCAAATTCTTCGCCCATGTTTTTGTTCTCCTATGAAATATTCGTTACAGCCTCTCAATATACTCAATAATCTCCGCTATCGCGCCGCTGTTGTTGTCGCACACAACGAGGTCGGCTGCTGCCTTTACCTCCTCCTGTGCGGAAGCCACCGCAACACCGAGATCGGCTTTCTGTATCATCGCGAGGTCGTTCATATAGTCGCCCGAAGCAACAGTGAACCTGTCCTCTGCGCCGAGTATCCTTATAAGCTGCCTGTAGCCCATGGACTTGTCAACGCCCTCGGGCAGACACTCGTAGTAAACAGGCGCGCTGCGCACCCACTGAGCCTTCTGCATATCCGACTGCTCAATGTAGCGCTGTATCTCGTCCATTCTCTGAGGCTCATGTGCAAGCAGGACTTTAAGCCAGCCCTTTTCGGGAAGCTCGTCTATCGTGCAGTGGTGAGGCTCCAGCTTTTCAAGCGCGAGATGGTCAAGCTCCGTCTGATTTATAAACGGAGTGAATATAGTCTGCTCGTGCAGAACTTCGATACCGAGGTCGGGATACTGCTCGTGCAGTCTGCGGATATAATCCCTCGCGTGCAGACCTATCTCGCACTGCCACACGAACTTGTCCTCTTTGAAATCATAAACCGCCGCACCGTTGAACACTACGGCAGGAATATCTATTTTAAGCTTGTCCACCGCCGCCCTCGACATAGCGCAGCCGCGCCCCGTGGCAACAGTAAACAGACCTCCGCCCTTTCTGAAACGCTCTATCGCCGCCATATCCTCGGGAAGTATCCGCTTGTCGTCGGTGAACAGCGTGCCGTCAAGGTCGGTCATGAAAATGACTTTGCTGAAATCCATCTATCAGCCCTCTATCGTTTTAAGAAATTTTGTAAAATACTCGGGCAGCTCGCTCTCGAACTCCATATATTCCCCCGTCCTCGGGTGAACGAAGCCGAGCTTCTTCGCGTGCAGGCATTGACCGTTAAGCCACTTTGGCTTGCCGTTTCCGTACATCTCGTCGCCTGCAACGGGATTGCCCTTGTACGCCATGTGTACGCGTATCTGATGAGTTCTGCCCGTTTCAAGCCTTACCCTCAGATGAGTGTAGCCCGAATATCTGCGTATAACGGAATAGTGTGTGACCGCCTCGCGCGAGTTTTCCAGTGTAACGCACATCTTCTTGCGGTCGTTCTTGCTTCTGCCAATGGGAGCGTCAACCTTGCCGTCCTCCTTGACAGCGCCGCACACCACCGCCTCATACTCGCGTGTGAAGCTGTGCTCCTTTATCTGCTCGGACAGACCGATATGAGCAAGGTCGTTCTTCGCAACCATCAGCAGTCCGCTGGTATCCTTGTCTATGCGGTGCACTATTCCCGGGCGTATCTCGCCGTTTATTCCCGAAAGGCTGTCGCCGCAGTGGAACATCAGCGCGTTCACAAGCGTGCCGCTGTAATGCCCTGCCGCAGGGTGAACTACCATGCCCTTTGGCTTGTTCACAACAAGCAGGTCGTCGTCCTCATACACTATCTCTATCGGGATATCCTCGGGGAGTATATCAACGCTCTGCGGCTCAGGCAGTGTTATCTCAATAAGCGCGCCGCTTTTCGGAGCGTCCTTTTTGTTTGCGGGCTTGCCGTCTACCAGCACCGCGCCCTCCTCGATAAGCTTCGTCGCCGCGCTTCGGGAAAGCTCCGTCTGCTCGGATATCAGCTTGTCGAGGCGCACTCCGCCCTGTGCGTAAAGCTCAATTTTCTCCATCTTCGGTCACTTCTTCGGCGGCTTCGGAAGCTTCAGCCGCGTCCTCAGCCTTAGCCGCTTTCTTCGCCTTTACGTCCTGCACCTCGTCGATAATAACGAGAACGCACAGCAGTATTCCGCCGCAGACAGCGCAGATGTCCGCAAAGTTGAATATCGCAAAATTGATTATTCTTACATCTATGAAATCAACGACATTGCCGCCGTTGAATATTCTGTCGATGAGATTTCCGACACCTCCGCCGATGACCAGCGAAAACGAAAGGATATACCACGGACGGCGCACGTGCTTCAATACCATAGCGCACACCATCGCGCCCATCATGAGCGAGGTGACACAGATAAGCATCGCCGTCTGACCCTCAAACATACTGAATGCCGAGCCGTCATTGAGGTAATACGAAAAATTCAACACCTGCGTATCACCGAATTTTATCAGGTGTATCGACTCGTGAAGCGACATATTCTGCACAACGAGCCACTTTGTAAGCTGGTCTATTCCAACGAGCACCGCTGAAAGCAGCAGTCCGAGAATAACAAGCTTATTCACCTGTTTATCGGATAATTTCTTCTTTTCCAATAATAATTCCCCTTGCATAAAACTAAAGGGGGAAGGGGCAAACCCCTCCCCCTGATATATTTGATTACTTGCCGAAGTCGATGATAACTGCTGCGCAGCGAGCGCAGAGGTTAGCATGACCTGCAACTGTTCCGACAGTTCTGTTGTGAGTCCAGCAGCGGTCGCACATTGCACCCTCTGCCTTTTCTACTGTCAGAGAGATACCCTCAACAGCGCCCTTGAACTCGCCCTCGCCAACTGCAACATCAACGTAGGAAACACCGAATACAGCCGCAAGCTCAGTATATGCGGAAAGCTCTGCAACTGTCTTTTCGTCAGCGTACAGCTTGATGCCTGCTTCAAGAGCCTTACCGATAACGCCTGCTGTTCTCTTCTCCTCGAGAGCCTTCAGAACATCATCGCGAACTGCGTGGATCTTGCTCCACTTAGCCTCAAATGCTGCGTCAACAGTAACGCCTGTCTTTTCAGCCATGCTATTGAAGGGAACGCCGCGCAGATCATCAGTGGACTTGTGAGGCATGAACTGCCAGATCTCGTCCGCTGTGAATGTCAGGATAGGCGCGATAAGCTTAACAAGGGAGTCAAGAATGATGTACATTGTTGTCTGTACAGCCTTTCTCTCCTCGCTCTTTTCAGCGTCACAGTAAAGTGTATCCTTAACGATGTCAAGGTAGAAGTTAGACATATCAACTACACAGAAGCTGTGGATAGCGTGGTATGCGAGATAGAAGTCAAAGCTCTCATAGGAAGCCTTAACCTTCTCAATAACAGCGTCAAGACGGGACAGCGCCCACTTGTCGATGTCGCTCAGCTTATCGAGAGCAACCATCTCTGTATCGGGATCAAAGCCGTTCTTATCACCCAGATTACCGAGGATATATCTTGCTGTGTTTCTGATCTTTCTGTAAGCCTCGGACAACTGCTTGAGCATATCCTGAGATACTCTCATGTCGTTATGGAAGTCAAGAGATGCGACCCACAGACGGAGAACGTCTGCGCCGTACTGCTTGATAACCTCCTCGGGCAGGATAACGTTGCCCTTGGACTTGTGCATCTGCTCGCCCTTGCCGTCAACTACCCAGCCGTGTGTGCAGACAGCCTTATAGGGAGCCTTGCCTGTTGTGGCTACGGAAGTCAGCAGCGAGGACTGGAACCAGCCTCTGTACTGGTCGCAGCCCTCAAGATACAGGTCAGCGGGCCAGTGAAGCTCGGGACGTTCCTCAACTACGGCAGCGTGTGTAACACCGGAGTCGAACCAAACGTCGAAGATATCCATTTCCTTGCGGAACTTATTGCAGCCGCACTCGCACTTAACGTCAGCGGGGATAAACTCGGAGGTCTCTCTGCTGTACCATGCGTCGGAGCTTTCCTTGCGGAACATATCGGCAGTAGCCTTGATGGTTGCGTCATTTACAACGGTAGCGCCGCAGTCCTCGCAGTAGAGCATGGGGATCGGAACGCCCCATCTTCTCTGACGGGAGATACACCAGTCGGAACGCATATTTACCATGTTCTTGATGCGCTCCTCGCCCCACTCGGGAATCCACTTAACGCTCTCGATAGCCTTTACAGCCTCTTCCTTAAACATATCAACACTGCAGAACCACTGATCGGTCGCGCGGTAGATGATAGGCTCGTGGCAGCGCCAGCAGTGAGGATAGGGGTGGACGATCTTCTGCATTGCAAGCAGAGTGTTGTCGTCCTCAAGACGCTGTGCGATCACCTTGTTGGCGTCAGCAGTCTTAAGACCCTCGAAAGGACCTGCCTCGTTAGTGAGGATACCCTTCTCGTTTACGGGAACTACGATCTCGAACATTCCCTTGTACTTATTGCATACCTCGAAGTCCTCCACACCGAAGCCGGGTGCTGTATGAACACAGCCTGTACCGCTCTCAAGTGTAACGTGGTCGCCCACGATAACGGGGGACTTTCTGCCCATAAAGGGGTGATCTGTTTCGATAAGCTCCAGCTCTGCGCCTGTGAAGCTGCCTACTGTGCTGTACTTCTTGATGCCTGTTGCGTCCATAACGGAGGAAACAAGATCGGTAGCCATCAGCAGGTACTCGCCAAAGGACTTGCTCTCCTCGTCCTCTACCTTTACGAATGTATACTCGTAGTTCGGACCGAGGCAGATAGCAAGGTTGCCGGGGAGCGTCCATGTTGTTGTTGTCCAGATAACGACATAAGCCTTGGAAAGGTCGATTCCGAGGTCGTCGAACTTGCCCTTGCTGTCAGACAGCGGGAACTTTACATAGATAGAGTAGCAGGGATCGTCCTGATACTCGATCTCAGCCTCTGCGAGGGCTGTATTACAATCAGCGCACCAGTAAACAGGCTTTAATCCCTTGTAGATATAGCCCTTCTTTACCATCTCGCCGAAAACTTCGATCTGCTTTGCCTCAAACTCGGGCTTTATTGTAAGATAGGGATCGTCAAAATCGCCCCAAACGCCCAGACGCTTGAACTGTGCCTTCTGATCGTCAAGGCAGGACAGAGCAAACTCTCGGCAGGACTTTCTCAGTGCAACAGGGTCGATAGTACCGCTGTCAGCGCCGATCTGCTTGATAGCCTTAAGCTCGATAGGCAGACCATGGCAGTCCCAGCCGGGAACATAATAAGCGTCAAAGCCTGTCATGCTCTTGTACTTAACGATTATATCCTTTAAGATCTTGTTGAGCGCAGTACCGATATGAATATTACCGTTTGCGTAGGGAGGTCCGTCATGCAGTGTGTAAGACGGCTTGCCCTTGTTCTTTTCTGCAAGCGCATAGAAAATGCGGTCCTGCTCCCACTTCTCGAGCATCTCGGGCTCTCTCTTAGGGAGGTTTCCTCTCATCGGGAACTCGGTCTGCGGAAGATTAAGTGTGCTGTTGAAATCCTCTGACATCGTCGTTATCTCCTTGAATTATATCTTTATTATTACACAGCTTTGTCCGCAAAAGCGGACAATACTGTTTATATTCGATCACTTATGCTTTCCGAACTGAAGATCGCCGTGGCTCTTCTTCTTTTCGGAGTTTGCGTTGAAGAACGGAAGCTCGAACTCGCCTGTCTTAGCAGTGTCCTTTTCCTCAGAAACGCTCTTGAAGGGTTCTTCCTCCTTAGCCTTTTCTACAGGCTTCTTCTCCTCGGCAGGCTTCTTTGCCTCTGCCTTTTCCTCTGCTACGGGCTTCTTTTCTTCCTTTGCGGGCTCAGGCTTTGCAGCAGGCTTCTGCTGTGCAGTCTTAGCATCTTCCTTCTGCTTTGCTGCGGCAGCCTTTGCGCGCTCAGCTTCGCGCTTTTCAACCTCAAGAGCAGTCTGCTTTACAAACTCGTTCTCGCAGGTCTCGGGCAGTTTATTAACAAGCTCGATCTGAGCCTTGTATGCGGAAATAATGCGGTTTCTGTACTCGTCAGCCTCTTTGCGTGTTCTCTGCAGAACAGTCTGCTGAAGCTCTGTCTGACGCTGCATGAGAGTATGTATCTCATCAGCCTTTGCACGCGCGTCCTTGACAAGCTTGTCTGCGCGCTCATTGGACTCCTTGGTGATACGCTTAGCGTAATCATCGGCGTCCTTCATCATCTTTTCGGTCTTTTCCTTTGTTTCCTTAAGCTGCTTTGCAACAGACTCGTCTGTTTCCTTTGTCAGCTTTTCGGCAGCGGTCTTTGCCTCGCTGATTATCTGATTGCCCTGCTTCTGAGCCATAAGCAGCGCGTCCTTGAGTGCGTCCTCATCGTCGCGGTACTCACGGATCTTGTCAGCCAGCACCTCAAGCTTGCGCTCAAGCTCGTTCTTCTCCTTCTGGAGCTGTGCGTACTCGCTGGAGATCTCTCTCAGAAATTCATCAACATCGTCGGTCTTGTAGCCGTTGAAAGTCGCCTTTTCAAAGCGCCTAGCCAGTATGTCCTTTGCGTTCATTGGTTATTCTTCCTTCCTAAAGCACTGATTTTCGGCGGTCTTTCCGCTGGGAAGCCGACCATTTCAGATATATTTATCAATAACAACGCGGATCCTGCCCTTGCGGGTCCCTCCGCTTATTTCCGACAAACGGAACCTGCCATGCCCTCTCACCGAGATAACGGTATTTTCTTTCACCTCGGCACTTACATTTAAGCATGGAGAAAAGTCCGCATTTACCATGCCCGATTTAATGAGCGATGCGGATCTGTCTCTTGATGTATTCACCGCAGCACTGACTATACAGTCAAGCCGCAGAGAAG
Source organism: uncultured Ruminococcus sp. (assembly GCA_964435155.1). GTDB lineage: Bacteria > Bacillota > Clostridia > Oscillospirales > Ruminococcaceae > CAG-115. The sequence goes on along the minus strand of CAYSYF010000004.1, from coordinate 65,092 downwards.
ATACTGTGGTGTCAATGCGCTTTGTCTGCTGCTGAGGCAAGGGCATAGTTATCCCTTTCTCACAGCTCACGCCAACCTTTCCTATCTTGTCCAGCGCCATCACAAGCTCTGCCGCGGTTTCGTGAACGAACACCACAGCATAGCCCTCCGCAGTAAGGATATCTCCGACAAGCTCCCGCTTTATTTCAAGCGAAAGTATCGCGCCGAGAAAATCCCTGTGGGAAAGCGTGTCGCGCGGTCTGAATCTAAAGGTAAGCGGTACTACGGGGAAGATGTCTGACGGAGCAAGCTCCTCTGCATAAGTGTTCTCCACAAAACCGCAGATAACTCTTGCTGCGCCGTCATATCCTCCGAAAAAGCAGGGGCTTCCTTTCACCGAATTGTCCGCCACAACAGCCTCGCGCTCGTTCAGAAATGCCGAAAACCTCGGCACTCCCGACTTCACACTAAGCCGCTGAAGATCGGCAATGTGCGCCGAAAGATAGCGCTCCTCCTCGTTTAAAAGCGAAAAAGCCACTTAATCAATCAAACTGCTCGTACTCTACAAGATCACCCTGAAGGCTAACGTTTCTGGGAGTTACAGTGTATGTGCAGCTTGCGATCTTCTCCATCTTGCCGTCGATAACAGCGATAACGCCTGTCATGAAGTCAACGATTCTCATTCTAGCCTCAGCAGTTACATTGTCGAGGTTGAGGATAACGATAGCGTTCTCCTTAAGGAATCTTACAGCTTCCTTCATGATCTCGTCGTAGTTCTTGGGCTTAAGTACTACCAGTGTAGAGCCGCCGAAGGACGCACCACCGTGCATATTGATCACCTTTTCGCTGCTTCTTACGGAAGAAGTGAACTTGGGAGCGCTTACGCTCTCTGCCTCAGCCTCTGTAACAGCGGAAGAAGATGTGTCTACAAACTCCTCGTAGTCCTCTGCGTACTCGTCCTCGCTCTGACGGAATCTTGCGAATAAATCTCCTAATGCCATGATATTTTCCTCCAATTTTTATGTATATTTTCTATATCCGAACAGACCTGAGCCTATTCGGATAATTGTGGACCCGTATTTTATGGCTGTCGCATAATCCCCCGACATACCCATAGATAGCGTGTCAAACTTGAAATTCTCCTCGCTGCTGTTTGGCAGCGGGTCTGCCTTGATGCCCTCGAATATCTCCTGCATTGCTGCAAAGACCTCCTCGCTGCACCACGGCGGCGGTATAGTCATAAGACCTCTCAGCCTTATATTCGGAAACGTCAGCACCTCGCCGCAGAAATCCCTCACGCTCTGCGCGGAAATTCCGCCCTTGGTGTCCTCCTCACCGATATTGACCTCTACCAGTATATCCATGATCTTTCCGTGCTGAGCAGCGCGGCGGCTTATCTCCTGCGCCAGCTTCACGCTGTCAACCGAATGGATCATTGTGACCTTATCAATAATGTACTTGACCTTGTTGGTCTGAAGTCCGCCGATGAAATGCACCTCGGCGTCTTTATAGCTGCCGCGCTTGTCCAGAAACTCCTGAACACGGTTTTCACCGAGAAGCTCCACCCCGAGGTCTATCGCGTGATTAACGCGCTCGGGATCGACGGTCTTTGTGACCGCCATCAGCTTCACCTCATCGGTGCGCCCTGCGTCAGCCATTGCCTGTTTTATGTCAGCACAGATCCTTTCATAACTCTCCTTAATATCGGAAAAGCCCGTCTGTGTGTTACTCAACAACTTGTCCATCGTGCAGATCCTTGCCCTCTGTTACGATCTCGTCGTACAGCTTGATGTATTCCTCGCCGTCCTCCTGCGAGCAGATGATGTAATCCTCGCCCCAGTAGATAACCTTTATCTTTCTGAACGCAAGGCTGCTGCCGCGTACTATGTATACGCCCTGCTCATCATTCTCGTTGTAGCGGATAGCGTCACGCGAAACTCTCAGTCCGCCGTAGCTGTTTACGACCAGCTTGAAATGCGCCGTGCGCCCCTCTACGACCGCAGAGGTGAGCCTGTCGCACTCAAACACATACACTGCCGTATTATCGCCGCGACCTGTATCGTTTATAGATACCACCGTAGCCTTAAGCTCAGTATTCTGCGAGCCTACACGCAATGTCACGGTGCTGCCCTCGTACACACCAAACAGCTTGCTGCTGTCCAGTATGCCCGCAACACGCCAGCGATAATCCGCGATAAGCTTTCCTACCGCATTTGCAGCATTTGAAGTATCGGGATTTTCAATTATTTTTTCTATCTCATTCGCAGTGATGCTCTCGGCATCGTCGAATGTAAGCTTGTCCTCATAGCCGTCAACGCCGCTCACAAAATAGCCCGTGCCATTCGCATAAACGCTCTGCACATCACCCGAAAGCTGCGCTCTAAGCTGCGACTGCTGCTCTTTAAGCTCCGCTATCCTGTCGGCATAGCCCGCGCTCTCGCCTTTTGCGATCTCACGCTTGCACATAGCCGCGAGCATCTGGTTTGAATATTCGTCAGCCGCGTCGTAATCGCCGCTGATAACACAATCCACCAGTGATGAATGAACGGAATTTATCTGGCTTGTTATAGTTTCCAACTGGGAATTGTCTGTGCCGACCAGCTTCTGAGCGTCTGTAAGCACAGCTATCTGCGCGTCCAGCTCTTCTATCTGCCTGCGAAGCTCTATATCGTTCTCGTTTTTGTAGCGATAAGCGATCACCGAGCTTTTGCCGACCTTAGAGCCGTCCTCGTGCTCATAGTTTATCACACCTGTACCGGCGCTGTAAACAACAGTTTCGTTACGCAGATACACTCCGTCGAACGGAATATCCTCTGTCATATCATAGACATAAGCCGTTTCGGTGCGTATATCACTGCCGCCCGAAAAGAACACCTGACCGAGGAAGAACACGATAACAAAGACGGAAAGCACCACGATTATAGTGGTCGTCCAGCGTGATTCCATTATTCTTCGTCAGACTTGTCGTAAGCGTCCAGAATGGAAATGGGCTTTAAAGGGGTAACAGTGGATATAGCGTGCTTGTAGATAAGGTTCTGCTTGCCGTCTGTATCCAGAATAACTGTGTAGTTATCAAAGCCCTTTACGATGCCCTTGAACTGGAAGCCGTTCGTAATATAGATAGTAACAGGAATTCTGTCCTTTCTTGCCTGATTAAGGAACACGTCCTGCAGATTGATGTCTTTTGCCATAATTAACCACCTTTTCTAATATCTGTAATGCGAGATATGGAATTCGCGCATAGTTCCCCAACTATATACAACCAGTATAACATACTTTTTTTAAAAAAGCTATAATTTTTTGAAAAAAATTTTTAAAAATATTAAAATATTATGGAATATGCTGTATTTTCATAGTCGTTATAGGGCATTTTGCGAAATTTCCCCGATGATTTCACACGCTTTGGCAACTGCTTGGGCAAGTCCGTCCGTATCCGAGAGTACGATCTTGTGTATTCTCGGGTCGCGTCTGAACCATGTCATCTGTCTTTTCGCATACTGACGGGTGCGGAGCTTAAGCTCCTCGAGGCACTCCTCCAGCGTTTTTTCACCTTTAAAATACGGATAAAGCTCCTTGCAGCCTATCGCCTGCGCCGCTGTCGGGCGGTCGGGCTGCTCAAAGCACTTACGAGCCTCCTCAACAAGCCCCGCCTCAACCATGCCGTCAACACGGAGATTTATGCGCTCGTGCAGCTTTTCGCGGTTTTCGTACTCCAGCGACATCATGATGAACTCATACGGCGACGGAACACCGCGCGACATTCGCTTAGCCTCGGAAATAGTATGTCCTGTGATGTGATGCACCTCAAGCGCTCTTATAACGCGTCCGAGGTTGTTTTCATGCAGCGTTTCGGCTGTTTCGGGGTCTATCTCACGCAGTCTTTCCAGCAGCACCGCTGCGCCCTGTTCCTCGGCAAGCTTACGCATATCCTCGCGGAACTCAGGGTCGCTGCCCGAGTCGTCAAACTGCAGATTATCCACGAACGACGAGATATAAAGCCCCGTGCCGCCGCAGATAACGGGAGTTTTTCCGCGTGACAGAATATCGCGCACCTTTTCGTCGCAGAGCTTCACATAATCCGCAACCGAGAATGCCTCGGACGGATCGAGAAAACCGAGCAGATGATGCGGTATTCCCTGCTGCTCCTCGGGCGTCGCCTTTGCGGAAGCTACGTCCATATCGGTGTATATCTGCATGGAGTCGGCGGAGATGACCTCGCCGTCATACAGCTTTGCAAGCTCTACGCTGAGCGCCGTCTTGCCCGAGGCGGTAGGCCCGCAGACTACTATTACCCTATTCATAGCTTAATCTCCATTTTCGGAATATAGAATTTCATTCCATAAGGGTGATACACAATACATTCTGAACCACACTTTGGTAAAGCACGCTCATACAGCACATCATAAAACACTTGTTTTTCCGTATCCCACTGCCATATACGGCTGAAGCCTTTTCGCCAACTGAATCTTATACATTCCTGAACGTTGTCAAAATCAATGCGTTTCAGAAGCCATCTGTTCCGTATCGGAACGAAAATAAGCCCAATGCATACTATAAAAGCGCAGCTTATTGATACTAACATCAAAACATCATCAGCATCATCACCGATATCAAACCACCAGCAAACAAGTGCTATCAACTCAAGCAGCAATGCAATGCCAGTAACCACATATCCGCTGATCTTATTGTAATTAAGCACCCACTCGGTGACATGGCGGCGCTCATCTTCATTCAGGCTGTGATATTCTTTCTTTACGCCTTCGATCTTGGGATAGATACTTTTCGCAATCTTAAGCGTCACTGTGTTATTATAAGCTTTCTTACTCATTATATAATCATTCCATTCATGATGACTAATTTCGATCTATCACACAATCCTGCTGAAATACTTCTCGATCTGCCTTTTCGATATCTGTGTGCAGACGGGTCTGCCATGCGGGCAGAAGCGGATATCCTTGTTATTCACGACCTCGTCCGCTATGACCTGCAATTCCGCGATATCGTTGATATCGTTCGCCTTTATGGACATCTTGCAGGCGGCGGTGTGCAGCATATCGTCAAACAGCTCACCCTTGATGTTGGCGTTGCTCTTTGCCGCTATCTTTGCAATGCTCTCCACGATATCGCAGGGATCCTCCCTGTCAAGCATCTGCGGCAGCGCAAGCACCTTCACCCTGCCGCCATCACCGAAATCGAGTATTATTCCCACGTCGGCAAGAGCGTCGGAAAACTCCGAAAGTCCGCTGTGCTCCATGGGGCTTAAATACACCTCCGCAGGCTCGATAAGAAACTGCGCGCTGCTGCTGAAGCCCTTTTTCAGCTTCTCAAAATTTATGCGCTCGTGTGCCGCGTGCTTGTCGATAAGAAGCATACTGTCCTCGCCCTCACACACTATGTAAGTGCGGAAAAGCTCGCCCACCACACGCACGCGCTCAGGCGTATATTCAGGCTCCGCGGGCTTTTCAGGCTCAGGCGGCTGCTCTTTTTTCACAAACGACTTGTCCGACAAAAACGCAAAGCCCGGCAGCTCGGACAGCGGAGCTTCCTTTTTCTCCCGAACAGGCTTAGGCTGCGGAATTTCCGCCTCGGGCATTACCTGCTGTACCGCCTGTACAGGCTCAGCTTTCATCTCAAACGGCATGGGCTGGTTTAGCGTGAATTTCGGCGGCTCAGCGTGTGTTGTCGGGTAGGTCACCACGGGCTGCGGCTTCGGCATGGGCATAGTCCTCGGCCCGTCGCGCACGACAGTTACCTTAGGCTGCTCCTGCGGCTTTGCTTCTGTTCTTTCGGGAGCAGGCGCAGGGACAGTCGGCAGCTTTATCTCACGGCTCTCGTCAAAGCCCATAAGCGCATTCTTTACAGCAAAATACACCGCGTCGAACACTGTTTTTTCTTCCGTAAAGCGCACCTCGGTCTTGGTCGGGTGGATATTCGCGTCCACCTTTGAGGGGTCGGTGTTTATACACAGCACACAGGCAGGGAACTTTCCTACCATGATAGTGTTGCGGAATGCTTCTTCGAGCGCCGCACAGCAAAGAGGGCTCTTTACGCTTCTGCCGTTCACGAAAAAGTGCTGCATGGTGCGGTTTGCACGGGTAAACAGGGGCGAGCTCACATAGCCTGTAACCGACGTATCGCGGTAGATGTTCTCCACAGGGATAAGCCCTGCCGCAAACTGCTTCCCGAAAACAGCATACACCGCGCTGTAATACTCGCCGTCGCCCGATGTCAGCATGGTCTGTCTGCCGTCGCGAATAAAGCGGAATGAGATATTCGGGTGCGACAGCGCAAGCTTTTCCACAACGCTTGCACAGTAATTGCCCTCCGTCACGTCCTTTTTCAGAAATTTAAGTCTTGCAGGGGTATTGAAAAACAGGTCGCGGATTATTATGGTCGTGCCGTCTGCGCCGCCTGTACGGTCGTACTCCACGCACTCGCCGCCCTCTATGCGGTACACCGAGCCAAGCTTGTCGCCGTTCTGCTTTGAGATACACTCAACTCGTCCCACCGCGCAGACGGAAGCCAACGCCTCGCCGCGAAAGCCGAGCGTATTGATGCTCTCAAGGTCGTCGGCAGTGTACACCTTACTTGTCGCATGGCGTAGGAAAGCCGACGGCATATCCTCATAGGCTATTCCGCAGCCGTCGTCCGTCACTCGGATATAGGATATTCCGCCTCTTTTTATCTCGACTGTGATAGTCTTTGCGCCTGCGTCTATCGAGTTCTCGCAAAGCTCCTTGATAACAGAGCTTGGGCGCTCTATCACCTCGCCCGCTGCGATAAGCTCGTATACGCTTTTGTCAAGTAGGTTTATCTTTGGCATAGCTTCTCCGTTCTTTTACTGTTTCTCTATCGTTGCTGTAACACTTGTGTGATTTCGGTTTCGCGTTATTCGTTATCAGTATCATTCATCACAGCGTGTCCTTCAATTCCTTCACAAACAGCAGTGCGTCCATCGGCGACATGGAATTTATATCCGCCGCACGAAGTCGTGCTATCGCGTTCTGCTCGTTTATGGCGGTAAAGCTGAACTGGTTCTCCGCGGTGCTTTCCAGCGTTTCGGTAAGCTTCATCTTGCCCATCACTTCAAGACCCTTAAGCTCCTCCTTTGCGCTGTTTATCACCTTCTGCGGCAGTCCCGCAAGCTTTGCTACTTCGATTCCGTAGCTGTCGTCTGTGCCGCCCTCCACTATCTTGTGCAGGAACTTGATATCGTCGCCGCGCTTTGATACCGCAACGCTGAAATTGCGTATACCCTCGTATTCCTTCTCCATCGCGATAAGCTCATGATAGTGTGTTGCAAAGAGGGTCTTGCAGCCGATATTCTTGCCGCTGATGTACTCAGCTACCGCCTTTGCAATGGATATTCCGTCAAAGGTAGATGTTCCGCGACCTATCTCGTCAAGGATAACAAGGCTCTTTTTAGTTGCGTTTTTCAGTATCTCGGCAACCTCGTTCATCTCCACCATAAAGGTAGACTGTCCGCTTGTGAGGTCGTCCGACGCTCCCACACGGGTAAATATCTGATCGACAACGCCTATCTTAGCATATCTCGCAGGCACAAAGCAGCCTATCTGCGCCATAAGCACGATTATCGCGGTCTGCCTCATGAATGTGGATTTACCCGACATATTCGGGCCTGTGATGATGATAAGCCTGCTGTCGTTAAGATCGAGGTAGGTGTCATTTGGCGTAAACGGACGATCCTGCATCATCTTTTCTATTACAGGGTGACGTCCGCCCTTGATGTCGATAACGCTGTCAAGCGTAATTTCAGGCTTTACATAGCCGTTTTCTATCGAAACGTTCGCAAAGCTGCAAAGCGCGTCCACCTCCGAGATAGCCTCGGCGGTGCGGTGGATAACGTCAAGGCGCGTTCCGATATAGTCGCGCACCTCGCTGAACACCGCCTGCTCCAGCGCAAGTATCTTGTCGGTAGCGCCGAGTATCTCGCCCTCAACCTTTTTAAGCTCCTCGGTGATGTAGCGCTCGCCGCCTGTCAGCGTCTGCTTTCTTATGTAATGCGCCGGAACATCGTTCTTAAAGCTGTTTGATACCTCGATATAATATCCAAAAACGCGGTTGTAACCAACCTTCAGGGTCTTGATGCCCGTTGCAGCCTTTTCGCGCTCCTCTATCTCAGCGAGTATCTCCTTGCCGCCTCCCGCGATCTTTCTGAGCCTGTCTATCTCCTCGTTGAAGCCGTCCCTTATAACTCCGCCGTCTTTCAGCGTAATGGGCGGATCGTCAACAATGGCATTCTCAACAAGCGAAGCAACGTCTGCAAGCTCGTCTATCTTTACATTCAGCGCATTCAGCATAGGGCAGTCTGCGCGCTGAAGCTGCTCCTTTAAAAGCGGCAGCCTGTTACAGGTCTGTCCGAGAGCATAGATATCCCTAGGTGACGCTTTCTTATACATAACGCGGCTCATAAGGCGCTCCATATCGTAGATACCGTCAAGCGCCTCGCAGATATCGTACAGCACAGACGCGTCCTTTACAAGGCAATCCACAGCGCCCAGTCTGCGAAGTATCTCCGCTGCGTTAATAAGCGGCTGCTCAAGCCACGTGCGGAGTCTGCGTCTGCCGAGCGTTGTTACTGTCTTATCCAGCACCCACAGAAGAGAGCCGCGCTTTTCCTTGTTGCGCATGGTTTCGGTCAGCTCCAGGTTGCGGCGCGTCGTGAGGTTTATTCCCATAAACTCGCCGTCGGAGTGTATCTTCATGCTTACAAAGCGCTTTACAGTTGCTTTCTGCGTTTCTCCGAAATAACGGAACATCGCACAAAGCACACGCTTTGCCATGGGCATTTCAGCAACACCAAGCTCCTCCTCGCTGTCAACATTGAACTGCGAGGTGATTACTTCGGTATCCGAGCTGTCAAAGCTGCTCTCGGGCAGCATCTCATATATGCACTTTTTAAGGCGCTCGCGGACAAAGCCGTAAGCCTCCTTAAGCTCCAAAAAGCTCTCTGTGATAAGCAGCTCCACAGGGTCAAAGCGCGACAATTCGGCTATGATATCCTGCTCCATAAGCCTGCCGCTCTTCTCAAAAACGTGCACCTCGCCCGTTGAGATGTCCGCAAACGCAAGCGCAGCGCGCTTTTCGGCATTGTCCGCATAAACGCAGGCGATGTAGTTGTTGCTCTCCTCGCTGAGCATACTTGCCTCGATGACCGTACCTGCTGTAACAAGGCGGATAACATCGCGCTCTACAAGCCCCTTTGTTGTCGCAGGGTCGCTCATCTGCTCGCAGATAGCCACCTTGAAGCCCTTGTCGATAAGCTTCTTTATGTACACCTCGCTGCTGTGATAAGGAACTCCGCACATGGGCGAGCCCGCACGCGCAGTAAGCGCAAGCTCCAGCTCACGCGATACGGTCTGCGCATCAGAGAAGAACATCTCATAGAAATCTCCCAGTCGGAAGAACAGTATATAGTCGCTGTACTTCTCCTTGATATCCAGATACTGCTGAAGCATCGGAGATATTTTTTCGGGCGTCTGTGCCATGTGTTTCAGTTCCTTTCAAAATAATGTTTTGCTATAATACCCACGGCGGGCTGAGGGCAGCCCGCCCTACTTGCCGTTACTATACAATATACATGATAAAAATACAGTGCCGAGAAATCGGCAAGCGTGATGCTTTTAACAGGATTTTAGACGAAAAGATGTTAAAAGCAGCGTGATTGCCGACTTCCTATCAACCGCAGCCGCCGCAGGTGCTGCAGCTACCCGAGCAAGCGGACTCTGTTGCGCAGGTGAGGGGATCGTCGCCGTTGAGCGCATGGGACAGGATAGTGTTGATCTGATTCATCATCTTGTCCATACCCGCCTTAGCCATTGTAAAGTCAGCCATGTTCTCGTTTGTCATAACTGCGTTGTATGCAGCGTGCATCTTCTCATTGAGGTCGGCCATTCTCTCGGGATTCTGCTCCTCAGCAGGCTTGCTCTCCTCCATAGCGAGGTTCTGTCTGATGAGGTTGAACTCACCGATAAGCGCCTGAAGCTCCTCGTCGTTGTCGTTTTTCTCCTTAGCGAGGTTGTAGTCGCTGAAGCGCTCGTCCTCCTGAATAGCCTTGCCAAGCTGTCTTGCAATTTCAATAACGTCCATTTTAATCTTCTCCTTTTACTTTGTTATAAAATTTCCCCGAAGCGCCCAATTCAGCGCTTCGGTTATCTCAACGTCCACAAATTCGCCGATAAGCGACTTGTCGCCGTCAAAGTCAACAATGATGTTCTGCCTGCTCTTGCCTGTAAGGAGCGTCGGGTCAGTCCTGCCCTCGCCCTCGCAGAGAACGCGCAGAGTTTTTCCCACATAGCTTTTGTAGGAGCTGCAGCCGATATTCTGCTGCACTTCAAGAAGCTCCCTGAACCACTTGCCTTTTTCTTCCGCCGAAACAGGGTCAGGCATCTCCGCCGCCTTTGTACCCTTTCGGGAGCTGTAGATAAAGGTAAACAGCGAATCGTAGCCAACCTGCTCGATAAGGCTCAGCGTTTCCTTGAAATCCTCATAGGTTTCGCCGGGAAAGCCTACGATAATATCAGAGGTCAGCGCAACATCGGGCAGCTTTTCCTTGACGTAGTCGATAAGCTCCAGATAGTGCTCTCTTGTATAGCCGCGGTTCATGAGCTTCAATATGCGGTTGCTGCCCGACTGCACGGGCAGATGGAAATGCCTCGTCACCTTTTCGCACGCGGCGATAGTATCAACAAGCTCGCGCGTTGCGTCCTTCGGGTGGCTGGTCATATAGCTTATGCGGAACTCGCCTTCGATGTCGTTTATGCGCTTTAAAAGCTCGGAGAAATTCGTTCCCTCATTTTTTCCGAAGCTGTTTACATTCTGTCCGAGCAGCAGCAGCTCCTTGCAGCCGCCCTGTATAAGCTCCCTGCATTCCCGAAGTATATCCTCGGTATCGCGCGAGCGCTCTCTGCCTCGCACATAAGGCACAATGCAGTAAGTGCAGAAGTTGTTGCAGCCGTACATTATCGGTATGCTCGCCTTTAAGCCGCTCTCTCTGCGAAGCGGTATTCCCTCCGCAATAACACCGTCACACTCGGGAATGGATATCTGCTTTTTGCGCGTGGTGAGAGCGTCATATATTATCTGCGGCATGGTGTGCAGAACGTGCGTTCCGAAGATTATGTCCACATTCGGATAGCTTCTGCGCAGCTTTTCCGTGATATGCTCCTGCTGAACCATGCAGCCGCACACTCCAAGCAGCATATCGGGGTTTTCCTTTTTAGCCTTTTTCAGCGCTCCGACATTGCCGAACACCCTGTCCTCTGCATTCTCGCGCACCGCGCAGGTATTGAACAGCACAAGGTCTGCGCCCTCGGGACTTCCCGAAAAGCCATAGCCCATTTCCGCAAGCATTCCCTTTATCTTCTCGCCGTCGCTCACATTCTGCTGACAGCCGAAGCTGTGAACGTGCGCTATCGGCGGCTGCTCGCGCTCGGAGTTGAGCTCCGCCACCTTGCGGATAAACTCCTGCTGCACCGCCATCTCATCGGCAGTAATTTTAGTCGTCATAGCATCTTTCCTTTGCAAATTTCTATTACAATTCGTTTAATTAAATGATTTTTATACATAAAGTCGTAGAAAAAACACGATTTTCAGCGGGTTTTCGCGAATGTCACCGCATAAACAGCCTTTGCACCTGCCTGTTTCAGCAGTGCTGCAATTGCCGAAATAGTAGCTCCCGTTGTCGAAACATCATCTACAAGAAGTATAATCTTGTCGGAAATATACTTTTTGTTGCGGATTTTATAGGACTTTCGGGCATTTTCAAGCCTTTCCGACTGATCAAGCTTCTTCTGCTCTTTCTTGCCCTTTCGCACACCAAGCACTCGTCTGAACGGCTTTCTTCCGCGCCTTGCGATGTCCTTAGCAAGCTTTTCCGCCTGCGCATAGCCAAGCTCGCGCTTTCGCTTTCTTGAAGTCGGCACTGCTGTGATGAAGTCGATGTCCTCCATAAGCTCTCCGACAAGCTCGGTCATCATAACAGCAAATGTTTCGTAGGAGTACGCATAGCCGCCGTTCTTCATGCGAAGTATCGCAAGCCTTGCTCTGCCGTCATAATAGCAGCAGGACAAGAGCCTGTCCACATTCTCGGGAGCTTCAGGCGGCTCTGTCATGAACTCCAGCTTTCCGTAGCAGCTCTCACACCAGTAATCCGCCATGCCAACGATCTTATCACAGAACGGGCAGCGGTTAGGCAGAACGAGCGAAGCTACTCTGCGCCGAAGCTCATACAGCCTATGCAAAGTGATCCTCCAGCATCGGCTTCAAGCAGGAATACCTGAGAGTGCGGCGATCATTTTCGACCATGCTCTGTATTTTTCGGCTAGTTCCGATAACTATAAGTATATTTTTCGCTCTTGTTACCGCAGTGTATAACAAATTCCGATATGTCAGCCTGTCCATTCCGTTGGGAAGAGGAATGATCACAGCAGGATATTCACTGCCCTGACTTTTGTGTATCGTCACAGCATAGGCGTGCTCCACGCGCTTTAGCATATCGGTATCGTAGATGGCTGTGCGCCCCTCGAAGTCTATCTCGATACGGTCATTCGCGCGGTCAGCACTGCGGACTATTCCGATATCGCCGTTGAATATACCGTGGGACTTCTCCGTGCCGCGCCGCCACTCGACATCATAATCGTTCTTGGTCTGCATGACCTTGTCGCCCGTGCGGAAAAGCTGGTTGAAGTACTTCAGCTCCTGCTTATTGCCCGCAGGGGGGTTCAGCGCAAGCTGAAGCGCCTGATTTATGTTCTGCGTGCCGACTGTGCCCAGCTTTGACGGGCAAAGCACCTGTATCTCCTCAAAGGCTGTGTAGCCGTAGGTATTCGGGAGCCGCGTCCTGCAAAGGTCTATCACAAGTCGGAGAGTGTCCTCCTCGCTTTCTGTCGGCATGAAGAAAAAGTCGTTCTTTTTATCGTTCAGCACCGGCATCTCGCCGCGCACTATCCTGTGTGCGTTTGTGACGATAAGGCTCTCTGCCGCCTGTCGGAATATCTCTTTCAGTTCAACCATCGGCACTCTGCCGCTTGAAATAAGGTCACGCAGGATATTGCCTGCTCCCACCGACGGAAGCTGATTGCTGTCGCCCACCATGATAAGGCGCGTTTTTGACTTCACAGCTTTCAGAAGCGAGTGCATCAGCAGTGTGTCCACCATACTCATCTCGTCAATTATCAGCACATCGCAGGACAGCGGATTTTCCTCGCAGCGCTTGAAGCTGTGTCCGCCTCCGCCGAAGTCCACCTCCAACAGCCTGTGGATAGTCTGTGCCTGCGTTCCCGTAAGGTCAGCCATGCGCTTTGCGGCTCTGCCTGTGGGCGCAGCAAGCTTTATCTTAAGCCCGCGCTGCTTGCAAAGCGAGATAACGGCGTTAAGCGTGGTGGTCTTACCCGTACCGGGGCCGCCTGTGAGTATAAAAATATGATTGTTCATACAGCCGTTTATCGCCTCTTTCTGAAGCTCCTCATACTGTATGCCCTCTGTCCATTCTATGCCTGCTATCTCCTCGGCGTAGTTTACGTCCTTTTCATCGCTGCGCTTTATCATCTCAGCAAGCTTCTGTGCGATATACTGCTCCGCGATGTAATACTCGCTTAAAAACACGAAGCGCTCGTCATACTTGTCGTCAAGCGTGACATCGCCCCTGCTCTCGGCTATCCCGAGCGCGTTCCAAAAGCTTTTCTCGCTTATTTCAAGCTCGTAGCAGACCGTATCGGAAAGGTCATTCTCCTTTACGCAGGTATGTCCGTTTGCGGCGTGCATTCTCAGGCTCCATATAATTCCTGCCAGTATGCGCTCCTCGCTGTCCTTGGGTATGCCGAGGCTCTCCGCGAGCCTGTCCGCCTCTCTGAACGGCAGTTCTATGCCGTTCTCGCACATGATATAGGGATTTTCCTTTATCACCTGCATGGTGCGTCCCTCGTACTGCTTCCATACTGCGGCGACTGTTATAGGCTGTATGCCGTATTTTGAGAAATAGGTCATAGCCTTGCGAAGTCCCGTTATCTTGTTGAACTCCTTGCCAATCGACAGCGCCCTTTCGGTGGTTATGCCCTTTATCGCGGCAAGCTTCACGCTGTCGTTCTCCATAATGTCGAGGGTATCCTCACCGAACGCGGTGACTATGCGCTTTGCTACCGCAGGGCCTATGCCTGCGATAACACCCGAGCCGAGGTATTTGCGTATCGCGTCCTTGCTTTTAGGGAGAGTGCGCTCAAATACCTCCGCCTTGAACTGACGTCCGTACTTAGGAGAGTTGATATAGTCGCCGTAGAGGGTGAGCTCCTCGCCCTCGTGAACGTCGCCGAGAAGCCCCACCGCGGTTATAAGCCGATTGTTCACGTCCATGTCCAGAACGACGTAGCCGTTTTCCTCGTTATAGAACACGATGTCCTCCACCGTGCCGCATATTGAGAGCATAGCGCTCTGATCCACAGACTTTCACCTCTTTTCGGACACGGCAAGCCGTGTCCCTGCAAATATATCACATTCGTTTGTTTTTATCGTTTCGTTTGTCCCTGAAGAGCTCCTGTGCCACACATTTCAGCAGCATGACAAGCCCGAAAATGGAAAGGAACATCAAGGAAAAAATGTACAGAAACTCCACAAATATCACCCCTTACGGCAATATATGCGGAAGATATTTTTTTGCGATTACTGCGCCTCAGAGCGCTTTTCGGAAAGCACCGTCAGAGCTGTCACGGACGCAGGGATAAGCGGCACGGTAGGAAACCACGGAAATGCCAGAACCAACCAGAACACTTCGGAGATCCCGACATACAGCACCAGAATCATCTGAAATACTATCACAACCGCGCCGGCCGCAGCCGCCATGCCGAGAAAAGAGTCTTTTCTGTTTTTGCTCCACAGCAGGATAAATATACCTATAAGAGTAAAGCAGACGGTTGATATTATGTAATTGCCCAAAAGCATACTGTCATCGGGCAAAAAGCTTATCGTCATGATAAGCGTAGATACCGCCAATACAAGCCACGAAGCCGATATCACAGCATAGCTCGCTTTGCTTCGTACAACTGCTATCACCAGCAGTATAGCTGCCGCGATACATATTACCGCAGGAACAAGAGATGCTATCAGTTCGCCGTAATCCGACTGATACGGCACGCCGCCATGAGGAACATCATAATATGACCTTTCAATGCTCCGTTCAAATGACAGCCACACTATTATGCTCATCACAGTACTGAATATCGGCGCGAGCACATTTATCGCTGCCAGCACTATCGCCACAGCTTCACATCGCGTTAATTTCATTAGCCTGTCCTTTCTCAGCTATCTGCGCCCTGTGCTTATCAAAACACTAAAATTTCAAACGGCGCAAGAGCTTGCTCTGATTGGAAATAATCGCCTATAATATTCCATAAAGCAATTACACTTACAACTGTGCTGTAAAGCAAATTTACCACCGCAAGTACCACCGCTGCGATATGCAGCTTTGATCTGCTCATGTTGACCTCCGTTGTCGTATCTCTTACGCTCTCTTAAGCAGAATACAGTTCCAGCCCTCTTCGTTCTCCTGCGAAACAACAGCAAATCCGTTCTCGTTAAGCGCTCCAAGCACCTCGTCAAGGCGCTCGTCTATGATACCCGAAACGATAAGCTGTGCGTCGGGCTTCATGAAGCGCGCGAAAATGCCGCTCATGCCGATTATTACATCGGCAACGATATTCGCGCACACAAGGTCATAGCCTGTGCCGATCTTCTCGCACAGCGCCTCGTCCTCTATTACATTGCCGCAGTAAGCGCGGTACTTGTCCTTAGAAATATTGTTCTTTTCAACGTTCTCCGAGGCGGTCTTTACCGCATTCTCAAAGATATCACACATGGTTATCCCGCTTGCGCCGAACAGCATTGAAGCTATCGACAGGATACCGCTTCCGCAGCCGAGGTCAAGCACGCGCTCGCCGCCCTTTATGACGTTCTCCAGTGTTTCCATAACAAGCTTTGTCGTATGGTGTTGACCTGTGCCGAAGGTGGAGGCAGGGTCTATCTCCAGTATCTTGTCGCCGTTCTGAGCCTCAGCTTCCTCCCACGAGGGCTTTACAACAAGGCTCTTGCCAACGCGGAAAGGCTTGTAGTACTTCTTCCAGTTGTTCGCCCAGTCCTCTTCCTTAACATTCGCGTACTCCATGCGGATATTGCCGTAATATCCGTCAGAGTTGTTCGCCTTGTATTCCTCAACAAGTGACTTTATCGCGGCGCTCATCTCCGCACCCTGCGCGTTGTCGTGAACATAAAGAGTGATGTGCGGCTCAACAGTTTTAAGTCCCATAAGCTCGTCGTCAACATAGTCCCAGTTAGCGTCCTTGTCATTGAGGAAATCCTCAAAATCCGCGCTGTCGCTGATGATAAAGCCTGTAATGCCGTAATCGGTCAGCGCGCCTGTGATACCGTCAATAGCATCATGCGAGGTGTAGATGTCTATCTGAATAAAATTGTCCATAATGCCCTCCATATTCGATGTGCAATACTTGCCCATAATAATCTAGTTTATATTATAGCATAAAATACAGAATAAATCAAGAAAAACAGCGCAAAAAACACATCATGACATTTTGGTTTAACATTGACACAATTCCCTATATGATATACAATAATTGTAAAGATTTCTTAACGCCATCAAAGGAGGAATTTAACATGAATGCAAAGAACAAGATAGGCGGTATTGCTGCCGCTTCACTCGCAACGCTGATGTTCGGCACTGTCGGTACGAATTATATCGGAAACGACGGCTCGGGCGGAGTGTCCGTCACTTACGAGGAGCTGGTAAACGGCAGTACGACGGCTTACAGCAACAGTACGCACACCGAACAGACCTCTTTATCCGAGCATACGGTAGAAATTACAGTATACAGCTCCGCTGCGGTTCAGACTACCTCGATCGTCCAAACGGTGACTTCGGTTACAACGACTTACAATTCCTCCGCTGCGACCGTTTCGGCTTCCGCAATGACCACGGCAGCGACAACTGAGCCTGTTGTCATCGAGGAGAAGATAGCTGTGACGGTTTATGTAAGCAATTCGGGCAAATACCACAGCAAATGCGACTGCTCAGGCATGAAGAACTACACCGAAATGTCGCTGGACGAGGCGATAGATGCAGGTCATGTGGCTTGTAAGAAGTGCTGGTAAAAGTAAAAGCAGCACCGCACAGCGATACTGCTTTCAACTAATTGTCCTTATACCTCAAACTTGCCCTCGGCAAAATCGAATGTTCTGAAATAATCCTCAGGTGTTTCAGCGCGGCGGATAAGCTTAACGCTGCCGTCCTCTCTGAGCAGCAGCTCCGCGCTTCTCAGCTTGCCGTTGTAGTTGTAGCCCATTGAGAAGCCGTGCGCACCTGTATCGTGGATAGCAACATAGTCGCCGATGTCGATCTTCGGGAGCATTCTGTCGATAGCGAACTTGTCACAGTTCTCGCACAGACCGCCTGTAACATCGTACTTATGATCGCACTCCGCATTCTCCTTGCCGAGAACGGTGATGTGGTGATAGCTGCCGTAGATAGCGGGACGCATGAGGTTTGCCGCACACGCGTCAAGTCCGATGTACTCCTTGTGGATATGCTTCTCGCGGATAGCCTTTGCGATAAGATGTCCGTAAGGCGCAAGCATAAATCTGCCAAGCTCTGTGAAGATCGCAACATCGCCCATGCCTGCGGGAACGAGTATCTCCTCATACGCTTCCTTTACCTTTGCACCGATAACTGCGATGTCGTTTGCGGGCTGGTCGGGCTTGTAGGGAATTCCTACGCCGCCCGAGAGGTTGATAAAGCTGAGCTCTACGCCCGACTTTTCCTTTATCTCAACAGCCGCGCGGAACATGATCCTAGCAAGTGTGGGGTAGTAGTCGTTAGTCAGTGTGTTGGAAGCAAGGAACGCGTGCATACCGAACTTCTTTGCGCCCTTTTCCTTGAGTATACGATAGCCCTCGATTATCTGCTCGTGTGTGAAGCCGTATTTTGCGTCACGGGGAGTGTCCATTACATTGGGGCTGCCATCGGTCTTGAACTCTCCGCCGGGATTGTAGCGGCAGCAGATAGTTTCGGGGATACCTGTCAGCTTGTCGAGCACGTCAATGTGTGTGAAATCATCAAGGTTGATTATAGCGCCAAGCTTGTATGCAAGCAGGAAATCCTCGTCGGGAGTAGCGTTGGAGCTGAACATGATGTCATGAGCCTTGCCGCCTACCTGATCGCTCATCATAAGCTCTGTGTAGCTGGAGCAGTCAAAGCCGCAGCCCTCCTCCTGAAGCACCTTCAGGATAAAGGGATTGGGGGTAGCCTTTACCGCAAAATACTCGCGGAAGCCCTTGTTCCATGAGAAAGCCGCCTTCAGTGCGCGCGCGTTCTCTCTGATAGCCTTTTCATCATAGATGTGGAACGGTGTGGGGTAGGTCTTTACTATCTCCTCGACCTGTTCCTTTGTTACAAATGGAGTTTTCATAATATATGTTCCTTTCTTTGGGTTAGCCTCGTCTAACTAGCCCTATAATATCACATTTTATCCTAGCTGTCAAGAGCTTCCCTTGACAGCGTGACAAGCTCTTTGTTGTCACCGTAGTAATAGAAATACAGCCTGTAATCGTCGCAATAAATGCTGTAAGACTTCGGCAGTATATCCTCAGGCAGGAACGCCGCCTTCATATTGCTGAAATCATTCTCCTCGCCGAGAAGTATTATCGGCTGAGTATCGGGCAATTGCAGAAATATGATGCCGTCCTTTGTCGCGTGGATATTCACATCAACTCCAAGCGTGGGCTTTTCCTCCGTCTGCACATACCCCAGCACCGTTTCCACATTATTGCGGTCGATTATGCTGAGCCTTGTGCGCCAGCCGAGGATATTGCTTTCTTTCATCGCGGTGCCCTGATAATAGGTATCCACAACAAAATCCTGAATGCGGTCCAAAGGGTCGCTGCATATGTAACTCTTACCCAGCAGATCGCCGTACTCTGCGCCGCCTGCATAATAGACGATATTGCGCACGCCGCGCGTTATGTAGAAAGGCTCAAGCGAGCTTGGATAGATACTTGAGTTAAAGAAATTAGCCCTATCCTCAGTCACCTCGCACCACGCTATAGTGAAAGTTTCGTAAGGCTCGCTGTCATAAAGCTCATAAAACAGCTTGTCGTCTATCAGAACGTAGTTGATCATATTCTCGGGAAGCTCTGCCGTAGTTCCGCTTTCGCGGTGCACCAGCTTATAGGTGCTGCCGCTGAGTATAAGCATAGCTTCATTGCTGAGCTCTTTTATTACATAATCAGGCTCGGGATAGTATATCTGCGTAAGCTCGCCGCTGTCGCAGTCAAGACAGAAATAGTCATAGCGATATTCGGAAGTAGACTGTCCGTATATTGCCATTATTTCACCTGTGACAGGATTGATATATTCGTATTCGTTTTTGCCATACCTTGTGTACTGTGAGAAATAGACATTGCCGTCGTCATAGCCCAGTATTATGCCGAAATCTCTTTCGTCATAATCAGGGGCAAAATCCTCGTTCTGCGCACCCATTACAGCAGCCTGCTTTGCGAAGTCCGTGCTTTTTGTGACGGATACTCCCAGCTCCTCAAACTCGCAGAACTCCTTTGCGCCCGACACGAGCCTTTTCAGCTCCTTAAGCTCGTCCGTCAGCACGACACCGTCCAGCGAAAGCCCGACACCTCCGCTCTGCTCCGTTACAATCGGCTCAGTGGCTGAGGTCGCGGCAGCAGTGGTTGTCGTTGCTGCAGTAGTTGTGGCGATAGTGGTATGTTCGGGCTTTTCGCTCATATCAGAGCTTTCAGGCGCACCGCCGCAGCCTGCAAGCAGCACAGCAGCCGCAATTATGCAGAAAAGCCGCTTTTTCATCACATTCACCCTTTCACAGAAACAAATCAGTCAGCTTCGTCAGGCAATTCACTGTATCGTCAGGCTTCAAGCTGTCGTCTGTGACGGTCTGCAAGCCGCCCCACTCCTGTCTTACCCACACCGTCTTAAAGCCCAGCGCTTTCGCAGGTGCGATATCGTTAGTAAGCTTGTCGCCTATCATTACGCATTTGTCAGCGGTAGTCCCAGCCTTGTAAAGCGCCTCTTTGAAAAGCCGAGGGTCGGGCTTTGAAAATCCCACCTCGGCAGAAATTATCATCAGGTCAAAAAACTCGGCAAGCTGCCATTCCTCTGTCATTCGCTTTCGCGTGTTGATTGGCTGGTTTGCGATAATGCCGAGCCTGCAGCGCGCTTTCAGTGCTTTAAGCACTTCTCTTGCATCGGGATATGGCATGATGAACTCGGAATCCCATTTCTCTCCGAAGCTTATTCCGAAGCTTTCCAATGCGCCGCGGTATTCGTGAAGATTTGCCCTTGCCGCTTTCTCCATTTCAGAGCGGAAAATATCAGGTGCGATACCATGCTTTTCACAGGTGCGCAGTATCCTGTCCTCCCACGAGCGCGTCTCGTCCATTATCACGCCGCCGAGGTCGAAAAACAGCCATTCAGCTTTCATCGGTTTTCTCCTATGCCATCGGTATATCTGCGCTCACGAAGCCTGCCGCAAGCACGCCACAGAGTATTTCTCCGACCTTTTCTCCGCGTGTGTAGGGAAGTTTGTCGGGGACAGCCATACTTCGCTCCTTTCCGATGTCGTTACACGTTCATGTACTTGTTCAGGAACTCAACGGAAAGCTCTATCCAGCGGCGGCAGTTATCGAGATAGAACATCTCATGCCAGCCTGTAGCCTTGTCGCAGGTGGAAAGTCCGTGGGGACCCTCGTCAAACATATGTAATTCAACAGGCACCTTGTTGGAGATGCAAGCCTTCGCCATTACAAGCGAGTTGTGCGCAGGTACGCAGTCGTCGTTTGCGGTAGTCCAGATAAAGACAGGGGGAGTTTTCGGAGTAACGCGGTTTTCAAGCGAAAGGCGCGAAAGGTCGCTGCGGCTCGCCTCCTCGCCGAGCAGCACCTTGAAGCTGCCCTCATGGGGAGCGGTAACACCGCTTATTACGGGGTAGCAAAGGATAGCAGCATTGGGACGAAGATCCTCGGGCTCGCAGCCGATAGCCTTGGTTATCTGAACGTCGCCCCACATGGTAGCAAGACAGCCTGCAAGATGTCCGCCTGCGGAGCAGCCGAGAACAGCAAGCTTATCCCTGTCAACCCCAAATTCCTCGGCTCTCATGCGCACCTTGTAGAAGGTATAAGCAGCGTCTACAAGCGAGGCAGGAAATCTTGCATTGCAGGTGTAGTTCACAACAAACGCATTGTAGCCCTGTGCAAGATACTGGAGCGCAATAGGCTCGCCCTCGCGGTCAGAGCAGAATTCATATCCGCCGCCGGGAAAGATGATGATACCGGGACGCTTTTCGCAGAACTTAAGCCCCGAGATATTGTCCAGCATATATGCCTTTACAAAAGCTGTCTTTTCCTGGTTGATATAAAAGGTTTTGATGATCATTTCTTTATCCTCCGAAAAAGGTCATTATTATACAGATATATTTTAGCATTTTTTGAGAAATAAATCAAGTATTGCGGAACATTTTTTAGCGCCGTCTTATCTGTCCTTACTTCGATACATTTATTATGATACAATAAAAGCATGAAAGCAAGGAGATATCCCCGCTCCGCTTTCCTCCAATTGTGTTTGTACCTTTTTTCCTTATGGAAAAGCCGCGGCTCATTTTATAAGCTGCGGCTTCTTTTTTATTCATCGTTTTCAGTTGCTTCTTCGGTATTTTCAGGCAGCTCATGCTCCTTTTCGCTGCGGTGACGAAGCTTGTTTCCGAAACGCTTGCCTGTCTTTTTGATGTTTGCGGGAAGGCTTCGGAACGTCTGTATAGCGCTTGTCATGCGGTTCATTGCGAAGAAGAAATCCTCCGAGATAACGCTTTCATAGCGGTGAGTGTGACCCGCCTTGCAGTTGTCAGCAACAACAAGATAACGCTCATAAGCGCGATTTATCGACGTTTCCCAAGATATATATACCTCTTCCATCGCGTGCTGACCCATCTGTCGCACTTCGTCAAGGTGCGAAGCCGCAAATTCAAGCTCTGCCGCTATAGCCTCAGGACTGTCCTGTGTAAGTATGCCTGTTCTTCCGTGAGTAATACCCTCGGCGGCACAGCTACCCTCTATAAGCAGCGAAGCGACACCGCACGCGGCAGCCTCTCTTACAACGATACCATTGGTATCGTAAAGCGACGGGAACACAAACAGATCGCCTGCCGTATAATATACTCTCAGATCCTCTCGGTCATATACCGCACCTGTGAAAATAACGCTGTCGGCAAGCCCCAGCTCATCAACATAAGCCACTATCTCGTCGCGGTCAAGACCATCGCCTACTATCAGCATATGATACTTTATGCCCTTTTCCGAAAGTATCTTCAGCGCGTCAAGAAACAGCCTTATTCCCTTGTACCAAAGAAGTCTGCCTACGAACATGAAAACAGGTATATCCTCAGATAAGCCGTAAGCCTTGCGAAGCTCCTCTACATCAGCGGCGTCAGCGCGTCCGCAGGGGAAATCAACGCCGTTCTCCATAACGATATAATCTCCCTCATAGCCGATGCTGCGAAGATTTTCGCCTGCTCCCTTGCTTACCGTCCACACCTCGTCACACGCTGCAATATTTGCTGCAACCAGCTTTATCGCAGACTCCGCAAGGAACTTGTTCGGCAGCGCACGGCGGATATCTATATCAAACTTAGTGTGATATGTCATGATTATCGGGATATTGGTCTTTTCACGCAGCACCCTCGCCATAACAGTGGACGCAAACGGACAATGGCTGTGGATTATATCAAAATTGCTGTCACGAAGCTGCTCCAGTCTTCTCACACTGAAAGGATAGCCTGCACGGTAGCCGCACCACTTTTCAGTCGGCATACTCTTATAGCGCACCACTTCAAAGGGATAGTCGTCCTCGGGGTCATCGCGGTGATTAGGAGTTACTACAGTAGCAGTTCCAAGACCGTTCTGTATAACATTAGCGTAATTTATAACACAATTTGCTACACCGTCTATAAGCGGCGGAAACGAGTCATTCATAAGACAGACGTTAAGTTTTTCGCTCACTGCAAAGCACTCCTTTCTTACATGATAATGTAAAGGGTGAAATAAATTTACCTCATTATACTACATTTCCAAATATAAATCAAGTAATTTTTGTAATTTTAATTCACATTTCAACCCCAAAAGAGCATTTAATCCCAACTTCTCCAAAAGAATGACGATAAAGCCGAAAATAGCCGAAAATGTGTATTATCACGAGCAAAAACACAAAATAACACACTGCAATAACGACATAAAATTCAGCCCTGATATGATATCATGTACAGGAAAAAACCGAGAAGGGGGAAATAAAATGATAAAGCTATACAACGACGGGCGGCGCATTACCGCGGCGCTGTACGGAGATATCGACCACCATGCGGCGCGGCTTATGCGCGAGGAGCTTGACAGCGTCATCGCGCTGTCGTCGCCCGAAATGCTGATACTGGACTTTGAAAACGTCGGCTTTATGGACAGCTCAGGTGTAGGGCTGATACTCGGAAGGCTGAAGGCTGTACAGGCATACGGCGGAGATATCATCGTAAAAAACGCAAGTCCCAATATCGCGGCAGTGATAAGGCTGTCGGGACTTAAGGGGCTGCTGGCACAAGGAGTGAAAACATGAAAAGAGAAATGCTTAATCACACAAAGATACAATTCCCGTCCTACTCGGTAAACGAGGGCTTTGCGCGCTCTGCGGCTGCGGCATTTGCGTCACAGCTAGACCCTACGGTGCAGGAGATAAGCGAGATAAAGACCGCCGTTTCCGAGGCTGTGACAAACGCGATAGTCCATGGCTATCGCAGCACTGTCGGAATAGTGGAGCTTACGCTGCGCCGCTACTCCGACAACACCCTGTACATAGCGGTAAAGGACAAGGGCAGCGGAATCGCCGACATTGAGCAGGCTATGACTCCGCTGTTTACTACCGCACCCGAGGAGGAGCGCTCGGGACTGGGTTTTTCGGTGATGGAAAGCTTTATGGACAAGCTGCGCGTAAGGAGCAGTGAAAACAAGGGTACGACCGTCATCATGGAGAAAAAGCTGAGCCGTCGGGTGAAATAAGTGGAACGCGATAGATTCATTGAAAGCAATCTGCCGCTTGTCCATTCCCTCGCAAACCGTTTCCGCGGCAGAGGCATAGAATATGAGGAGCTTTTCGCCGCAGGCAGCATGGGGCTTGTAAAGGCTTATGACAACTTCGACCACACTCGCGGACTGTGCTTTTCGACATACGCCGTGCCTGTGATACTGGGCGAGATAAAGCGGCTTTTCCGCGACGGCGGCACTGTCAAGGTCAGCCGAAGCCTGAAGGAGCTGTCACTGAAAGCCGCCAAAGAGCGCGACAGGCTCCTTGCAGAGGGAAAGGAGCCGCGAATTTCCGATATTGCCGAAAGGCTTGGCATTTCAAACGAGATGGCTGCCGAAGCGATAAACGCAGGCATTCCGCCGCTGTCGCTCTCCCCTGCCTCGGACGATGAGAGCCCTCTTGATATACCTATCGCCTCGGGCGAGGAGCGCCTCATTGACCGCCTTGCGCTGCACCAGTGTATATCGGAGCTTGACGCACCCGACCGCAGGCTGATACTTCTGCGCTACTCGAAGCAGCTCACCCAATGTCAGACCGCCGCACTGCTGGGAATGACCCAGGTGCAGGTTTCACGCAGGGAGCGGAAAATACTGTCTGCAATGCGCGAGAAGATGACCTAAAGATTACAAAGCGGTAACAAATGGTTACAAAATGATTACAAATAATTACAAGGCGGTTACAGTTTCCGAAAACCTCTTGATTTTTTGCCGAAACCGATATATTATCTAACTAAAGAAATATTTGGGGAGGTAAAAAGCATGAAAAGAATATCCGCATTGCTCATTTGCTCCGCTCTGCTCCTGACAGGCTGCGCGGAGGACGTAAACAGCGAGTCCGCACTGCCCGAAACAGAGGAAGTCACTCAGACTACCCCATCACAGCAGACCGCCGCCACGTCCGCGACCACAACTGCCGTTACGACTACCGCTTCCGCCACGACTGCCACCGCAAAGACCACCTCTGCGCCCGTGATAGTTGACGATATTCCCGTGGAGGACGAGGCCTCACTGCCCGAGGGATATGACTACATAGTGCCGACAGTGGGCGATCTTGAAGCGACTGTTATCATTGACGAGAGCACATGGCTTGACCTGTCGGAGCTTGTGGAGGAGGTCGGCTATGAGCTGCCCGGGGTTGACCTTGAGAGCGATGAGTATTACGTCCGCCGCAGGGAAGATATTGAAGCCAACTACACAGACGAGGAGCTGGAGGTATGGCGCAGAAAGAATTATTTTTATTTTACTACGCTCTCTGCATACTATGTAGGAAATACACAGGAAGATTGGATAGCGATAATCGACTATAACTACGGCTCGCAGGTTAGTCCTTATTCGCGTCTTGCGCACATAAAGGACGGTGAAATCGTGCACCTCAGCGAGGTCATTGACGCGCCGTGCGCATGGCAGCTCTCCGACGGACAGCTTATAACTCCCGCAGGCGCCAAGGGACTTTGCATCTACGATATCGCAAGCCGCGAAGCACACTATATTGAAACGGCAGACGATGGCGAAAACCTTTATCTGTACTGGCACAGCCTTTGTAGTGTGGGGGAGGATTACATTATATTCGACAGCTACCCCAAGGACAACGAGCCTCATACTTATCTTTACGACCGCAAAGCGGACACTGTCAAAGAAATGAGAAGCTTCTCGTTCGACCCTATGGCAGACCGCTGGAGGCTTATCGGCGAAAAGCTTTACTATTACTCCGAATGGACAGAAGAATATTCGGTGTATGACCTTGTCACACAGGAATACGCTCTGCTCGAAAAGGACGACCTCACCGCGCTTAACAGATTTGAAAACGACGATTATATCGTTACATCGGCAGACAAGGGCTTTGTCTATGCAGGTGTCGTTTCCGCCGACGCTGTCGTTGTGACGAGAAAGTCTGACGGCAAGGAAAAAGCGTTTGACCTGAGAGGACTCAGTGACAGCGATGTTATCCGCAGCTTTTATTCTGACGGGAGCTGGCTGTATTTCATCACTCCCGATGATATCATTGCAATAAACTTCGATACCGCAAGGCTCGCAAAGGTAAACGGCGGCAGCGGACTCTCGCTGGAACACGGATACTTCATCAGCCGCGTGTATGAGTGGGCAGAGGACGGCAGTGAACTTATTTCCGCCCACACGACCGTAGGCAAGCTGTCCGCCCCACAGATAATTCTGCGCGACTATGACGGCAGTGCTATCGTTCCCGACAGCACCGTTACTGTCGGCTCTGGCGCTCACAACAACACAACAGACAACATATTCGATCCTACCGTCTTTTCAGGGCTCACCACTGTGGCGTGCAACGGCAGAGTATGGCTGACAGACCCGTCTGATGATACAGTCAAGCTGTATCACACAGGCGATACCGTAGGCGGACTTACTGTAAAGGAGTGCCGCACTATCATTGATGTCATGGACAGCCGCAGCTATTTCAACGGCGGCTACGTTACCTTTGACGGCAGCATTGAAATAACAGGCGAAGCGTGTCTTGATACAGAGGGTGTGTTTCTGAGCGAAAAAGGCGATATTTTCATAGAGCTTGACGATGACTGCCCCTTCCCGACGATAGATTACAGCAATTACAGAGCTAACCGCACAGTACACATCACAGATGGTATCACCTACCCCGAGGAGATGACCTCGCTGCTGCCGCAGGACGGCTCAAAGGTACGCGTAAGGGCTGTGATTAACGGAATTTCCGCCGAGTATCTGCATAATTCCCGCAGAAGCGGCGGCGTCGGAACATGGGCAAAGCTCGTTTCACTGGAGCTTCTCCCCTAAAATCAGTCGAGATTTTCCCATAAAAATTATGCAAAATTCTATTGCAAATCGCTCCCGAATGTGCTAAAATATTAACGAAATATATAATACACATTCAGGAGGCGCTAATTTATGAAATACGCAGTTCTTCTCTGCGACGGCATGGCAGATACACCGCGCGAGGATCTCGGCGGCACAACTCCCATGGGCAAGGCATATAAGCCCAACATGGACAGGATAGCAAAGGTTTCCGAGGTCGGCATGGTAAAGACAGTCGGCGAGGGCTTAAAGCCGGGCAGCGACGTTGCAAACCTCTCCGTTCTCGGCTATGACCCTGCGATCTATTATACAGGTCGTTCTCCGCTGGAGGCAGGCTCTATCGGTATCGACATGAAGTCCACAGACGTTTCGTTCCGCTGCAACCTTGTTACGGTTTCGGACGAGGCTGACTACACAAAGAAAACTATGGTGGACTACTGCGCGGACGATATCTCCACAGCAGAGGCAGCAGAGCTTATAAAGTATGTCGAGGAGAACTTCGGCAATGACGAGTTCAAGTTCTACAGCGGCGTAAGCTACCGCCACTGCCTTATCTGGAACAACGGTACTCTTAACGTTGGCAACATGACTCCCCCTCACGACATCACAGGCAGAGTAGTCACCGAGTACCTCAGCACCTCTCCCAACGCAGAAAAGCTGCTGGATCTCATGAAGCGCAGCTACGATCTGCTTAAGGATCACCCCGTAAACAAGGCGAGGATCGCACGCGGAAAGCGTCCTGCAAACAGCATTTGGCTGTGGGGCGAGGGCAAGCGCGCTGAGCTTACTCCTTTCAAGGAGAAGTACGGCGTAAGCGGCGCAATGATCTCCGCTGTTGACCTGCTGAAGGGTATCGGTAAGTTCGCAGATATGAACGTTATCGAGGTCGAGGGCGCGACAGGCTACATCGACACCAACTTCAAGGGCAAGGCAGACGCCGCTATAAAGGCGCTGAAAGACGGTGCTGACTTTGTGTATGTACACATGGAGGCTCCCGACGAGTGCGGTCACCGCGCTGAAGTCGAGAACAAGGTGAAGTCCATCGAGATAATCGACGAGCAGGTGCTCGGCCCTATGCTTGAAGAGTTCAAGGGCGAGGATATCCGTATTCTCATCTGCCCCGACCACCCCACTCCGCTGGAGCTTAAAACTCACACCTCAAACCCCGTTCCCTATCTCATTTATGACAGCACAAAGGAAGTAAAGGGCGCGGAGAAGTTTGACGAGGCTCATGCAGAGGCTTCGGGAATTTTCCGTCCCGTAGGTCACGAGCTTATCAACGTATTCTTACAGAAGTAAATTTCAAGGGCGCGTAACAGCGCCCTTTTCTGCAAAAGGAGGTATTTATGGAGGAGCATGAGCTTGAATATCTGAAAGAGCTGCACCGACCGCTCACGCACGACAAGCGCGAAAAGCTTGCCGCTTTTGACAAGAAATTTTTCGGAATGGGACTGGGTTTTGCACTGCTTATGCTGGCAATTGTCATCAACACCGAATTTAACGTCTATATCGAGCTTGGCGCTGTCGCGGTATTCTTCATTGCAACACTGATTCTGTCGCTGAGGGACAAATTCCTCATAATGCAGTACGCCGAGATACACGTTATCACCGCGCACATCGGCTATACCTCAAACGGAATGCTCAAGGTATTCTATTACGACTTTATGAAGCAGGAATTTATGGCGCGGAACATTCAGATAAACACCCGCTCCGAGATAATGTACTGCAAGGGAGATACGATAGACTTGCTTTTCGGACAGAAAGAAAAGGGGCTGACCTTTATTTCGGTCAACCCGTTCATGCAATAACAATAAGTGCCGCATTTTTTCTTGCGGCACTGTTTATTTTTTTCCACTCCGTCAATACTGAGGTTACAAAGGAGTGATACATAATGAAGATATTCAAGACTGATATAGTTATGACTCTGGGTATTGCAGCGGCGCTGCTGCTGTCGGGCTTCCGCGGCTTTGCGGCAGATTGCGAGAGCGTGCAGAGCGAGGTGCTGCGCCTGCATATCCCAGCAAACTCAGACAGCGAGTACGATCAGGATATCAAGCTCAGACTGCGCGACTATATTTTAGAGGAGTACAGCTCACGGCTTGCCTGTGAAAGCGATATCGGGCAGGCAATAGCGCAGACCGAAGCGCTGCTGCCCGAGATCGAAGCAAGCTGCAACGAATTTCTTGCCGCCGAGGGCGCTCCCTACTCTGCCACAGCCGAGCTTTGCAATATGCATTTCAACACGCGCGTTTACGACAACGTGACGCTACCCGCAGGCGAGTACACCGCGCTGCGCATAACGCTCGGCAGCGGCGAGGGTCAGAACTGGTGGTGCGTGATGTTTCCGCCGCTGTGTATCCCTGCTGCAAGCGAAACGAAGCAGACCTCACTGCTGCCCGATGTGCTTGTAAGCGACGAAAAGGCGGAAACGGTAGAGGTGAGGTTTGCGCTGTTCGAGTTTTTTGAGTGGCTGGTGAATGGCTGTAAATAAACAAAAGGCGGTATAAATTACCGCCTTTTACTTTATACCAAACCTCTCCGAAAGCCTGTCCGCCCATTTCTCGGTGTAGAAATCGAAGTACGACATCTTACGTCTGCACCGCACGCTCCTGCACACGGGAAGTCCGGCCCACAGCACCGACGGAAGTCCTATAACAAGCAGATACAGCGGTCCTAAAATGAGGGATTGTATCGAATGCCCGAATTCGTGCGGGCGCACGTCCTCCCTGCCCTTTGCGAGAAAGATGAACTGCCCAAGCGACACACTGCCGCAGTAATTCCATTCCGTTATCACTGCCCCGTGGTAGATATAATGCTTCTTCCCGATAAGGCACAGGAACAGCACCGCTCCGACAAGGCTCTGAACCACGCCCCACGTGCATTGCCACAGGACAAACAGCAGGCGTTTCATTCTTCCTCCTTGTAGCCCCAGCGGTCTATATTCGCCTTTCGCATAGCGCCGAAAATACGCTGCTTTATGCCCTTGTCCTCATGCTCCATCTTAGCCAGCATCTCCTTTGTTGTCTGACGTGTGGTGTGTTTGTCGGCAGGGCATTTTGATCTTACTATCTCAAAATTATTCCGCCTTGCACAGGACATCACCGCGTATTCGGGCGCGAACACCAGCGGTCTTATCATCGTGATATCCTTGCGTGAGAGGTAGGATATCGG
The DNA here is from genome assembly GCA_964435155.1 of uncultured Ruminococcus sp. Classification (GTDB taxonomy): domain Bacteria; phylum Bacillota; class Clostridia; order Oscillospirales; family Ruminococcaceae; genus CAG-115. The sequence continues at coordinate 34,984 of CAYSYF010000004.1, read as the reverse complement.
CGCAAAGCAGCCTATCCTACCCTCCTTGAACAGGTTCATCATGAACGTTTCGATAGCGTCGTCGTTGTTGTGACCGAGCGCTATCTTGTTGCAGCCGAACTGCTTTGCCGCGTCATGAAGCGCGCCGCGGCGCATCTTCGCGCACAGCGAGCAGGGACTGCTCTCCTTGCGGATATCGAACACTATCTCCGCGATATCGGTGCGCAGCAGATGGAACTCCACGCCGAGGCTCTCGCACAGCCTTTCCACCGCGGAATAATCTCCGTCCTCGCTCCCGAAGCGCGGATCAAGCGTTATCGCAACGATCTCATATTTCTTCTCGTAAAACCGCCTCATGTGCGCAAGTCCTGCCAGCAGCACAAGGCTGTCCTTGCCGCCCGAAACGCCCACCGCGATACGGTCGCCGTCCTCGATAAGGTCGAATTCCTGACAGGCGCGGCGGATATAGCCTAATATTTTCTGCATTTTAGTGTCCTCTTATATCAAATTCAGCAAAGAACTGCGAGGGGCTTTCGCCCCACATTTCTACCATGTACGCATTATCGGGAAAAGGTTCTGTTTTAAAGCAAAGATCACCATGATCAATATCAATGCGCGGATAATCGATACTATATACCTCGCAGTCATACTCACCGTAATATTCTCGTAATTCGTCCAAGGAAAGCTGGCTGCTTATCAGCATAGCGCCGTAATACTGCATACCATTGCCGTTTCCCACGAGCTTTCCCGCTTTTGACAGGCTCTCCACGAACACCGTTTTCTCGGGAAGCGGAAGCGATACAAGCTTTCTTTCAACGCCTGCCGCGGTATTATCATTTACAACAGTTATTACGACAGTCAGAATTACAGGTATAAGCATCAATACGACAACCGTAATAATGACTGCTTTTTTTACCTTACTCATGCTCATTCTCCTTACTGCATAGTCAGCAGCACGCTTGCGTGTGCGCCTATTCCCTGACCTGCAAGACCTAAGCCCTCCTCGGTGGTTGCCTTGACGCTTATCCTGTCTATCTCGCAGCTAAACGCAACCGCGAGGTTCTCGCGCATGAACGCGATGTACGGTGCAAGCTTAGGCTGCTCCGCGATGATGGTTATGTCGAGGTTTGACAGCGTGTAGCCGCGCGCAGCTACCAGTGAGATAACGTCCATAAGCAGCATCATGCTGTCCGCGTCCTTGTACTCGGGCGCGTTGTCGGGAAACATCAGCCCGATATCGCCCATTGCAAGTGCGCCGAGCAGCGCGTCCATCAGCGCGTGGGTCGCAACATCAGCATCGGAGTGTCCCAGCAAGCCCTTGTCATGCGGTATCTCAACACCACACAGGACGAGCCTTCTGCCCTCCACAAGCCTGTGTACATCATAGCCGTTTCCTATTCTTATCATTTCTGCACCGTCCTTCTGTTCTTGTAAATAGCCTCTGCCGCCGCGAGGTCGTCAGGGCGCGTTATCTTCATGTTGCACGAGGTCACCTCGGTCAGCTTCACCCTGCCGCCGCAGCGCTCGATAAGCGCACTGTCGTCCGTAAGCAAAGCCGCCTCGTCACCCAGACGTTCAAGGCAATCCAGATACAGTTTTTTTGAAAAAGCCTGCGGTGTCTGCGCGTAGTACAGCGTGCCCCTATCGGGCGTGTCGGCAATAAAGCCGTCCTGCGATACCTTGACCGTATCCGTCGCAGGCGCCGCAGCTATCGCAGCGTTGTATTCCATCGCGTCCCTCAGCACGCGGTCAATATCCGCGGTTTCGATAAGCGGTCTTGCGCCGTCGTGTATCGCGATATATTCACACTCATCAGACACGAAAGAGAGTGCGTTCTTCACCGACAGCGCCCTTGTCGCGCCGCCCGAAACAACCAATGTGAGTTTAGTCACGCCAAAGCGCTTTGCAAGCTCCGTAAACTGCTGTACATCGCTCTGCGGCGCTGCTATTATGACCTCGCTCACCATGTCCGAGGCATTGAATTTAAGTGCGCTCATCACAAATACTGGCACTCCGTCTATCTCGGCAAGCTGTTTATTTATGCCCTCCATACGCGAGGCGCTGCCTGCCGCGAGAATTATCGCAGAAAACATAGGCTATGCTCTCCTCTCATAAGCATAAACGGCGAGGCTTTCACCCCGCCGAAGTATCTCAGAAATTTCCGTGAAGCTTGAAATAGTTATAGTCTGTTTCAAAGTTCTTTAAAAGCTTTCTTGTTGCACTGTCGTTGATGTTTCCGGGGAACTCTATATAGAACATATGATCATCGGGAAACTTCATTCTGATATCAACAGGCAGCGGCTTACTCTGTATCTTGCTCATATTGATACCGTTTACCGCAAATTTTATCAGCATACGATACAGCGAACCCGCGATATTCGGGATAGAAAGCGATACCGCAATAGTCTGCGCTCCATCGTATACTTCAAGATTTTTGGAGATGCAGATAAAGCGCGTAGCGTTGTTGGGATCGGTAGCGATCCCCTTTTGCAGTATGTCCAGTCCGTGCATTTCAGCACATTCCTCGGAGCAGATACAGCCAAGCTCGCCGCTTGGATTTTCCGACACCATAAGCGCCGCAGCACCGTTGTTGTGATACGGGATAACTGTAAGTCCGCGTCTGCTCTCGATGTAGCTTTCACACTGGCGGATAGCCTGCTCATGTCCGAAAAGGATACGGATATCCTCTTCCTTTACACCCTTTTTAGCCGCGAGAACGTGTGCGCACTCGACTGTGGTCGTGCGGTTTATGTAGACATGGTGCTTTTCCAGCAGCTCCATGTTTACCGTTACCTCACCCGCAGTGCTGTTTTCTATCGGCAGTATTCCGTAATCGACATCGCCGTTTTCCACTGCCTCAAACACCTCTGCAAAGCTTGCGTAGAAGCTTGCATTGCCGTTGGTAAAAAGCTTATTGTACGCAGCATGACCGTATGCTCCCTCAACGCCCTGCACAGCCACGGAGGGGCGCTCCATCTGACGGCGCAGATGAGGTATAGGCTCATCGGGAGTTATATCGTTTGCCTGTGCGCATTTTGAAATATCCATGATATTCATGAACAGGAAAGCCGCGCTCTTTTTAAGCTCCTCGGGAGAGTTTGCCTTCACCCTGTCGATGATAGCCTTTTCGCGGTCGCCCTGAAACACCACCATGTTGTTTGCAGCCTTATAGCGTGCAACATCTCCTGTAAGTGCCATGCGCTGCTTAAAAAGCTCCAATAGCTGCACATCAATGGCATCAATATCTTTTCTTATCTCAGTTAAATCCAGTTCCATCTTATCATTCCTCGGCGGTTTCAGCGGCTTCCTGTGTGGCAGGCTCAGCACCCGCCGCTTCCACGGTCACTGCTTCTTCATAGTTCACTGCGATGTACACGATTATCTCCTCGCTGGTCTCAACGCTTACGGGAGCGCCTACGTCCTTGCTGCAACGAACGATCTCTCCGCTCGGCACATCATTTGTTTTTTCGTTCTCGGTCTTGTATTTTATATTCAGCTCATTCAGCTCAGAGATATACTCAGTGATGTTCATTCCCTCATAATCGGGAAGCTCCACGATACCGGGGCCCTTACTTACCTTGACGGTTATAACGGTTCCCTCTGCCACCATCGTACCGGGCTCGATATCCTGTTCAAATATGATACCGTCAAGGTACTCGTCGTTGTAACGCCACTCCTCGACCACAAAAGTGAAGGTGTTCATGTACTGGTTGACGGAGTTTTCATAGCGTCTGTTCACAAAGTTCGGGAGCGAGATATTTTCATCAGGCAGCGGATCGGACGACTCCACCGTCTGCTCCGTCGGCTCTGTAACGGCAGAGCCGGAGGTGGTCTGCGCAGTGGTAGCTTCCGCTGTTTGCGCGGTCACGATATCGGAGCTTTCTCCGCTGCTGCCTGTATCCTGATTATTCATGGACCAGATAAATACCACAACGAAAGCGATCATGACAAGACCTGCCGCAACAAGCACCGCAACAGTCTTTGCACGTTCTTTCTTCTGCTTTTTCAGCTTCTTTGCCTGCTGCTTTGTAAGAGGCTTGTCACTGTTTCTGTCTATGCCGACATACTTCGGCTGCTCGAACAGCTTGTCAACGAACTCTGTAACTGTGCGTATCCTACCGTCAGTAGAGAGATTAAGACCGCGCATTATCGCCTTTGAAACATTGGAGGGAATATTGCGGTTTATCATCATAGGCTCCAGCATACTGCTGCCTGTTCTCGCGATAGCCTCCGTCGGAGTGCAGCCCGTAAGACAGCGGTAAAGCACTGCTGCTATTCCGTAAACATCGGTCCATGTACCGTTCCAGTCGTTTGCGGTGTACTGCTCGGGTGCTGCATAGCCTGCGAATATCTCGCACGCGATCTCTGTATTTGTCGTGCGCGCCGCAGATATAGAAAAGCCTGTAAGCTTAAGCTCCAGCTTATCGGTAACGTAGATAGTGGAAAGGCTTATTCCCCTGTGGATAACGCCTGCCGCGTGAACAAGGGAAAGCGTTGTGAAGATAGGCGGGAAAAGCTCCTTTATCTGCTCCCATGTAAGCTCCCCCGAGGAGTTTGCAAGATACGCAGACAACGGAATACCGCTGATATGCTCATACACGGCATAGGCGGTGTTGTTTTCCGAGAATATATCCAGCACCATCTGAAGATGCGACATTCCGCGCGACTTCATAAGAGTCTTGTTGAGATCAACAAATTCAGACAGATATGTCTTGTAGAGGGGCATCATATCGGGATTTACGGTTATCTCCTCCTCGCCCTTTTTGCGAGAGCAGAGGGTATCTGGCATAAACTCCTTGATATCCACCTTTGTGCCTGTTGCAGTATCATATCCCACATAGACAGCACCCTCTCCGTTGTAGCTCATCACCTTGCCGATGATATAGCGGTCGTTGAGGAAGGTCTTCGGTCTGAGATATGAGGGTATACAGGGAGCGTCGTCACTGTATCCGCAGAGCTTGCAGGGACCATCGTATGTCTTATCGCACATACAGCCCATGCATAACGAAGTTTCCTTAAGCATTTTCAGTATCGCCTTTCTGTCAAGTTGCAATTACAACTATAATTATTCTATACTTTATCAATGATACCCGAAAACAGCAGAAATGTCAACAGTTTTACGGCATTTGTCACCATTCGTAAACAAATTGTAACCGTTTTGAAATAATTTCTCTGCGTTTTGCACATACAGCGCAAATCTCTGTGGAATTATTTTATTTATTTTTGCGGCGAACTAATTTTTTCGCTGCGCTCGTTGCAATTCAACAGGATTTGTGGTATACTATATCATGTATAGATATATCCACGGTCAGAAAGGACTTTTTATGAACCTCAATAAAATGAAATCCAAGGAAGAAATAACCGAATCCAAAGAAGCAAGACTTACCAAAATGTTCGCTGAGATGAATGCCTCAAAAGAGGGCGGAAGAAGCGACAAGCTGGTATGCGAAACGGAATGCACCATGGCGCGTATACGCTCGCTGTCGGACTTTCTGTATCTCATGCGCGTAAAGCCGCTTCAAACACTGTGCTATTACGGCGCGGCAGCGTTTTTCCTGCTTATGCTCGCTGCGATATGGTGTACCGTAGGCTTCGGCATGGACGACCCTCGCAATGTGTGGTATCTCATCGTGATATTCGCGCTGATATTCCTTGTATTGGCAACACTGCCGCACAATATGCGCATACACTACTTCAACAAGCAGGCTGACGCGCTGGAAAAGTCCTATGGCAAGCTGATAAGCGCTGACTTCACCGATGACGGTATAGTGCTTTCCGTAAGCGAGGTCATCGAGGTAGAGCCCGAAACAGACGAGGACGGAAACGCAATAATGCGCACCTGTGCGATCGTAAAGAAAGAGGGTACGACAGTAGTCACAAATATCCCCTACAAAAATATAGTGGGCGCATACGAATGCAGTCACAGCTTCTATATCTTCCCCAAAGACGAAAACAAAAAAGTCATGGATACCATCATCTGCGACAAAACGCAGTTTGTCTGCGGCTCTCCCATGCAGCTTCGCGACAGGCTTGCAAGAGGTATCGGCAAGAAGCTGAAAATAAAGATAAAAAAGGCTTAAAGGAGAATTTCTATGCTTGACGGATTTATAAAATGCGCTGCGGCGACCCCGAATGTGAGAGTGGCTGACTGCGAATATAATAAAAACGACATCATCTCGCTGATAGAGGCAGCCGCTCAGGAGCAGGTAAAGGTGCTTGTATTCCCCGAGCTGTGCATAACCGCCTACACCTGCGGCGACCTGTTCTGTCAGCAGACGCTGCTTGACGGCGCTATGAACGCGCTGAAAGATATAACAGCCGCTACAAAGGGTATTGATATGCTGGTTACAGTAGGCTGTCCCGTGCGTTTTGAGGGCAGGCTGTACAACTGCGCTGTTGTAATAAACAGCGGCAGAATACTTGGTGTTGTTCCCAAAAAGCATCTGCCGAACAGCAATGAATTTTACGAGCTTCGCACTTTTGCACCCGCTTTTGAAACCCTGCGGGAGATAGAGCTTTTCGGAGAAAAAGTACCGTTCGGGCTTGATATTCTGTTCAAGTGCAGTAAGCTGCCCGAGTTCACTTACGGCGTTGAGATATGCGAGGATCTGTGGGCTGTCGCTCCACCCGGCAATACGCTTGCGCTCGGCGGCGCGACCATCATCGGCAATCTCTCCGCAAGCAACGAAACTATCGGCAAAGCAGAATTCCGCCGCGACCTTGTAAAGATGCAGTCCGCCAGAACACTGTGCGGATATATCTACGCGTCAAGCGGCGAGGGCGAGAGTACAGGCGACCTTATATTCGGAGGTCATGATATCATAGCCGAAAACGGCATTATCCTGAACGAAAGCGACATCTATACCTCGGGTCTTACGATAAGCGAGATCGACGTGCAGGCGCTTTCTCTCGACCGCAGCAAGGACACCGATTTCATTGCAGAAAAGGCAATGAATATCGTGGAATTCGATATGCAGCTCAACGAAACCGAGCTTACACGCTACATCGCTGCTAATCCGTTCATTCCCGATGACTGCGATATAGAAAAGCGCTGCGCCGACATACTTGCCATGCAGGCTCATGCGCTCGCAAGACGCGTTTCCCACACATGGGCAAAGACCCTTATAATCGGCATTTCGGGCGGACTTGATTCCACCCTCGCGCTGCTTGTAGCGGTAGAAACCATGAAGCTTTTAAACCGCCCCATGAGCGATATAATAACCGTCACCATGCCCTGCTTCGGCACAACGGCACGCACCCGCACAAACGCAGAAAAGCTGTGCGATATGCTTGGCACGACATTCAGAACGATAGATATAATGGCTGCCGTAAAGCAGCATTTCAGCGATATCGGACATGACGAGGCTGACCGCAATGTTGTTTATGAAAACGCACAGGCTCGTGAGCGCACACAGATACTCATGGATCTCGCCAACGCCGAAAACGGTCTTGTTGTCGGCACGGGCGACCTTTCCGAGCTTGCGCTCGGCTGGGCTACCTATAACGGCGACCATATGTCGATGTACGGAGTAAACGGCTCTGTACCCAAAACACTTGTACGCCGCATAGTTTCCTGCTATGCCGAAGGCTGCGGCAACGAGGAGCTTAAAAACACGCTCATCAGCGTTGTCGAAACTCCCGTAAGCCCCGAGCTTCTCCCTGCCGACGAAAACGGTAATATCGCACAGAAAACAGAGGATCTCGTAGGTCCGTATGAGCTGCACGACTTCTTCCTCTATCATATCGTGCGCCATGCGTTTGCACCGAAAAAGATATACCGACTCGCAAAGTACGCTTTCAAGGGCGAGTTCGACAGCGAAACTATACTGAAGTGGCTGAGGACCTTCTGCCGCCGCTTCTTCAACCAGCAGTTCAAGCGCTCCTGTCTTCCCGACGGAGTAAAGGTAGGCTCTGTAGCACTGTCGCCGCGCGGCGACTGGAAGATGCCGAGCGACGCATTCAGTACGCTTTGGCTGAAGCAGCTTGACGAGATCACACAATAACACGAAAGGAGGCATGGATATGAGCGGTATCGAGGCGCGCCTGATACACTTTGAAACAGACGGCGATATAATCCACGATTTCGTCGCATCAAGACTCAGAAAAGCGTCAAAGCTGCGCACGGCGATCCATGCCTGCTTTTATATCCAGTGCGTTATCGCAGCAGCTTGTATCGTCATCGGAACATTGCTGTCCGATACACTGTTCGGCACGCTGTTTGCGTCAATCGCAGGCATTGCGGTGATAGTGATAGCGTTCTTTGCGCTGGGCGGAGAAAAGCCCGAAAAGATCATCTCCTGCGTCACTGATGTCATTTATGCGATAGTCTGTCTTATCATCGGCGGTACAGCGATGTATATCTGCGCCGCGCTTATGCTTGCCGCTGCTCTTGCAGCCTTGACAGGCGTTATCACATACCACTACAGGACTTTTTTGCTGGGATTTTCACCGCTCAAGATACGCGAGGAGCACTACACGCTGAAAGAGGGCGCAGTGCTTCGCGATGTGTACATAAAAAAGCCCGAGGAAGAGCTTCCGCCGCCCCCACCGCCAAAGTCCGAGCTTATGACGGTAGCCGAGCAGTACATGGAGCTGTTTAAATGAGCGCGAAAAAGCTTTGCCTTTGCGGACTTTTTATCTGCTTTGCCGCAGCTCTTTCCGCACTTGAAACCATGCTGCCCCCTATCTGCCCGATACCTGCCGTAAGAGTAGGTCTTGGCAATATCGTGACGATGCTCGTGCTGTATCTCGGCGGTAAATGGCGCGTTCGCGACGCGCTTTGCATATCGATGCTGAGGTGCGTTGTTGCAGGGCTTATTACAGGCTCGGTGATGAGCATGAGCTTCGGCATCGTCGGAGGGCTACTTTCGCTCTTTGCAATGGCGTTACTTAAAAAGCTCATACCTAAGGAAAAAGGCGAGGATCATCTGCCTTTTATCGGTGTTGCGGGAGCAATACTGCACATCGCAGGGCAGCTTCTGACGGCGGCTTTGTATTACGGCAGCTTTTCTGTATTCGCATACGCGCCGATACTGCTGTCGTCCGCGATAATAGGAGGCGCTTTTACAGGGCTTTGCACAATGCTGCTGCTGAAAAAAATGAGCAAGAAATTTCTCGACGGAGTGAGGGATATATGAACAGAGTGATACTTGCAGGCTTTGACGGAAAGAATAACCCTGCGCGAATGATTACAGAAAAAGCGAATGTTCCCTGCCGCAAGGTGATACTTCCGAATGACAGGGAGCAGTCCGTAAAGGTGCTTTTTGATGAGATAGAGCGTGCCGATACAAGCGTTGTCGTAATGCTCGGGCAAAAGCCTTGCATAAAGGATAAGATATCGGTAGAGCCGAAAGCAAAGCGCGGCTGCGAAACGCTGTGTACTCTGATGGACGTTACGGTATCCGCGCAGCTTATAAAGGAAAACGGCTATAGCGCATATATCTCAAAGGGCTGCGGCACTTCCTACTGCAGCCACATCTATTTCGAGTGCCTGAAACGAGGCGTATGCTGCATCTTCCTGCACGTTCCGACCCTTAACAATATCTCAGACCTCGGCACGATCACAAGAGCGATAGAGGGCTATATAAACGGCATTGCAGGCGTACCCTGTAAGCTTTAACGGAGGTAACAAATGAAGCTTCTTCTGATAGACGGAAACAACATACTTTTCCGCGCGTTTTATGCAATACGTCTGCTCACAAATAAAAAGGGACAGTTCACAAACGCCCTCACAGGCTTTATGAACACCTATCTCCGCGTTGTCAAGGAGGAGCAGCCCGACCTTATCGCCGCGGCATTTGATACTCACGCGCCCACCTTCCGCCACGAGATGTACGATGGTTACAAGGGCACGCGAAACAAGGCTCCCGACGAGCTTATCCAGCAGATGCCCGTTATCCGCGAGCTTCTCACAGCGCTTGGAGTTACGATAATCGAACAGGACGGCTATGAAGCCGACGACATCATCGGTACTCTGTCGCGCGCTGCCGCTGAAAAAGACATGGAATGTGTCATTATGACAGGCGACCGCGACAGCTTCCAGCTTATAAACGACCATGTAACAGTGCGCTATCCCTCCACAAAGGGCGATGTTATGTACACTCCCGAGAAGATAAATGAGGTCTACGGCGTTACTCCGAGAGAAATGCTTGAAGTAAAAACACTCATGGGCGACAGCTCGGACAACATTCCCGGCGTAGCGGGAATAGGCGAAAAGACCGCACTTTCGCTCATACAGAAATACCATACGGTAGGATACATCTACGACAATTTAGACACTATCGAGGTCACAAACGGCGTTCGTACAAAGCTCATTAACGGCAAGGACAGCGCCCTGCTCAGCAGAAAGCTTGCCGAGATAGAGCTGCATGCGCCTGTGTCCGAAAACATGGAGGACTATAAATTCGGGGAGATAAGCCCTCGCGCCTCCGAGATACTCACCGAAATGGAGATGTTCTCGATACTGAAGAAATTCGGGCTTGAAGCCGCAGCCGTAAAGCAGAACGCTCCTGCCGCAAAGGCTGAAGCCGTGCCTGAAAAGGCTGCCGAGCCTACTCCCGAATTTCCTGTTGACGCTTATGAAGTGGCACTCATAGATGGCGAAATATTTATATACAAAGGCGGAAAAGCGGTAAGCGGCAACACGTCGGAGCTGCTTTCCGACAGCACCCCCAAACGCACTGCCAACGCAAAGGAGCTGTACCGCTATTGTCTGCAAAACGGAATTGAACTGAAAAATGTCGTGTTTGACACAACGCTTGCCGCATATCTGCTGAATGTAAATGCAAATGATTATTCGATATCAAGGCTCTGCGCCGAGTACGGTGTACCTTACGACGAAGCGAAGCTCGGACAATCGCTGTTTTTATTGAACAAGGAGCTTTTCGCGCGTATACACAGAGAGGGAATGTCCGCTGTCCTTACAGATATCGAAATTCCGCTTGCAGAGGTGCTGTCCTCGATGGAACTTTCGGGTATCGCTATGGATATGGCGGCATTGCACGATTTCGGCGAGCAGCTTAAGCCGCAGATAGCCGAGATAGAGCAGCAGGTGTATTCCCTTGCGGGACACGAGTTCAATATCGGCTCACCAAAGCAGCTCAGCACCGTGCTGTTTGAGGAGCTTTCGCTGCCCTCAGGCAAAAAGCGCAAGACAGGCTACTCCACTGACGCGGAAACGCTGGAGGGGCTTTCCGACAAGCACCCGATAGTGCCGCTGATACTTGAATACCGCTCGCTTACAAAGCTGTTCAACACCTACGTCAAGGGCTTGGAGAACGCTGTTTCCGCAGACGGTCGTATGCACACTACCTTCAAGCAGACCGAAACACGCACAGGACGCATTTCCTCCGCCGAGCCGAACATTCAGAATATCCCCGTGCGCACCGAGCTTGGACGTAATTTCCGCCGCTTTTTTACGGCAGGAGAGGGCAAGGTGCTGGTGGACGCGGACTACAGCCAGATAGAGCTTCGCGTACTTGCGCACCTCGCAAAGGACGATATCATGATAAAGACCTTCTGCGAGGGCGGTGATATCCATGCGCAGACCGCCGCAAGCGTTTTCGGAGTTCCTGCCGACTGGGTGGACGAAAATATGCGCCGCAGTGCAAAGGCTGTAAACTTCGGCATCGTGTATGGCATCGGCGCTTTCTCGCTTGCAAAGGATATCGGCGCTTCGGTTGCCGAGGCGAAGAAATACATCGACGATTACCTCACGAATTTCGCGGGAGTGCGCGATTATATGAACAGCGTTACCTACACCGCCGAAAAGGACGGATATGCGGTGACGATGTTTGGCAGGCGCAGATTTATCCCCGAGCTTCTGTCCTCAAATAAGGTGGTAAAGGCGCTGGGAAAACGCATTGCAATGAACACTCCCATACAGGGTACTGCCGCAGATATCATCAAGATAGCAATGGTACGCGTTTATCAGCGGCTTAAAAAGGAGCTTCCCGAGGCAAGACTGATACTTCAGGTACACGATGAGCTTATCGTCGAAGCGCCCGAGGCACTCGCTGAAAAGGCGGCTAAAATACTGACAGAGGAGATGCAGGGCGCAGCTAAGCTGTCAGTTCCGCTCACCGCCGACGCAAAGGAGGGCAAAACGTGGTATGACGCTCACTGACGAACAGATAGAACAGCTTGATGAGGTGGAGCAGCTATGCTTTCACGGCTCTTGGACGCGCGAAATGCTGCTTGAGGAGATAAACAATCCTTTATCCGTCTATGCTCACGCCGAGCGCGGAGGCAGGATCGCGGGGTTTGTTCTCGGAAAGCTTGTCGCGGACGAAGCGGAGCTTTATCAGATAGGTGTTCACCCCGACTTTCGCAGAAGCGGCGTTGCCTCGTATCTGCTGGAATACTTTCATTTCGTGCTTAAAGACAAGGGCGCAGCCTGCTGCTTTTTAGAGGTGCGCAGCAAAAACGCCGCCGCTATCGCGCTGTATGAAAGCTTCGGCTATGAACGCATTTCAACACGCAGGGGCTATTACGGCGACGACGACGCTGCGATATATAAAATCGAGCTATAAAAATAACAAGGGCGACCAATGGTCGCCCAAATTTTTTATAGCTTTCCGTAGTTTCTGAGATACAGCATATTTTTGATAGCGAAGCCTGACTTCCAGAAGTTTGCGGAGACCTCATACTCCTTGTAGTCCGTCCACCACTGCCATGTTACAACAAAGCCGCCGTCGGGGAGCTGAGTATTCATGATGAACTCGCATTCGTACTCCGCAAGGTCTGCGCTGTCTGTATAGAATATGCTGTCCCTTGTTATATTGAAATCAGAGGGCTTTGTGACATATTCCACCGCCCATTTTTCCGTGTCTTGGCAGATAGTAAGCTTAACGCTCTCGCAAAGCCCCGTTCTGAACTTTACCATAGTATCTGCCGACAGCAGATCTGCTTTTTCAAGCGCATTGTAAAGCCTGATAAAGCACGCAAGATCGTGATTATCATTTATCGGAGCAGCCGAAACAAACCACTCTGCCGCTTCAGTTGCAATTTTGCAGGCTTTCTCGTAAATAGCAGAGCCCTTGTCCGCAAAGAGCAGGATAAAGCCTGCAAGCGCGGCCGTAGGATTGTAGCTTATCGAGCTGCTTTCGCCGCCGTATTCCCACCATACAGCATGGGGATAGTCGTTATTTGACGGAACAGTGTTAAGCCACTTATTTTGCTTTTCATCAAAATCCGCGCCGCTTTCAAGATAACGCAGAACCCCCTTTACAATAGGGCGAGCCTTGTCGGTAAAGCCGACCTCGTAAAGAAGCTCAGTCGCCGCCCATGTAGCCATGGGAGTTGAATTGGGATTGAGATAATCAGGCTCAAGTCCCTGACCGAAGCCGCCGTCCTCGTTCTGATAAAAGCTCAGTGCATGAAGCACCGCTTCACTGCTGCCGCCCTCGAAATGAAACTGCCAGCGCGCGAGGTCTAAGGGACGCGCGTTTCTGTAAACAAAATTTCTAGCTTTTTCAAATGTAGTCATGATATCAGCTCCTTTTCTTCAGTATAGCAGGAAAGCATTGATATGTATTGTAAAAAAACGACATCAGCGGCTTTTGTGCGCAAACTCCACCGCCTCTTTCGGGGTCATAAGATGGCGCTTTCTGAAGTCATGGAGCAGATGAGCCTGATCGGTATAGCCGAATTTCTCCACCGCGTCAAGCACATTGAATTGCCGCGAAAACACTATCTCCTGCCACAAGAGCTGATAACGCAGCAGCGACGAGAACGCTTTAGGCGAAACACCCATATTGTAGTTGAAGATACGCTCCAGCTTTCTTTCCGACACAGCAGTATAAGCACAGATATCGGATATTTTAGCCCTGCCGTTGGTATTAAGCATATAATGGATCGAATTTATGAGATCGCAGTTTATCCTGTCTGTACAAAGCCGTTTCAGCAACAGTTTTTCCGCGACAGCGATCTTTCCGCCAAGCGTCGGGGCATCGAAAAGAAGCGGTTCCAATTCAGCTTTTAAGCGACTGAAAAACTCCTCTGCGGCAAACGCCTGATTTTTGCAGCCTGTGAACTCGCGCTCCGAAAACAGGATAGCAGTCCACGCATAAAAGCGTATCGCAAAGGTCGCGGTAGTATCGGTGCTTGCTGTGCCGCCTGTTCGGTACGAATGCTCGTCAACGGTGCAGAAAAAGCCGTTGCAATTGTTCAGCGTGTAATTGATGTCAAAGATGATATCCATACAGGTGTCGGGAATTACAATTCCTGACGAAGCCTGCTCTGTCTGCACACAAACAGGCTTTTTTGTACCCCAAAAGCACCGCACATACGGGCGCAGCGCTTCACAGGGAGCTATCTCACAATATTCGTTGCTGTCACGAAAGGGCTCGCCCGTAATAGGGCGGTACATATCGGAAAGCGCCTGCATTATATCACCTCATCATATCACGATATCGGGAGCGTACTCCCCGTCTATCAGCACATACTCGCAGCCGTACTCCTCACAGCCTGCGAGGTTTTCCGCGTTGTCGCGGATAAGCGCCTCGGTCGTGAGCCAACCATCATCAAGCCTGTCCTCTATAACCTTTGCGAATTGCTTTATATCGGAGAAATGCTCTCTGATATACCGCTCTGTCATCACAAGCCACACGCAGCGGATATCCTCAAGATACCGCTCATCGAAGCTGTTGCGCCAGTCAAACGGCACATAGCAGCCCTCGATTATAAGATCCTGCTTGTTCTCGATCGCAGTTTTTATGATCTCGCTTACTATGCTCCAAAGATACGGCACAAGCTCCCTGTCGTCTGACGGAGTGAGGGTTGTCTGACCGCTTCGGATAAGCCCCATTTTAAGGTGATCCATCGACAGGTACGGAAACTTGTACCGCTCCAGCAGCCTTTGCGCCAGAGCGGTCTTTCCCGTATGCGAAGCACCCGAAATAATAACTATCATTTCGCCGCGCCGATGTCAGCTATCGCTCTTGTAACCAGCCTCTTGAACAGCGGAGCAACGCGGTCTGCCGTTTCCTGTACCTCGGCATGGGTGAGCGGATTTTGCGAGATACCTGCCGCAAGATTAGAGATACAGCTTATTCCGCATATCTCCATGCCTGCGTGGCGAGCTGCCATAGCCTCGACGGCGGTGGACATTCCCACAGCGTCAGCACCAAGCGCGGAATACATTCTTATCTCCGCAGGGGACTCGTAATTAGGTCCGCTTGTCTGCACGTAAACACCCTCTCGGAGCGGTATCTTCTCGTCAAGCGCCGCATTCTTTATAATGCCGCGAAGCTTTTTGGAGTATATCTCCGACATATCGGGGAAG
Source organism: uncultured Ruminococcus sp. (assembly GCA_964435155.1). Classification (GTDB taxonomy): domain Bacteria; phylum Bacillota; class Clostridia; order Oscillospirales; family Ruminococcaceae; genus CAG-115. Next base: position 19,722 of record CAYSYF010000004.1, on the reverse strand, counting down.
CGTACTCCAAGCTCGTCCAAATTCGCACCGATAAGCGGCGAGGGAACAAACGACGAGATATGATCGGTTATCAGCATAAAATCGCCGCAGTTGAAGCTGCGGTTGATACCGCCTGCCGCGTTTGTAAGGAACAGCGTCTTTGCGCCCATCATCTTCATAAGACGAGTAGGCAGCACCACATCGGACATCTTGTAGCCCTCGTAGTAATGCACTCTGCCCTGCATTGCAACTATCGGAACTCCGCCGGCATAGCCGAACACAAAGCGTCCCTTATGACCTGCAACGGTGGATATCGGGAAGTCCTCAAGCTCATTGTAATCAAGCGTTTCCTTGACGTCCATGGTGTCTGCGTAATCGCCCAGACCGCTGCCGAGGATAAGCGCTATCTCGGGCTTGAAGCTTATCTTCTTTTCAACGGAATTGTAGCATTTTAAAAGCTTTTCGTATACCTCGTTCATGTTATACCTCCTGATGTACTGTCCTCTAGCCATTTGATCGGATTATTATCAATATAATTCCATATATCGTTAAATTCCTGCTCGCTGCGGATAATGTGTTCGTAATACGAATCCTGCCATATTGAATATCCGACCTGCCGCGTCACCATCGTTTTTAATGAGCGCACAATGGTGTGCAATGTAGGGCGGGCTGCCCTCAGCCCGCCGCCCGCCTCGCACAATGTGATCAATAAATGCACATGATCGGGCATTATGACATAATTGTCAACAATAACATTTCCGCCATACGCGGAATTTATATTATTTATATAATTTTCGATTATTTTGCCAAAATTCGATACAGCCAAATTCGGCGGGCTGAGGGCAGCCCGCCCTACGGTGATCTCGCTTAAAATCAGCTCTCGGTTCTTGACACATATCGTTACAAAATAGCACCCGCTCTGAGAATAGTCGTAATCCTTCAATCTTGGGTGTTTTCTTTGAGGCTTTTCCTTTATCATGTTTCAATCTATCGCGGCGGCATGAGGGCATGCCGCCCTACAAATCTCATTATACCTCCCAGCCGTTCAGGTACTTCTCCTGCTCCTCGGTGAGCTTGTCTATCTCAATGCCCCAGCTTGCTATCTTGCGGAGCGCCACCTCTCTGTCAACCTCCGCAGGAACGTTTACAGTCATCGTACCGTCCTTGCCGAGCTTGCCCTTATTTCTCACAACATGGAGCGCAGACAAAGCCTGTATCGCAAAGCTCATATCCATTATCTCCGCAGGGTGACCGTCGCCTGCCGCGAGGTTTACAAGTCTGCCCTCTGCAATGACGAATACGGTATTGCCGTTCGCAAGCTTGTAGCCCATGATATTGTTTCTTGCAAGGTAGCTGTCTGTCGCGATCTCGCGAAGCTTTGCCATGTTTACCTCAACATCGAAATGACCTGCGTTGCAGCAGACAGCGCCGTCCTTCATATTGAGGAAAGCCTCCTCACCGATAACGTCAGCACAGCCTGTTACTGTCACGAAGAAATCGCCTATCTTTGCAGCCTCGCGCATCGGCATTACCTTGAAGCCGTCCATTACCGCCTCCATAGCCTTGATGGGGTCGATCTCGGTAACGATGACCTCCGCGCCAAGTCCCTTTGCGCGCATTGCAACGCCCTTGCCGCACCAGCCATAGCCTGCAACCACAACGTTCTTGCCTGCTACGATGAGGTTGGTCGTGCGGTTGATACCGTCCCATACAGACTGACCTGTACCATAACGATTGTCGAACAGGTGCTTGCAGTCAGCGTCATTTACCAGTACCATCGGGAATTTCAGCGCTCCTGCCTTGTCCATCGCAAGCAGACGGATAATGCCTGTCGTTGTTTCCTCGCAGCCGCCGATAACATCGGGAATAAGCTCGGGACGCTCGTTGTGGATAAGGTTTACAAGGTCGCCGCCGTCGTCGATGATAACATTGGGGCGTGCGTCAATCACCTTGGAGATGTGGCGGTGGTATTCCTCGTCGGTAGCGTTATACCACGCGAACACATTAAGCCCGTCATGTACAAGAGCCGCCGCAACATCGTCCTGTGTAGACAGCGGATTGCTGCCTGTAACGTACATTTCAGCTCCGCCTGCCGCAAGCACCTTGCAGAGGTATGCGGTCTTAGCCTCGAGGTGGACGGAAAGTGCAACGCGAAGCCCCGCGAAAGGCTTTTCAGCCGCAAATTCCTGCTCAATACCGCGAAGCAGCGGCATATTACGCTTTACCCATTCTATTTTTCGTGCGCCGCTTTCCCACAGATCGGCGTTTCTGATCTCACTTGCCATTGTTTTATATTCTCCTTTATTTTTCAATAGGCGCGATGAAAACACCGCGCCTTTAATTTACTGTATCTCAAAGATTTTCCGCCAGTATTCCGCAGGCAATGCGAACTCCCGAATTTCCCGCAGGCTGACTTGTAAAATCGTCCCTGCCGCCATGGATAACGATAGCTCTGCCCGAGATATCCGAGATCACCGCGCGATCAAGATATACTCCCATAACAGCACTGCCGTCTGCGTCCGAGAACAGCGGCGGAAGATCGCCCGCGTGATAGGGGTGCCTTGCGCACCATGTACCCTCAGGGCAAAGGCTGAGGTGACTTCCTGCCGAAGCAAAGCCCTCCTCTGCCGGTCCGCACACAAACCCATCGTGAATATGAAAGCCGAACACCTCCGACGGCGGAAGTCCATAAAGCTGAGCCTCGAAATAAACAGCCTCGGGCAGCCAGAACACCGCCGCAGTACCGTTTATCTCCTCATGTCCGATGCCTCCGCTGATAGAGCCAAGCAGAGCGGGACGTTCAAATTCCATATAGGAATAGTTATGTATATGCTGCATATAAAACACCACCTTCAGTAATCTATATGCAGCATATCTTGTCTGTTTTACTTGCGTATGAATAAAACACCCAGCGTATCCTCGCCGCAGTGGCAGGCAACAGTACAGCCTGCGCCGGTTATCGCTACCTCCTTGAAGCTGCCGTGCTTTGCAACCTCCTTTGCCGCAAGCTCCGCTATTCCATCAGACGACGTATGTGTGACAAAAACAAGCTCCTCGTCGATGGCACCCGCCTGAGTGATCCTGTCCCTGACATACTCCTTCATACATTTTTCCATATTGCCGCGGTACTTCTTCGTGACCTTCATCTTGCCGTCAATAACATCAATACAGGGTCTTAATTTCAGCAGATTTGCTCCAAGTGCCGCAATGGACGAGCAGCGTCCGCCCTTGTGAAGATACTCTACATTAGCAACAAAGAAGCTTGCGTCAACCTTCGGGATAACGTCCTTCTGAAGCTTCTCAACGATCTCCTTTGCACAAAGCCCCTGCTGTGCAAGCTTTGCGGCTGTAACAGCAACAAGACCCTCGCCTGTGGACAGATTGCGGGAATCAACAACATAAACATTGTCGTACTCCTTCGCGGCTATGCAGGCATTCTGATAGCAGCTTGAAAACTCCGAGCTTATCGTTATCATAATAAGCTCATCACAGGTCTTTAGCTTATACTCGAAAAAATCCGAAAAATCTGCCACGTTGATCGCAGATGTGGAGCAGAGCTTGCCTGTGGTGCGATAATACGCAAACACTTCCCTCTGAGTGATCTCCATTCCGTCACGCAGCGTTACATCGCCTTTTGTGATATAAAGCGGCAGCGTATCTATTTCATAGCGCTGCTTCATTTCCTGCGAAAGATCGCACACGGTATCTGCTGTAATCTTGACCATAATTTTTTACCTCACTACAAATCAAGCCTTTGCCGAAAGTGCATTAAGAACGCGTGTAAGCTCCTCCTCAAGACAGCTATGGAACAAGGTGAACAATATATCCGCGCTGCCGAGAAGCAGAAGATTTTTATTCGTTATCGCAGCAAGCTGCGGTACGTACGTGTAGATGTAGCCCTTGTACCATTCCGCATCATAGGTCGGAACAGGCTTTCCCGCCTTGACCATACGGCGCACCTCTTCAAAGTCAAGAGTTATAACATTGTCATAATTTCCTGCGCCCTTATCTATAACCATATCAAAGATGGTCTTTATCTGCTTGTCGGTAAGATATCCGCCCTGCGTCTTGATGTTTTTAAGCTCCGGCAGACGCACTGCGAAGGAATACACCATAAGCGCCAGCACGCGCTCGTACTCGGGGCTGTTCATCTCTGCACAGCGCTCCTTGTCCAGCTTTATTCCTGTATTGTACAGCGCAGCGGTATCAGTAATATTATTAAGCGCTATCTTGATGATATCCTTAATATTGACGTTATAGAAATCCTTATCCGATATCATGTAGATATACTTTACAGCATTGAACAGTGAAACGCCTGCCTTCACCACGGTTTCAGACAGCAATGTAAACGCTGTGCGCTCGCTCAGAAACTCCATCGCATCATATCCTTTCAGAAATAATATACATTTTCTACTATTATATCGCTTTTCTAGCTTTTTTTCAAGTGTACAGCACCGAATAAAATAATTTTGTCATTTATTACAGTATCACACGACACTTTTTTATGCGCAAACACGTCAAATAAGCGCTAAAACGACAATTAGACATTTCGGATTTTCTGTGTATTATTGTGCATATCGCACAAATCTACAGTTGGATTTTATCACTCTGTAGGCTGTTTTTTACACAAAACCGCTTGATTTATCGAAAAAATTATTGTATAATTGTATTATAATTTCAGCATATCAAGGAGTTTTTTTCATGAACAACGATAACATTACATTGCTCGATATCATAGACCGTCAGACGCTTCAGAACCTGCAGGACGCTTTTGCCGACGCTACAGGTATGGCTGCGCTTACGACAGACGACACAGGCTCTGTTACAGAGCTCAGCAACGGCACAGACTTCTGTATGAACTTCACAAGAGCCTCCAAGATCGGCTGTGAGCGCTGCAATCAGTGCGATCTTATGGGCGGCGAGGAGTCCAGCAAGACAGGCAAGCCTGCTGTTTACTACTGCCACGGCGGTCTGGTAGACTTTGCCGCTCCCATTATCCTGAACGGCAAGCATATCGGCTCGCTCATCGGCGGTCAGGTACTGCCCGAGCCTCCCGACGAGGAGAAGTTCCGCAGGATCGCAAAGGAGATCGGTGTTGATCCCGACGCTTACATAGAGGCGCTGAAAAAGATCAAGATCGTTCCCAAGGAGCAGATCGACGCAGCGGCAAACCTGCTCTTCCAGATGGCAAATGCACTGTCGCAGGTAGGCTACCAGCGCATGATGGCGGTAAACAAATCCAACGAAAGCTCCGCTACCATCGAAGAGATCAACGCACGATTTGAGCAGATCGATAAGAGCATCAGCAAGGTAACGGAGAGCATGGCTACACTCAACACAGTATGTGAGGAGATCTCCGCCGCAACTGAAAATTCCGCCAAGGCAGTCGCTAATACAGACAGCATAGTAAAGGCTATCGAAAGCGCTTCCACACAGCTCACCCTCATCGGCTTCAACGCTTCTATCGAGGCAAAGCGCGCAGGCGGCACAACAGGCGCCGGCTTCAATGTTATCGCACAGGAGGTGCGTACCCTCGCTGACCGCAACACAAAGCAGGCAGGCGATGTTGAGGCTACACTGAGCGATATCAAGGACACTATCAAGGGTATCAATTACCAGCTTCAGAATGTAAACAAGGCGGTTGACCAGAACAACGCACAGGTAGAAGAGCTGCGTAAGCTCCTTGCCGAAACGAGCGAGCTTGTTCACAGCTTAACGTAATCAAGCCCCACGGCTTAAATAACAACAAACAACGAAAGGAATGGTAAAATCCTATGGCTAATCGTTTTATTCTCAACGAAACATCTTACCACGGCGCAGGCGCTATCTCCGCTATCGCTGACGAGGCTAAGAACAGAGGCTTCAAGAAGGCTCTGCTTTGCTCCGACCCCGACCTTATCAAGTTCGGCGTTACAAAAAAGGTAACAGATGTTCTCGACAACGTAGGTCTTGTTTACGAGCTTTACTCCGACATCAAGCCCAATCCCACTATCGAGAACGTTCAGAACGGCGTTGCTGCTTTCAAGGCAAGCGGCGCGGATTATATCATCGCAGTAGGCGGCGGCTCCTCCATGGATACCGCAAAGGCTATCGGCATCATCATCAACAACCCCGAATTTGCCGATGTAAGAAGCCTTGAGGGCGTTGCTCCCACAACAAAGCCCTGCGTTCCCATCATCGCTGTTCCCACAACAGCAGGTACCGCAGCCGAGGTTACTATCAACTACGTTATCACAGACGTTGAAAAGGACCGCAAGATGGTTTGCGTTGACCCCCACGATATCCCGATCGTAGCTATCGTTGACCCCGATATGATGAGCACAATGCCCAAGGGTCTTACAGCCGCTACAGGTATGGACGCTCTGACACACGCTATCGAGGGCTACATCACCAAGGGTGCATGGGAGCTTTCCGATATGTTCCACATCAAGGCTATCGAGATCATCGCTCGTTCGCTGAGAGGCGCTGTTGACAATACACCCGACGGCCGCGAGGGCATGGCTCTCGGTCAGTACGTTGCAGGTATGGGCTTCTCCAACGTAGGTCTTGGTATCGTTCACTCCATGGCTCACCCCCTCGGTGCGCTGTATGATACTCCCCACGGCGTTGCAAACGCTATCATTCTCCCCACTGTTATGGAGTACAACGCTCCCTGCACAGGCGAGAAGTACCGCGATATCGCAAAGGCTATGGGCGTAGAGGGCACAGAGAGCATGACTCAGGAGGAGTACAGAAAGGCTGCTATCGATGCAGTTAAGCAGCTTTCCATTGACGTAGGAATCCCCGCTGACCTCAAGGAGATCGTCAAGGAGGAGGATCTCGCGTTCCTCGCACAGTCCGCTTACGACGACGCTTGCCGTCCCGGCAACCCCAGAGATACCTCCGTTGAGGAGATCACAGAGCTTTACAAGAAGCTGCTGTAATTCTTTACAACACATTATCCCCCGCCGAAAAAGCGGGGGATATTATTTTCAAAATACACTGTAAAAACATTGACAATTGCGCTATTATGCTGTAAAATAAATATGTAGCATTTTGTGCGCAGGGTGCGCATATACATAAATATTAAACATATAGATCAGGGGGAAAATATCATGTGCGGAATTGTTGGTTACGTCGGAAGGAACAGTTGTGCCGAGATACTGCTGGGTACGCTTGAAAAGCTGGAATACCGCGGCTATGACAGCGCGGGAATTGCAGTGTTCGACCACGACAATATAGAGGTAAGAAAGGCTCAGGGCAGGCTCGCAAACCTGCGTGAGCGCATGGAAAAGGACGGAGTGCCTTCGGGCTACGCAGGTATAGGTCACACACGCTGGGCGACCCACGGCGAGCCGTCGGACGTAAACTCCCACCCTCACAACGGCGGAAACGTTACTATCGTACATAACGGTATCATCGAAAACTACAAGGAGATCAAAAATTTCCTGATAGATAAGGGCAGACATTTCGTCAGCCAGACCGATACAGAGGTTGCGGCTCAACTGCTTGACTATTACTACACAGGCGATCCTGTCGAGGCGATCGTAGAGACCATGCACAACGTGCGCGGCAGCTTCGCGCTGGGAATAATGTTCCGCGACTTCCCCAATACTGTTTTCGCAGTAAGAAAGGAAAGTCCGCTTATCGTGGGTCTTGGCAAGGAGGAGAGCTTCATCGCCTCCGACGTTACCGCGATACTGAACTACACACGCGACTATTATCTGCTGGAGCCTAACGAGATAGCCGTGCTCTCCCCTTACGGCACTAACATCTACGATCTGCACTACAACAAGCTTAACAAGCCCGTAATGCACGCGGACTGGGATCAGAACGCCGCAGAAAAGCAGGGCTACGCTCACTTTATGCTTAAAGAGATACACGAGCAGCCCGAGGCGGTAAAGACCACCATCATGCCGAGAATTACCGACGGTATGCCCGACCTCAGCGAGTGCGGCATAACGCTTGATATGCTGCGCGGTTTCCGCAATATCCATGTGGTAGCCTGCGGCACTGCAATGCACGCAGGTCTTGTCGGAAGATACATCATAGAGGAGCTTGCGAGAGTTCCCGTAAATGTTGATATCGCTTCGGAATTCAGATACAGAAATCCCCTTGTCACAAAGGACGATCTTGTTATAATCATATCCCAGTCGGGCGAAACAGCAGACTCCCTTGCCGCTCTGAGACTCTCAAAGGAGCTTGGCGCAAAGACGCTCGCTATCGTAAACGCAAAGGGCAGCTCCATCGCGCGCGAAGCTGATATGCTTATCTACACCCTCGCAGGCCCCGAGATCGCTGTTGCGTCCACAAAGGCTTACATGGTGCAGATCGCGGTAATGTATCTGCTTGCGTTCTCCATTGCGCTTGCAAACGGCGCAATCGACGAGGCAAAGTGCCGCGAGCTTACGGCAGAGCTTCTGAAAATGCCTGAGCGTATCGGTGGGGCTGTAAAGCTCGAAGAAAAGTCGCAGTACGCCGCGTCTACCCTCGTAAACGCAGAGAGCCTGCTGTACATCGGCAGAGGTCTTGACTACGCGCTAAGCATGGAGGGCAGCCTGAAGCTTAAGGAGATAAGCTACATTCACAGCGAGAGCTATGCCGCAGGCGAGCTTAAGCACGGCACTATCTCCCTTATCACAGAGGGAATGCCTGCTATCGCGGTAGTAACACAGCGTGCGCTGGTTGAAAAGACCATCAGCAACATGAAGGAGATGAAGGCGCGCGGCGCGTATGTTATCGCAGTGTGCGCAAACGGTGTTTCCATCGACAGCGACGCTGCGGACTACATCATCGAGCTTGAGGAATGCCCCGATATCCTCGCGCCCATGACAGCGGTAGTTCCGCTGCAGCTTATCGCGTATTACACCTCGGTGCTGAAGGGCAACGATGTTGATAAGCCGAGAAACCTCGCGAAGTCTGTTACGGTTGAATAAAACAGCAAAGCCGCACTGGAATGTGCGGCTTTTTTGCCTGCGGTAACCTTTGTGCAATATATATATTCAAGCCATTTTTCTTGGGGAGTTTTCACGTTGACCTGTCATTCAAAATTAAAGTATAATAATTATCGGTAGCAAATTTACCTATAATTATGAATGAGAGGAAAAAACATGAAGAAAAAATTAGCTTTGATTTTGGCGGCTGTTATTGCACTGAGTACAGCTTCGGGCTGCAGTGCTGATAATAATTCCGCAACAAGTATTACAACAAGCGATGCAAATGCACAGACAACGACAGCCGCAGAAGAAAGCTCCCCCGAGGAAAGCAATGCGCCCGTCGAAACCGAAGAAGCAGCGACCACATCTGTTACAGAACAGACATCAACTGCAGCTACTACAACCGCCGCAACGACAACATCGGCTACTACTGCCGCAACAACCGAGCCTGTTGTAGAGGAAAGACCCGAGGATATCAAAGCTAAGAAGCACATCATTAAGATGGAAAGTTACAATACAACAGATAATCTTTTTGACGCTTCTTATTTTTACGACAATCCCACTGAATTCTTCCATGAAGGAGACGACCAGTCCTATGGAATTATTCTGAATGATGTTGACGCCAAGACAAATTCTGCACAGAATCAGATTCAGCAGGCATATGTCGATATGGCAAATATGTCTCTCGATCAGAGTGTTAACGCTAAATTAGTTTTCACATATTTTAATCATGCTCAGAAAGATCTCGGTTCAGTAATTATGTATAGAGATTTCGACAGTGGTTATGATTTCTCTGATGGTAAGAATATCATTTTAGGTCAGGTTATGTCTTATTTGCCTTACTATATGCAGAATAATGCAAACTCTACAGATGGAAGTCTGTGTTTTAACAAGCTGATGGAAGAGATGTCTACTCTGAGTTCAACTGGTGAATTTTTCAGTAATGTAACAACGTGTGATCCCGCTGAATTATATGATTTTGTTCCTTATTACTATACTGTCTATTGTTTCGGTTATTATTATGACGATTTTGAAAAGCTTGGGGATGTAGAGTTAGAATATTCCACTCCTATTTTGGTTCCTCAGACAGATGATTATAAGTGGAACTTCTTCACAGGAACTCTTCCGACTGCTTATGTAATTCCATTTAGAGATGTAACAAATAACGTGAGCTCCTTAGCTTATTTTGATTCAAACAACAACCTAATAAATCTTTGCTAAAAGGAGAATATAAAATCCGCCGATACCTCGGCGGATTTTCTTTATGCAATTTCAATCACTTCAGCAGACCCTTAAGTCTTTCCATAGCCTCTGCAGTAGCCTCGTGTGTGCCGAATGCGGTCAGTCTGAACCAACCGTCGCCGTTCTTGCCGAAGCCTGCACCGGGAGTGCCTACTACCTGTATCTCGTTAAGCAGGTAATCGAAGAAATCCCAGCTACCCATGCCCTTGGGGCACTTCAGCCAAATGTAGGGGGAGTTGATGCCGCCTGTGTAGCTGATACCAAGCTCGTCGCAGGTAGCAGCGATCATGCGTGCGTTCTCCTGATAGTACGCGATGGTAGCCTTTGTCTGCTTCTGCCCCTCGGCAGTGAATACAGCCTCTGCACCGCGCTGAACAGGATAGGAAACGCCGTTGAACTTGCTGCCCTGACGTCTGTTCCAGAGATCAGCGATCTTAACGTCCTCGCCCTTGCTGTTCTTCTGAATAAGATCCTCGGGAACTACCGTATAGCCGCAGCGTGTGCCTGTAAAGCCTGCGGTCTTGGAAAGCGAGCATATCTCGATAGCGCACTTTCTTGCACCCTCGATCTGATAAATGCTTCTCGGAAGCTCTGCGTCGGTGATGAATGCCTCATAAGCTGCGTCGAAGATGATAACTGCGTCATTGGACAGCGCGTAGTCTACCCACTCCTTAAGCTGAGCCTTGGTGTAGACCGAGCCTGTGGGGTTGTTGGGGCTGCACAGATAGATGAGGTCAGCCTTGATGTCCTTGGGAGGCATAGCCGCAAAACCGTTCTCCTCGTTGGAGTCAGCGTATACAACGGAATTGCCGCTCATTACGTTGCTGTCGACATATACGGGGTAAGCAGGGTCAGTTACCAGAACAACGTTGCCCTCGCCGAAGATATCGATGATGTTGCCGCAGTCACTCTTTGCGCCGTCGGAAATGTGTATCTCGCCTGCGGGAACATCAGCGCCGAAGCTCTTGTAGTAGCCCGATACAGCCTCGCGCAGGAAGTCATAGCCCGCACCGCTGTCCTCATAGCCGCGGAACGTTTCCTTTACGCCCATCTCGCGGCAAGCCTTCTCCATAGCCTCAACAACTACGGGAGCAAGAGGCTGTGTAACGTCGCCAATGCCCATTCTGATGAGCTTTGCGTCGGGGTGCTCCGCTGTGTATGCCTTAATTCTCTTTGCGATGTCAATGAACAGATAGTTCTTCTTCAGGTTGAAGAAGTTTTCGTTAAGCTTTGCCATTTTCGTTGTGTCCTTTCTTGTAATATAAAAAATACATCTTTATTTTATTATAATTTCCGCGTTTTGTCAATGGGTTTTTGCATTATAACGCTACTGCAAAATCAAAACGGCTGCACATTCCACTGCACAGCCGCTGTTTTTATCTTCCGCAAAGCTCGGGGTGCTGCTTTTTTATCTGCTGCTTGTCCTCGTACATGATACCGTCCGCTTTGTTGTAGATATCCATATAGTTTGCCGAATACTCTCCCGACGCATAGCCCAGCGCAATGCTCAGCATTATCGGGCTGTCCTTGTAGCGCTCGCAGGCAGCACGCACGTTTTCTATCTCTGCCCTGACCACATCGTCATTCGGTGAGATATAGATCACCGCAAATTCATCGCCGCCTATGCGATAAACACCGTAAGCCGATCTGAGATTATCAAGCAGCACAGACGCTGCCGCTTTTATGAGCTTGTCGCCCTCTGCATGACCGTAGTTGTCATTGATGACCTTAAGTCCGTTCATGTCGCCGATGATAAAGCCGATATCCACCTTTTTTTCAGCATATTTCTTAGCCATGTAATCCAACTGCTTTTCAAAGCCATTCTTGTTCTTTGCGCCTGTTGCCTCGTCCCAGTATGCCTGTTCCATGTAGATCTTTACAGGATCGTTTACCGTTACAAACAGACCTATGCAAACCACTGTAATTCCCGCGCCTGTCATAAGAAGCTCGGGGATCACCGCCTGAATAACCATCATGACGAACATCAACACAGTAGTGGGTATGACCGCAAGACGCACCTTAAGGTCGAGCCGTCCTCTTTTCAGGTATGCGATCACAAGACAGGTAAGGCAATACACCGCAAAAAGCCCGTACCCCACAAACGCCAGCGGTCCGTAGCTGTAATTTGTACCGTTGCCCTCTACGTATTCAATGGGCAGGATAAACGATATCACCACAAACACCGCAAGCGGGATATATCCCACTAAACGCAGACGCTTGAGCATATTGTGCGGCATAGTGAGCTTCATGACATAGTTGTAGAACTCCATAGTGAACAGCATGCTGAAATAGTAAAAAAGCATATGCAGCACCTTGTTGACCATGTCAGGCACAGTGTCGAGATGATTTACTGTGATCGCCGTTATCAGGTCGAACACAACATGACCCAGCGCAAACGATGCCACGCGCAAAAAAGTACAGTCGCTTCCCCTTTCCCTGTAAAGCGCCTTATAGCAAATAAGGAAAACAAGCACCAGTATGCAGACGATCTCTTCTCTCACTATCAGAATAGCCAAACCAACACTCCCTTTCTATACTAACATATACTAATTATACAATATAGATCAGATATATGTCAACCACTTCCAATGATAAAACTCATTTTCAGAAGCAATGGCAGCAAAAAAGGACTTCAACGTATCAGCCGTCAGAGTCCTTGCTTTTTTTCATTATATCAACTAAATTCTGTACCGCCGCTATCTCCTCATCGGACAGCCCCGACACGTCGATGATATGCTCCTTTTCGTCGATGCCAAGCATATAGTCAGTGGAAACATGAAACACCTTGGCAAGCTTTATGATTATCTCAGGCGATGGCTTTCTGTCGGACAGCTCGTAATTTCCTATAGCCGCTTTTGACACCCATATCCTGTCCGCAAGCTGTTTCTGAGTAAGCCCTGCCTGTAGTCTTAGCTCCTTTAATCTCTGTCCGAAATGCACCATATCATCGCCTCCTGTCATTATTAAGTTTATCATATCATAGATTTCATTTTGTGTATAATTTATACACGATATGTTGACTTTTAATCTAAAATGTGCTATGATAGGTTTTAGCAAAACTTTCTAACCATAAACAGAATGAGAGGAAATTATTATGAAAAAGAAATTAGCGTTTATACTTGCGGCTGTCGTTGCGATGAGCGCACTTACGGGTTGTCCTGCGAACACTGGCAGTACTGCCGATGACAGCACAGGAAGCACAAGCAGTCCGACTGAAAGTGCAAATTCCGAGAGTGAACCCTCCAAGGAATACAGCCAGCCCGAGGATATCGAGGTCACCACTGCAGCCACCACAGTTGAGGAGGAAGTATCCGAGCCCACGATCGAGCCGCTTACTATGTATGACGGAATACTCACAGTCAACGAGGGCGTGCTGAAAAAGTGTGCTAAGGACGCTACGGGAGATATAGTTGTTCCCGAGGGCGTTTTATCCATCGCTGATGAGGCGTTTCAAGGCTGCTCGGGCATCACAAGCATAACGCTTCCCTATGGCATTACTTCTATCGGAGACAGTGCTTTCATGTGGTGCAGAAGCCTTACAAGCATTAACCTCCCCGATAGCCTGACATACATGGATTCGTATACATTTTACGGCTGCGAAAAGCTGCAGGAAATAACTATCCCTGACAGCATCACTAAAATCCCGTCTAATTGCTTTAGCGGCTGCACTAAGCTTGCTTATATTACCATTCCACACAACATTACAGAGATTGAAAACAACGCTTTTGAGGACTGCGATAATCTTACAAGCGTTACCATTCCCGACAGCGTAACAAAACTTATGTCGAGCGTTTTCAGTGGCTGTGATAAGCTTACCAGTGCGACCATCGGCAACGGCGTGACTGCTATCTCTAAGTTCACTTTCGCTGGATGCTCCTCACTCAATAAGGTTACCATAGGCGAAAATGTTACCACTATATCGGAAAATGTGTTCAGAGATTGTGATAGCCTTATGTTCATCGAATTCCCAGACAGCGTTGCCAAAATCGACTCTTGGGCTTTTTGGGGCTGCGATAACCTCGCAGGCATCACCTATAAAGGCATGACCTTTAAAAGCGTTGAAGACCTGTGCGCATTTATTAATTAATATCATAATAACGGCTGCCCCGAGGAATTTCCTCCGTGCAGCCGTTATTTTTCTCCTCTAAAAACAGGATTTTTCTTACGGAAAGATTATTTTTGCCGCGTGGGTCAATAATATTCACAAAACCGATAAAAGCACTGCGTTGATAAAAAAGCATAGTTTTCAACAGTGTTTTTGTTGAAAGTTACAAAAAGCATAAAACTTACATTTTTTTTGCCTTTACCACTTTAATTTTCAATCGGGATATGCTATAATAATAAAGTGCGAGTGTATGCATTGCGCTCGGTGTACATGATATTATGTGCGGTTTCCGCATTTAAAATAAAACGAAATAAAGTCCCGATATATTGGGGACGAGGGGATGTGTTCTTTTGGAAAAGTACGTTATCAAGGGCGGAAAGAAGCTGAGCGGTGAGGTAGTTATCAGCGGCGCAAAAAATGCTGTCGTTGCTATCCTTACAGCAGCTATCCTTTCCGATGAGCCCTGCGTTATCGAAAATATACCTAACATCAGCGATGTAACTATCATTCTTCAAATATTATCAGAAATGGGCGCTAATGTGCGTATGGTCAACAAGACAACTGTTGAGATAGATCCGCGCACACTGAAAAACGAGCCTGTACCTTACGAAAAGGCAAAGCTTATGAGAGCTTCTTCCTACTTCCTCGGTACGCTGCTGGGTCGTTTTCACGAGGCCCATGTTTCCATGCCCGGCGGCTGCAACCTCGGTGACCGCCCCATAGACCAGCACCTGAAGTGCTTCGCGGCACTCGGCGCAAGCTACACTATCGACGGCGGCATGGTAAACCTCACTGCCGACAGACTTATCGGCAATCAGATATTCTTTGACAAGAACTCCGTAGGCGCTACCATAAACGGTATCATGGCAGCAGCAAAGGCAGACGGACTTACTATAATCGAAAATGCGGCAAAGGAGCCTCATGTAGTTGACCTTGCAAACTTCCTGAACTCTATGGGTGCCGATATCCTCGGCGCAGGTACGGACGTTATCAAGATCCGCGGTGTGAAGCGCCTGCACGGTACTACCTACAGTGTTATCCCCGATCAGATCGAAGCAGGTACTTTCATGACCGTTGCCGCCGCTACAAAAAGCAATATCCTTATCAGAAACGTTATCCCGAAGCATCTCGAGCCTATCACTCAGAAGCTTGTAAAGATCGGTGTGACTGTTGAGCAGTTCGACGACGCTGTGCGCGTTATCGGCGGCAATGACTATGTCGGCACTACCGTAAAAACTCAGCCCCACCCCGGCTTCCCCACAGATATGCAGCCGCAGATGGCAGCCGTGCTTACCTGTGCAAAGGGTGCTAGCATGGTTACAGAGAGTATCTTTGACAATCGCTTCCGCTATGTTGACGAGCTGAGAAGAATGGGTGCAAATATCTCGGTAGAGGGCAGAGTTGCCGTTATCGAGGGTGTTGACAGCCTCAAGGGTGCTCCCGTAAAAGCAACAGACCTGCGCGCAGGCGCTGCGCTTATCGTTGCTGCACTCGGCGCAGAGGGTGTTACAGAGATATATGATATCTTCCATGTTGAGCGCGGCTATGAGAATATGGAGGAAAAGCTCCGTGCGCTCGGCGCTGATATCGTAAAGGTAGACGAGCCCGATCCCGCTGAAGCTGAAAAGACCGCAAGAAAGGCTATCTGATGGCACGAATATACCCTATATGCTCCAGCAGCACGGGAAACTGCACATTCATCGGCACGAAAGGTCACGGAATACTGATCGACGATGGCTGTTCGTTCTCGGCGCTGAAGGGTGCGCTGTCCATGATTGATACCGAGATCAATCAGATCGAGGCAATCTTCATCACGCATGAGCATATCGATCACATAAAGGGACTGAGCGTGCTGACAAAGCACACCAATATCCCTATCTTCGCAAGCGAGGGAACTATATCGCAGCTTAAAAGCAACGCGAAAAATCCCCTGCCCGAGGGAGTAAGGCTCTTTGATATTTTTGGGGAGGGCTACAAGAGCGCCGAATTTGAAGTAAGCGCTTTCCATACTCCGCATGACACCCCCGAAAGCGTGGGTTACAGGATAAACTACAACGGTTTAAATATCGCGGTATGCACCGATATAGGTAAAGTTACCGAGGAGATAGAAAAAAATCTGCTCGGCTGCGAGGCGGTGCTGCTGGAGTCAAACTACGATGTGGATATGCTCCGCAGAAACCCGAACTATTCGCCCATGCTGAAAAGACGTATCGCTTCCGAATGTGGTCATCTTTCCAATGATGACGCTGCGAAGTTCGCGGAAAAGCTTATCAGAAACGGCACGACAAGGCTTATTCTCGGACATCTCAGCCGCGAGAACAACACGCCTAACACCGCATACGCCTGCACCTGCTCACATCTGCAAAAATGCGGAATGAAGCTTGGCAGCGACTTTACGCTGGACATCGCCCCCGTCGTTACCGAAGGGCAATACATAGCACTATAACACACAATAGCCCGCCTGATTGCGGGCTATTTTAAAATTATCAGGAGGATATTATGAACAAACTCAAAAAAACACTGGCTGCTCTGCTTGCAGGCTGTATGCTGCTGACAGGCTGCGGAAATTCCACAGACAGCACAGCCGACAGCTCTGACAGCGCAACTGGCGCCGATACCACATCAAGCTCTGCCGCAGAAGACGTGCAGACCCCCGAAACCGCCCCCTACGATGGAGTGAATATCTACATCGAGGACAACACCTTTAAGCTTGGCGGCGAGGAGGTATGGCTGACAGGCATGAACGCTCCCTGGCAGAAGTGGGACGACTTCGGCGGCAGCTACAACGCGCTGTACTGGGAAGAAGTATTTCAGAAGATGCACGAAAACGGCTTCAATTCCTGCCGTATCTGGATAACCTGCAGCGGCGGCACAGGTATTGATATCAGCGAGGAAGGATACGTTTTAGGCGCTACCGACAAGCACTGGGAGGACCTTGACTCTCTGTTTACTCTCGCTGCACAGAACGAGATATATGTAATGGCAACCCTGATGTCCTTCGACCACTTCAAGGACAGCAACTACAAGCACACACGCTGGCGCGCTATGATGCAGGATACCGATAAGATCGACAGCTATATCGAGAATTATGTTATTCCTTTCTGCGAGCGCTACGATGACAACGACTATGTATGGAGCATCGACCTTATCAACGAGCCTGACTGGGTATTTGAAAATGCCGAATGCGGTCAGATCTCATGGGACTGCCTCGGCGATTACTTTGCGAGAGCTTCGGCCGCTATCCACGAAAACACCGATGATATGATGGTAACTATCGGCTTTGCGATAATCAAGTACAACAGCGAAAAGTACGAGGGTAACTACGGCTCGGACGAGTTCTTACAGAGCCGCTACGACAACGAAAACGCATTCATCGACTTCACCTCTGTCCACTACTATGACTGGCAGGCGTCTTATTTCAACTGCCCGTTCCTGCTGACAGCCGAGGAGTTCGGTATCGACATGAGCAAGCCACGCGTTATCGGCGAGTGTTCGCATACAGGTATCAAGGCGCTGAAAAATATCAAGCCTATCGAGGACTGCTACGAGTGGGCTTACAACAACGGCTGGAACGGCGTTCTCGCATGGACAGACCGCGATCTGTTCTCAAGCTCTGACGGAATTGAGCAGTGGGCTTGCGTTCAGCTTGCAGGCGAAAGAATGACAGCTATCCTCGACGGAACATACGTTCCCGAGGCTGACGCAGCATAAGGAGGAAATCATGGTAAAGCACATCGTAATGTGGAGATTTAAAGAGGGTGAGCATGACAATATGCTGCTGTTCCGCAAAAGACTTCTGGCGCTTAAAGATCAGATCCCCGAGATACGCGCTATGGAGGTAGGCATAAACATAAATCCGTCTGACCGCAGCTATGACGCTGTTCTGGTATCCGAGTTCGACAGCATGGAGGATCTCAAATCTTACAGCGTAAATCCGCTGCACGTTGCGGTTTCGGATTTCTGCAAGTCTATCCGCACCGAGTCCGCAAGCTGCGATTATGAGTTCTGATAAACGCGTAACGCATGAGTTTCCGCCGCTTTTCAACGCAAGCTCAAGAGTACTGATACTCGGCTCTATCCCCTCACCTAAGTCAAGAGAGCAGGGCTTCTACTATATGCACCCGCAGAACCGCTTCTGGCGAATGCTGTGCGAGGTGTTGGGCGAGCCGCTGCCCTCCGATATCGAGGGACGAAAAGCGCTCTGCCTGCACCGCAGGATAGCCCTGTGGGACGTGCTTGAAAGCTGCGAGATAGAGGGCGCGTCGGACAGCTCGATTAAGAACGCCGTGCCGAACGACCTTTCGCGCATATTTGGCGCGGCGAATATAAAGGCGGTATTCACGACAGGCAAAAAAGCACACGCGCTGTATCAGAAATTCTTTGGCGATTGCTTGCCCGAAGCGATATGCCTGCCCTCCACAAGCCCTGCAAACAGGACTGTTTCAGAGGAGAGAATGCTGGAGGAGTACAGGCGGATAGCAATGTATTTATAAAAGAAACAGACAACAGTTAATTCTGTTGTCTGTTTTTTATTTTTATTATCTCACAGCCGCGTTTTGTCGCGTATTCAAGCGTTTTTGCAGCACCGCCCACCCCATAATTGACATAGCAGACAGCGTAAGCAGCGCTATCCACCATAAACTGATTTCGCTTTATTATTTTCGCGCGATACGGAACAAGCGCCACACATTCAGGATATTCGCTTGCATCAAAAAGCGCTGGCTCAAACACTTTAAAATCCAGATATGGAATAACAACTATATTTCTTGTTTCGGGATATCGTTTTTTTAAGCCAAAAACCGTTCTTGCGCACAGCCTGTCAAAGCCGCCCATACCGCCCGATAAAAACAGCGTCACACCGCATTGTATCAGTTTTTCGATCTCATGCGCAAGCTGCTCCTTATCAATATCATAACATTCATTATGCCCAATAAAAACCGCAGTCAGTTCTTTCATATTTTCCTCTTTCTTGTCCTGTTACAGGACAAGATTATTTTAAAATCATTGTATCATAATAATTGTCCTATGTCAAGACAAATGTTGTGAGGAGTGATAAAATGGCTCGCATTATAGACGGCGAAAAAATGAACATGGTCGGCGCACAGGTGCGCAAGTTCCGCACAGAACAAAAGCTAAGCCAACAGCAGCTATCGGACAGGCTTGAAACGATAGCGGTATACATCTGCCGTGGGTCTATTTCACGAATAGAGGACGGCACTCGTACAGTATCTGATATAGAGCTGTATGGACTGTCACAGATATTGAAAAAGCCAATAGAAAGCTTTTTTAAGGAGTAATGATAAAACAAAAGGACTGTTTTCACAGTCCTTTTTATTATATTTACTGCGAATAAATTATTATTGCTTATAATACAATAAATATTGTAACACATCAAATTCAATTTGTCAACAAATTCTGTTAAAATGATAATAGATAAGAGCAAAACACCCAATCCGCAACACACAAAGTTGGTCAAACACA